>NZ_JADEWO010000070.1 GCF_015207605.1 Oculatella sp. LEGE 06141
CAGCCCCCCCATCCCCAACAGCGCAATCAGACGGCACTGATCGGCAACGATCCATCTTTCTAAGGTTTGTAACTCGCGATCGCGACCGTAAAAAACAGAACTATCAGGTGCTTCACCCCAATCGCACTGACGTTCCGACCCGGCGGCTGTAACGCTGCTGCGATCAACAATCTCCTCCCAATCCATGCCAAGTATCCGACAATACGCCTTAAACGCACTGGCATTAATGGCTTTACCGGCTAAAAAGCTAGCCCAGGTTCCGTAAGACACACCATAGGCATAGGGGGCACCCTTGCGCCAATTCGGATCAACGAGTTGGCTAGCCTCCTCCAGCCATTGGGGACTATCTCTCACCCATCCCTTTTCTTTTCGAGCCTGAAGAAGTTTCGCCTTGCCTTGTTTTGATGCCCGAATACTTGGCATAGATCGTCTAAGTATGGCTGGTCATACAACTCCGTTCCAGCGTGGATATTACTCGTGGCCTGCGTCGGGCGTAACAACAACGGTTGGATAATGACGTTGCCGACGACGCTTACTCTATTCAACAGTCACTCGCTTAGTGAGGAGAACTAACATTAAACGACCACGACGCTGGATGGGAGTTTCCGATATTGAGTGCAGTCTTTACTACATTGTCCTGGAAACTGCGCTCAGGTCAACCTGTGCCTGAATAGGCTAAGAGGCTGTTTGAGAAGGATTCGATCGGCTGCACTGTCCCCTGGCCCCTAATTCTAGAGGACTTTGTGAAGCTGCTTTAAAAGTGCTGATTGTTGGCAGTAGAGGGCGGGTCGAGTTGGGTCTGGCACTTCTCAGACAGCCTCTAAGACAGCAAACGGCTCTGAACCGTCAAGCGTTTGATGCTTGGGCAAGGTTGACGCGCTACACGTCCGCTGTGGCGTTTGCACCCCAGTCTTAATCGATGCCCTGATAATACTTGTAATGTGTCCCCTACTCTAGGTTGCCGCAACCCTAAAGCACATCACTGTTTCAGGTGATGTTACCCTGTTCAAGTTATGCTTTTTACAGAACTGCTGTCGTGACGCTAAATGCATCTACAGTACATCCTGCGCCTGACGTGTGGTTTGGCCGATCGCACAGACCAACGTCCCAATTGGAAAATTTAGGGAAAAATGCGGATCATTTAATCCGTTTCGAATTTATCTGCTTTAAATCATCTTCAAACCCATTACTTTAAACCTATTCTTTTAACCTTTTAGCGTTTAGCGGTCGTTCTAGAGGACATACGCGCTGCACGTTCAGCGGCGCGAACCGAGCGGGCGATCGCAGCGTGGGCACGGTGGCTCATCAACCGTTGTTGATCATATCCCAGGACAACGTTCCACGCCTCAGCCAAATCATGGTTGACTAAAGGGACTATCACCTGATCTAGAACGGCAGTTCTGTGGATGGCGCTGATTTCAATGCCTTGATTCCAGCCGTTCATAGTAATATCCGAGAGGTTGAGTCGCTGGGCGGCGGCGCGATAATCGTCAAACCGGACTGGATAAGACGCTTCAGAATACAGCAACCCGCCGATGTAATGCAACGGTTGCTCAAGCTGCCTCACCTGCAAACAGGCCTGGTTAATTAAAGACAGAACTTCCCACGGTATCGAATCTAGATACGCTTCTAAGTTAGATGACAACCCCACATCTTCCAGCATTGCAGCGTACAAAGATGCCGATTTAGAGAAAAAGTGGTTGCCAAACGTCGATTGCAGTAGCCTCGTTAGCGACGCGTTTAGCTCAGAGTAGTTGTGTTCTCCTCGAATCGCTTCAGCCAAAATGCCGTGTTTTGCTGCTATTTCGAAGGATGTAATGGTCAACAACTGGCGATAACCTGCAGCGGTGATCTGTTCTCGCAACAGACGCACATTTTCCGAAGGCAGAGGTGTCAAATCGTAGGAAATGCGATCGCGTAATGTGGATTCAATATCGGTTGTTTGAGACAGCGATTGATTGACATGGGAGAATTCCCATTGTTGCCACACCACTTCAATGCGATCGCGGTAGGCAGCAAGGTAGGATGGCAGCGTTTGCGACTGAAAACAGGAATGACGATTGAAATGATACAGTAACCGCTGCAATAACTGATGAGCTAAATGCGATCCAGATGTTCTTCGAGACGATTTTGCCAGGATTGGAGCAAACGCCCTGGATATAGCTTCATTGATCCCGGCTTCAAAAGTAGCGATTTGCTCTGGCTTTGCCTCAATTTCGCGGTCAACACCTGCTGTTTCCAACCAATGAGTCAGGCATTGTTCTACTTCGTTGTAGTCAACCACAACAGCCTGACCACCGTGAGAACGTCCTAACTTACGAGCCTGAATTGGTGAAACAGTGTTGACTTCCATACTAGTTTCTCTACCCCGAGATACGTCTGTCTGCTGAAGCGGTTAAGTAAGATGCTGTATATGTTTGGCGATCGCAGCGTGAATTAGCTCTAATTTGCTGCTAACTCATTTAACTTAACACCCCATCATTGATTAAGATCGGACTAATTGATATTGAACTGATTGACAGTAGGTTAAGAACCAGAAAAGATAGCCCAAATTGCAAGAGCCAACTTCTTCCCCAGCTTTAAGTGGGTCAGAATTCAATGCAGCAGAATCAAAAACCAGCGATTTACTGGCATATTTATCCTGTCAAAGAAAAATAACCCAACTCTCGATGCAGCAGGGAGAAGACTAAACCTGACTAAAACTCAATCAAATCAACCCTCTCCTCTAACAAGCTAATGCGAATGCAGTTTCTAATCTTCCGCCACAGGATAGACTATCGCTCCCATGGGTTATCAGTGTAATGTAGCGTTGATAACAACCAATTGTAAAGGTGGCATTGAATAGCGTTTGGACGACTGAAAGCGGTGGATTTCCGACGCTCAAGAGAACTAGCCGTCTCGCTTGTAAAAGCAGTTATACGAACCATCAACTTATGCAATAAAGCGAAATGTATTGAACAAAATGATAAAGATAGAGAATCTTATTCAGGTTGAGCAACGTTGAATCTTTGAGTTGGGTCGTAGTATAGCGTTCCAAGTGGTTCCAGAAAGGCGACATCATTGCTATTGGAGACTATAGCTGTCGCCTGTGGCTTATGCAGTAATTAAGCGATCGTGTGTCCGGCTGCCACAATCAGCTCTTTAAAGGTTTCTTCAGATGCCTGAGATTCAACCGTTACAGTCTGGCTTTGAGGATCAACCTCGACTTTGGCATCTGGCTCTGACGTTAGGATGGTTTCCTTAAGGGATTTTGCCGCTTCAGGTGTATTGAGGGACGGAACTCTAAGTTTTAGTGCCATAAAACCTTACTTACTTTACGTTGTTAGTATTGTCGATCGCAGCAAGGCGCTTGGCACGTAACTAGAGGTAGATCTTGGATGGTTGTGACGTACCGTCCCCTGAGCGTAATTGGAGCGATCGTCCTCCATTTATTCTGTTGTTGGGGTTGATAGTACAGGTTAGCCAGCATTTTGTTCAATTCCTAACCGAATCAAATACAGCAGCAGCAGATGCACTGGATAAAACAGGTAAAACCATCTTGCTTTTGCGCCGGGCTGATGATTAGCAACCTGAAGGAACAGGGGAGCCAGCACGACCGGAAACTGAAAGGTGCCATAGTCGGGCAGGGCATACAGCAGAAAAAGATGAGGCAATAGCCAGCAAGCCCACCAGAGCAGCGTTGGTCGAAATTGCCAAATCACAGCAATGAGTGCAATACCATAGGCACCGTAGTCTACATTGCTCAAGGAAGCGACCGCCCCTCCTATTACCCAGGTCAGCAGTTGAACATCCGGCACAGTACGCGCCGCCCGAAGACACAGCAAACCAATGAGTAAGGTAAACAGAATATTGAGGTTATCTGTTTCAAAGGTCAGGTAAAAGAAAGGTTGAGAGATCAATCCCAATACCAGAAGCCTCAGCCCGTATTTCCAAATGTTGTGGGTATGAGCTTCTCCTTGTACGAGCAACCAGGCAAACAATGGGAAACTCAACCTCCCTAGTACTCGTAACCAATAGACCTCTGGGAAGAAAACCACTCCCACATGGTCAATGAGCATGAGACTGGCCGCCAAGAGCTTAATTTGATAATTGGTCAGGAATGATCGCATTACCTTATGCTAGCTCACAGCCGATGCAAGGTCAGGATAAAACTTAAACCATTGCAGTTTGGTTTCACTGAAAGGGAACACTAAATAAGTTGCATCTTCACGTTTTTTGGAGAGTTTAAAGTGGCTAAAACGATTATTAACTTGACCTTGCCTATTATCGCTGAGGCGATCGAAGATGTTTTAGAAGTCTATCCGCAAGCGGCCTATCGTCAAATGTTTGCGTCTAGAGACGCTCGCCAAGATCTAATTGCATATGTGCTGAGCCGATTTCCCAGCACCTATGCTGTGATGGAAGATGAGCTGGTTTTGGAGAATATCACAACCCCCTATTGCTCCCAGGAGCAACGCATGAAACTTGAAGCGCTGATTCATCAAGCCATTCAATACTACTCTCATAAAAGCAATGATGCCGTGAACCACAGCATGAGTGTCTGAATCTCAGTTCAACCACCTGTAGCAACTGGTGAGCACGCTACACCACTCCCTACCAGACCGCTATATTTGTCAGAAAAGTGCTGTTGCTGTCTTTTTCTCCTGCTTTTTCTCCCGGTCGATCGGCTCATTGCTGCCAGTCACTCTTTAGAATACCGTACAGTTCAACGTCCTCATACTTTCCCCATTTCAGCGTGTATTGCCGTCGATGTCCTTCGTGGCGCATGCCCACCTTTTGCATCACTCGCCCCGATGCTGGGTTGGTCGAGAAATGGGTGGCCTCAATTCGATGTAAGTGGAGTTGATCAAATCCGTAGCGCACTACTTCGGCTGCGGCTTCTGTACAATAGCCGTTGCCCCAGAAAGGCTTTCCGATCCAATAGCCCATTTCTGCACTGTTGTAATCCGCTTCAATATGTAGGCCAATGGCACCACAGAGTTGATTCGTCTGTTGTAAAACAATGGCAAACGTGACTGTTTGCCGCTTAGCAAACTTTAGCGCATGGGTTTTAATCCAGGCTTCTGCCATGCCGTCTTCGTAGGGGTGGGAAATGGAAAGCGTTTTGGCGGCAACGTCGCGATCGCCCACCAGTTGTTGCACAGTAGACGCATCTGCCAGGGTAAAAGGACGCAAAATTAACCGTTCAGTGTAAAGAACTGGCTGTTGCTGAGGTACATCCTGTTTACACCGTTGCCCTCCAAATACAGCAAAACTAAAGTGTTTGTACCAGCAGTCTACATGCTGAAACCCAACCGTCTCTAGCCATTGCAGTTGCTGGTCAAGGGGAGCCAGGCGATCGTACTTCATCCGGCACAGGGCTGCATGCAACTGCTCATCCGTAATGCCCCGTTCGCAAACAGTATTGTGCCAGCGCTGCTGATATAACTGTTCTAATTCTGGAGTTTTACCTAAAACCTGATCGGCATTAACAAACATGCCTCCTGGTGTCAGCGTTTCATACACCCGTTGATACAACCGCTGCTTATCGGAGTTTGCTAAATGATGAATTGAAAGTGCCGAAATCACCAGATCATACGAACCGCCCAAATCGACCTCGTTGTAGTCGCCAATGATCAGCTTCAAAGGCTTGCCCATGCGATCGAAACGGGCTTTAGCCTGCTCCAACATGTCCGTTGCAAAATCAAGCAGCGTTAATTGAGCGTTGGGAAAAATAGCCTGTACCATGCCAGCATACAGTCCTGTTCCAGCTCCCAGATCAAGAACGCGTAGAGGCGACTGGCGATCGCCCGGTATGACTTCAATGGCGATTCGATAAAAGTCATCAAAGCAGGGAATTAGCGTGCGGCGGAGGTGATCGTAATCGGCAGCAGCCAGGTTAAATGCGTCTTGAATAGTCACTCAACGACCCTCTAATAGGGCAAATAATAGCCATCTGCATCTTGCCACAACCGGGCAAAAAATCTGCAAAAAAGCGACCGCCATGTGAGGAGCGATCGCCCTATGAGTGTGAGAATGAACAGTTAAACGGCTTCAAAACCAGTATGCCAACCATTTGTGGGAATTGTGTGGAGATGCAGAATTAGAAGATCATAAAGGACTGCGCCGTCCTACTGCACTGTAGAATCTTGAGGGTCGGGCTGGGTCAATGCCACGATTTCTTCAAACTGAAACTGATTGACGAGATGCAGTAGAACGTTGGCAACATTAGCATGGGATGCAGGAATTTGACCAATCAGGGTAGTCACCTGCTTTGAATTCACCCGAGTGGCCGCTTGATAGAGCTGGTCGATCCAGTCAGGTGGCATCACGGTTAAGTCTGAAGGGGTGAGGGAGGTCGAGGCCACCGCCGCTGCCGGAGAGTTGGGAGCAGCAAGCAAAAGCCCATCCTCTGCATACTGGCTACTCGCCTCTGCTTCAGCCCAATCAGCATCGCCATCGGCATAGACGTAGCGAAGACCTAGATAGTCTGCCATTTTGTCAAAGATGACATGCTCCTGGAACGGCTTACGCACGAAATCGTCGCAGCCCGCAGCCAGGATGATAGAGCGTGCTTCTTCAAAGGCGCTCGCCGTCAATGCAATAATTACCGTGGCATGTCCTTTTAGCTGAGAGCGAATCTGCTTGGTTGCCTCATAGCCATCCATAATTGGCATCCGCATGTCCATCCAGATCAGGTGAGGTTCCCATTCTTCCCACAGCGCTACGCCTATTTTGCCATTTTCAGCTTCACGGACTTCAAGCCCAAGCGGTTCCAGCATTTTGACAAGAAGCTGGCGATTTTCCCACTTGTCTTCCACCACCAGAATGCGATAACGGGTTTGATCGGGCGCTAAGCCAATCACCCGACGGTGCGATCGCCGAGCCGACTCGATCGCCAAAGCAGGACTGGCCTGAATCGTGAAGCTAAACGTTGTTCCCTGCCCCACTACACTACGAACCTCAATTTTTCCACCCATTAAGCCAACGTATTGACGGCTAATGGGCAAGCCCAGCCCCGTTCCTTGCTTTGATGTTCGACCCGATTCTGTTTGCACAAACGGTTCAAACAGGGTATCCATTTCGTGCGGTGCAATTCCTGTTCCAGTATCTTGAACCGTGAAGCAAAGGAGATAGGGCTGAGCAGGCGACAGATCCGCTGTAGAGCGATGCTTCTCCATCCTCACCGTTAATGTTACGTTCCCCCGGCTTGTAAATTTAATGGCATTGCCTATCAAGTTAATTAAAACCTGGCGTAGTTTTCCTTCATCTGTTTCTACATATTGGGGCAACTCAGCAGCGCGTTCAACCACCAGACGTAACCCTTTGGATCGGGCTTTCAGTTGCAGCATGTCTTCTAAGGAATCAAGCAATCGATGTAAGTTGAAGCTGTTCTGGTTCAGTGTTATCCGTCCAGCTTCAATTTTGGACATCTCTAGCACATCATTGATTAGAGTCAACAGGTGTTCACCGCTGCGGTTGATGATGTCAAGCTGCTCTAGCTGGGAAGGCTTTAAGGAGCGATCGCGCACCATCAGTTGCGAAAATCCCAGAATGGCGTTAAGTGGAGTCCGCAGTTCGTGGCTCATGTTAGCGAGAAATTTGCTTTTAGCTAAATTAGCGGCATTCGCTTCTTGCGCCTTTTGCTCTAACTTGTGGCTGTAATTTTCTAATTGAATGCGGGAAAGGTGGAGCTGTTTGGTTAACCAGTAGATGCCAACGGTGAGGAAACCAACCGAAATTAAGCCAACAAAAACAATAGTTGAAGCCAGTTCCCGAGCAGGAGAAAATGCTTCGTCCTGGCTCATTTCGGCTAATAAAGCAATATCTAAATCATTCAGCCAGCGGTAGACTCCAATCACCGGGACATTAGCATAGTTGTTGTATAATCCAAAGTCGCGTTCTCCTCGCATGGCGGCATCAATGCCATCGCTGCTAACAATGTCTAGCGGATAGTGCGGCTGCGTTTCTTCTTTCGAAATAAACGTGTTTCCAATCACCAATGAGCCAATCAAATAGGTTTCACCGCTCTCTCCCAGGCCAATTCGCTCTCGCACAATCTGGTCAATTTGGCTCAGGTTGAGATTCGCCAGGATCAGTCCCTGGCGATCGCCAGCCTGATTCAGGAGCGGAGCCGCCAGGGTAACAGCAGGTCTACCCGTATCCGACGAAACGTAAAAGATAGGCGCAAACGTGCTGCCGGACTCCACCTGATCTAGATAGGTGATATTGGCTAAAACCTCATACTCGCCTTCTCGCACCCGCTCGGTGGACAGCACAATTCGGTTGCTGCGATCGAGCACTGACACGTCTTGAATGTTTGGTTTTAACCGCGTGATTTCAGTTAGGTAGGTCGAAAGCAGTTGGTGAGCGCTTTGATGACCTGGATCGGTTGGCTCACTGTCTAAAAGATATTTAAGATTGCGTTGAATGTCTGGAAATTGCGTTAACAGAAAGAAATCTCTTTCTTGATCTTCAAACCAGCGAACAATTTCTTCTTCTTTGAGCGATGCTGATACCTGAAGACGGTCAAATGCCGCCGCTTTAAGGGCAGCTCTAGCTCGCCAGAAAGCGAACCCTCCTACTACGCCAACGCTTAAGAGCGACAACAATAGAAAAGAGCTGGCAACTTTAGTAGTCAGTTGTGGTTTCCAGAACATCATTACTGCTCAAGAAAACGACGACGACACTGATACAAAGAAGCATTGACATTCTCAGACTTAACGACATCCCGATTCAGGCAACCAACTGTCTACCTGGTAAGTCTAAGTCTAAGCTTAAATTGCTGGCTACTTTCTTGAGAAACGTTGCTGCACTACTGAACAGGCTACCTGACCAACGTCAGTTGGTTATGATAATCAAAAAGCAGCCCTTCTCGCATCAGAAGGGCTGCACTCAAGAATTAAATTGACGCTAACGACCTAGCGTGACGATCGCTTAGAAGTTCAAGCCCACGCCGATTAGCAAACCGACCGCAGGATTGTCAAACAGGGTAGCATTAACGGCCGCTGTGGCTGAGATGCGATCGCTGATGGGCACATCCACACCTCCAGTTGCCAGAAAATCAACCGTGCTATCATCTCCCGTGGAAATAGCGATGCCCGCTCCGATGTAAGGAGACACTCGCAACCCCAAATCACCCGAAATATTCTCGGTTACATCGGTAACTGCCGGAATAAAATCTAGCGTTACGGGCAACAAAATGGTTGGGTTATCTTCGATAAGAACGGCTGGACGAACAGATAGATTGCTGGTTAAGCCAACCTTACTGAATACAGCAAAGCTGCTATCGCCTAAAGCGGTGTCACCATCACCAATACCAATATTGCCACCGATACCAATGTAGCTGGGGCCAGAACGAGTTGTTCTTCCCGGAGCAACACCCTGTGTATCTACATCAAACGGTTCAGTTGGCGCGTCTGCTGGAGGAACAGTATCATCGGTTGGAGGAGTTTGAAACACAGGCTGGCCTGGTCTTTGGGTGGGGCTTGGACGTGGAGGAAGGGTGGGATCGCGATCCTCAATAATTTGCTCTGGCACACCGCCTTCGGGGGGAGGCGTGGTTGGAGGGGTTGTTCCAGGTGTTCCCGTACCTGACTGCCTTGGTGTTGAAGGAGAACCCGTTCCTGCTGGGATGTTGGGGTCGCGGTCTTCAATAATTTGCTCTGGCACACCACCTTCGGGGGGAGGGGTGGTGGCGGGCGATCCAGTGCGTGGTGGTGACTGTGATGTTTGCGTTGGAATTAAAGAAGAACTTGATCCCGCCGGGACATCAGGGTCACGGTCTTCGATTATCTGTTCGGGTACATTCCCTTCAGGAGGTGGCGTTACGGTCGACGATTCAGTGGGCGAAGTTGACTCTGACGTTGACTCTGACATTGAAGGAGAACCCGTTTCAGCGGGGATGCTGGGGTCGCGGTCTTCGATGATTTGTTCTGGTACGTCCCCTTCAGGAGGTGGCGTTACAGCAGGATCGCTAGACGTTGACGGTGTTTGTACTAACGTTGAACCCTCTACCGATGTGTAGGTTTGAGAGATCAAATCATCGGCGCTGACTGAATCGACCTGTTGTGAGGCGATCGCCTCATCATCAGAACGCTCTCCTGCATCAGCTTGTATAACAGGCAATCCAAAGGCAGTAATCAATGCAGCGGCGCTAAATACAGAGCAAGCACGCTTGAAGGAAATCATGTTCACATCCTCACCCTTGTGTGTAAAAAATCACATTGAATTATATGGTTACAGCGAGACAACGCCTCTCCAGTTGCTTTACCGATCATTGGAGATCCCTGGAAAACCGCGTACGAGCACTGACCCACTACAGAAACGGTAACGTTTGAGTGGAATCCTAGACCTCTACCAAAAGGAAAATCTCTGCGGCGATCGCACTCAACTTTTGGCATATTTCTCTGAAAAAGTTGAAAATAGCAGAAATGACTCAGATTTTGGGGATTGCTCAACGGCAGTATGAATCGTTGAGCGGTCATCGCTCTGACCTGCTCCCTTTTCTGGCTTGCCGCCCCCCCCAACGCCAGAGGCCGGACATTCTCTAGAATGCAGGAAGCTCGCCAATCTGCTGTTCTAGCGTGGGCAGCGGGTTTATTTCAACAGATGGGCACAACGAGGATCTAGTAAAGTCGCCTTCTCTGGCTCACGCCGAAACCAAAATGCCGTACGCTTGCAGAACTCAACTAGCATCAGCATGAGTGGAACTTCAATGAGTACGCCAACCACAGTAGCCAACGCTGCACCCGAATTTAAGCCGAACAGCACAACCGCTGTGGCGATCGCCACTTCAAAATGGTTGCTGGCACCAATTAACGCGGCTGGAGCCGCATCTTCGTAGGCCAACCCTAATTTTTGAGCCGCTACATACGATATCAAAAAAATAAAGTTGGTTTGAATCAGCAGCGGCACCGCAATCAACAGAATATGCAGCGGATGTTCGACAATTAGCTCACCCTTGAACGCAAACAGCAGCACCAGGGTAATGAGCAAAGCGGCGATCGCCACTGGCGTTAGATATTGCAGAAAGCGTTGCTCAAACCAGGCTCTACCCATGCGCTTTAGCAGCCAATAACGGGACACCATGCCTGCGACAAGCGGCAACCCTACATAAATTAGCACCGAAAGAGCGATCGTCTGCCAGGGAACGGTCAGGTCGTTAGCGGCCAGTAGCCAACGTCCTAAGGGTGCGTATAGAAAGAGCATGGCCAAGGAATTAATAGCCACCATCACCAGCGTGTGCCCCTGGTTGCCGTAAGACAAATAGCCCCACATCAATACCATTGCAGTGCAGGGGGCAATGCCCAACAGAATCGTTCCGGCAATGTATGAGTTGGCGACCGCTACATCTGTCCCACGAATGAGTTCTGTACCCTGAATCAGCGGTTGAAACAGCCAACCTAAAAAGAATTGGGCAAACACAACCATCGTGAATGGTTTAACGAGCCAGTTGACCACCAGAGTCAGCAGCACGGGTTTAGGCGTGCGAACCGCACGGGTTGCCTGCGAAAAGTCAATCTTTACCATGATGGGATACATCATGAAAAACAGGCAGATGGCGATCGGAATAGAAACCTGATAAATGCTCATGGCATCTAGTGCGATCGCCACTCCTGGAAACAGCCGTCCCAGGGCAATTCCAGCCACAATACAAAGAACAACCCACAGCGTTAAATACCGTTCAAAGAAACTGAGTTGGCTACCCGCTTGCACAGTAGATACTTTTGTATCAGATGAATCAAACCCCATGTTCTACTCTCCGTCTCCAGTCCAGGTAAGTGCATTACCGGGCTGCGGATCGGGTAGCTTCAGCGAAATTACCCCGGCTGCCAAGACAAACAGGGTAGAAATCCACAAACAGCCCACCAGGTTAAACCATTGGAAGACCACCCCAGACAGCACCGTTCCAATTAACCGTCCACCCGAGTTTGCCATGTAGTAAAAGCCTACATTCAAAGCCACTTTGTCATCATCGGTGAACGCCAATACCAAATAGGAATGAACCGCCGAGTTGAATGCAAACACTACGCCAAAGATGGCTAAACCCACCACAATAACCGTATCCGCAGGAAAGCCAAGCTGAAGAGCGATCGCGATCGCCGCTGGAACAACGGTGAGGGTAAATGTCCAAAACTGAATTGTACTGGCGTTCGGAGGCTGGCCGTTGCTAAATCGTTTTAATAGCATGGGAGCCAAAAACTGAATCGCACCGTAGCCAATCACCCAACAGGCCATGAACCCGCCCACCTGATAAAACGACCACCCCAACGGCCCCCGCAAAAAGACAGGCAACCCCACAACAAACCACACATCCCTAGAACCAAACAAAAAGAAACGAGCCGCCGAAAGAATGTTAATTTCTGAACTCTTAGAAAATAGTTGGGTAAAACCCACCTTTTTTTTGATTTTGCCCATGCCCTGCGGCAAGAAAAACCCGGTGAGCATAATCAGGACTAACCCAACTGCCATGATCCATAGTGCTGTTTCAAAGCCAAACGCTCCGAGCAATGCCGCGCCCACAAAAAAACCCACTCCCTTCAGGGCATTCTTTGATCCAGTCAGCACTGCAACCCACTTAAATAAAGAGGACTGCGCGTTTTGCGGCACCACCAGGCGAATGGCACTCTTGGAACTCATTTTGGTTAAGTCTTTGGCAACGCCTGAAAAGGCTTGCGCCACCATAACATAGGCGATCGCTACCGCCTGCCCCCAACCAGGGTTAAGAAAAGACAGCATGACCAAAGCAAACACCTGTAGCCCAATTCCGGCATACAGCGTTACCTTTAGCCCCAACTGTGAACCAATCCACCCACCCAGAAAATTGGTAATTACACCAAAGATTTCGTAGAAGAGAAACAAAAAGGCAATTTGCAGCGGTGTGTAGCCAATGTTGTAGAAGTAAAGCAACACCAGCATCCGCAGGGCACCATCTGTAATGGTAAACCCCCAGTAGGCAAGGGTGACTAGAATGTAATCTCGTAGATTCGCCCTGGAAGCCGAGTTAGTTGTCATGGGTATAGAAGGTTGAAACAGATCTGCACAGGATATCGAGATTTCCAAATCATGTAGACCAGGAGAGCAGAGACGTAGAGAACTCTAGAGTTAAGCAACGAGGCTCAATGCCACCTTTCGAGCCAGTTCTACCATTCGGTTGGCATACCCCCACTCGTTGTCGTACCAGGCCAGGATCTTGACTTGAGTGTCGTCCACCACCATTGTGGAAAGAGCATCAATGATAGAAGAGCGGGGATCGTCCTTGTAATCAATGGACACAAGGGGACGTTCTTCGTATCCTAAAATGCCGTTGAGCGGTTCCTGTGCCGATGCCTCTTTAAGCAAACGGTTAACCGCTTCGACCGTTGTGGGTTGCATGACTTCAAAGACACAATCGGTGAGAGAGGCATTAAGCAAGGGTACACGAACGGCAAGACCGTTAAGCTTACCATTCAGTTCTGGATAAATTAGACCGATCGCCGTTGCCGATCCGGTTGTCGTTGGAATTAACGATAAGCTGGTTGCCCTGGCTCGTCGCAGATCCTTATGAGGCGCATCCACCAGCGTTTGGGTGTTGGTGTTGTCGTGAATGGTGGTGATGATGCCATGACGAATACCAAGTCCCTCATGGATCACCTTCACTACCGGAGCCAAACAGTTTGTCGTGCAGGAAGCTGCCGTCAGTAAGTTATGTTGCTGGGAATTGTAGAGATGGTCGTTTACTCCCATCACTACATTCAATGCGCCTTCCTTTACCGGAGCTGCAACAATGACTTTCTGTACGCCTCGCTTAAAGTACGGATCAAGAGCCTGGGGGGTTCTAAACTTGCCCGATGCCTCCAGTACCAGGTCAACGCCTAACTCGTCCCAGGGCACCTCACCAGGAGTGTCATGGTCGCTGAAGCTAAGGGATTGGTCATCGATCCAAACGCGATCGCTTTTTGCCTCTACTTCAGGTGCCCACCGCCCATGTACTGAATCAAATTTCAGCAAGTGAGCAGCGGCGATCGCCCCACCCTTAATTTCGTTAATGTGGACAAATTCTAAATCTGACTGCCCCCAGGCAGCCCGCAGTGCCAATCGTCCAATTCTACCGAATCCGTTGATTCCAACCCGTGCTGCCATAGTTCTCTCAATTCAGGTATGAGCTAAGCTGGCTTTTTTTACATCAAAAACAGATAGGGGCGATCGCCGCCTTAGTCACCTGAACGATACATCAAATTAACTTGATACGTCAAGCTAAGAACGGGCGTTGTTGATCCGACCAGCTCAACTCTGGATTAACTCAGTAAGAGGATGCCGTAGTGCTGATTGTCACTCGAATCGCCCTTTTCTGATTTATCGCAGGTGCCAAGTCCCCACCCCAGGTGACTTCCAAGCCGATTCTGTTTCAAAGTCTCTCCGAATTGGGGATTATTAACCTGGCAGTAAAAGATTTGGCATAAGGGATTGGGGTTCGACTGCGCTCACCCCACACGGGAGCGAGTGCCGAGCGGAGTCCAAACATGGTTTGCCCTAAGAACAATGGCTGCCAGGTTAATAGAGGCGCTCAGAGCCTTGACCGCTCACCGATGCATCCGTCCATTCAGCAACAAAATTCTTGCAATCAACTTTTTTTGCAAATGGCTAAAACGAGTCGATTAAATGTTTTGGGGACAGTCTACTCTGTTAATGCTTAGAGGATGTTTGAAAAGTAGCAAATGTCCTGCATTCGCCCCCTAAATCCCCCAGAATTGGGGGACTTTGAACGAGAATCGGCTCGGAAGTCCCCCATCTTGGGGGATTTAGGGGGCGGTTCGAGTGACGTTCAGCACTTTTCAAACATCCTCTTAGCCAAGATTAATCCCCAAGTTGTTCAGCAGCCTTCCAGCAAACTCTTGCAGCAAACCCAGAAAAATGGGCAGCAGAGGAGCAGGAACAGTCAGTAGAAATTGCCGAAAGGTTTGAACGTCAAAGGGCCAGACGGGAAATTCATCGGTGAATTGGTAAAAATCCCGCAGTCCCTGAATTTTTTCTGTTCCTTGCTTTAAGGTTTCCGCATCTCCAGTTAAGCTTTCATGGATTTGGGAATAGTCAGCGTAAAACTGCCGAGCAATTTTGTGGAGAAGTTCTTCCTTCGCTTTCTTCATGCCTCTATGGGCAGCTAACAGCGGACTGTAAAAACAGGCTGTTGATAGAGCAATATGGATCGGAATGATGAGATGAACGAACCAATAAACTCTTCCAACCCCCTGGGTAACAAACTGATATTCAATCAGCCCAACCATGATGCCTAAGACAGCAGCAAGATAAGCCGTCTTTAACGAATAGCCGCTGAGTGAATGAAGCCCACCGCAGCGGTCAGGATGCAAAGGATTAATGTTAAGGTCTTTCTCCTCAAAAATGCGATGGAGAATCCTAATATTGGTAATAAGAGTCAGCACCAACATACTGCCGATGTATACACCCATAAACGTGGCGATCGTGACGGCCAGATTGGGCAACACTCCAGCACCATACCAGTTGTTTTTTAAACTGGGTTGGCTAATAAAAACAAACATACTGTAGGCGATCGCACAACCAAGAGCAATATATTTGTGCAGCTTTTGGTAATAAGGATTCAGAATAATCTCGTCAATCTCTGCGGGTTGAGTGACTACGACATCAGACTTTTCAAGGTCTGCTATGACATCGCTAATTGCCGTAAAACTCCACAAGTAATACCCTAAAACAACTGGATTAATTAGAACTATCCAGAACCAGGGAAACCAATCTTGCAATAGTCCTACCTGTTCTCCTTGAGTCCATAGGGTATTGCTGATCCAGGCGATCGCCAAATAAAAGATAGAGACAACTGGAACTGATAATAGTCCAAAGCCCCAGTGAGTAAGCTTAAGTTTTTCGATGAGAAAAGTCGCAACTGGATCGAAGCGGTAGAAACTTCGCTTTGGCTGTAGATGACTCGTCATATGCCGTAACTGCAATTCCTGATTCAAAAAAGATTGATGCAACTATTTTTGATTTACAAAACAGATATTAACCTGGCAATGTCAGCCGCTGAATCAGATGGCCTATTTAGATTTCAGCCTGAAGAATGCAAGAGCAGCGATCGCCAGTTTAATAACTATGCCCTAAAGCTATATGGTTTTCCTTCAAATTTAAAAGTTAAGCACATTGATGACCAGTAGGCTCAGGCAGAAATCCGCATACCATTGGTTGATCTGAACAAAGGACGAATGACCAATGACGGAGCAGAAATAGTATGCTCACTCCCGCCTCAGCGTACCAGTTGATCAAGCAGGAGCTTCTACCCTCAGTTTAGGCAACGAGACCTGACCATTTCCATTCCAGTCACCCATTCCAGTTAGCCATTCCAGTCACCCATTGTTGTTGCCTATCATGTCGCATTCATTCCCCCGATCAAGGCTTGCAGCCAGAGCCACCGTCCACGGCTGTCTTTTTCTAGTAGTGGATCTGGAACCGGAAACGAGTTTTGTTCCAATGGAATAAATAGACCCACACCCGCGTTATAGGCAAAGATCACACCTGATTCAATTTCATAAATCCAGGCGTGAAGATTCAGCGTTCCGCCATGAAGTTTGGAGCGAATAACAGGATACGTTTTCAGATTTTCAACTTGAGTTAATACGTTCTGCTTAATAGCGATCCTGAGGAGTTCTTCGGGGTGATGCTCTCGCTCATCATAATTGTCGGCCATTAATCGACGGGTTGCTTCAGCATGTTGCTTGAGCCAGCCATATACCATAGGCATTTCTTCTGCTAAACTGCCAATTTGCAGCAGCCCTTTCATTGCACCACAGTGAGAATGACCGCAAACGATGACATCTCTGATACCGAGGGCATGAACCGCGTATTCGATCGCCGCTCCCTCTGCGGTAGGGGTTGAACCATAGGTTGGGATAATATTTCCCACATTGCGGACGACAAACAAATCTCCTGGTTGAGCCTGGGTAATTAAAAATGGATCAATGCGAGAGTCGGAGCAGGTTATAAACAATACTTCTGGAGATTGTCCATGTGAGAGTTGCTCAAATAATTCACGGTAGGTACTGAAATGAGTGTTGTGGAATTCATTCAGCCCACTGATAATTCCTGCCATTGACATACCTTCAGACTTCTCCTGTGTTTGGAATGGGGTTCTGTAGCCGATGAGTCAACGAAAGATCTGGTTTAAGTATGCCTGCCCCCGTCATCTAGCCCTGTTACGATCGCTCTTGTGTCTGCTCCCAACTCGTCTGGGGTTCAAGAGTTTACGTCACCCTGTATGCTGCCCTTAGCCTATCTTTCTGAAGTTCCAAAGCAATCAGGGCAGTGAGATGCTGCGTTGCTGAGCCACGATGAAGCCACCCTAAAACCCTCAACGTTAGGAACGGCCAAACCCTCCAAGTCCTCCAGAATTAGAGGATTTAGGGGGCGAGCCTTGTCCGTTTAACGATTCATCCGTCCATTCAGCAACGCCAGATGCTGTACCAAGCTAAAGGTCTCTTAAAACAAAAAACTGTGATCTGAATCACAAGGAGGCATAATCGTCAGCAGATTGAGCCTGGATCACTGCTTTGCATTGAGCGAACGAGTAAGGATTTGGTCGTGCGATCGCCCGGTCAAAGATTTTGGCTTAGCGACTGGGTTGCTCTGGTTCTTCGTCATTGATCATTCGTCCTTTGGCAGATTAACCAGCGGTATGTGGATTCTGCCTGAGAGTGTATCTGAGAATGGCTCAACATTCTAAATTAGCCTCCTAAGTCCCCAAATTTTGGGGGACTTTGAAACAGAATTGATTCGGAAGTCCCCGTTCGGCTGAGCGCTTTTAAGACATCCTCTGAACCTACTGGAGCGGCAAGATACCGCTTTAGAGAATGTTTTAAAAGTTTGATTAGTTACCCGATAGGTGTAGGGGCGAAGCATTCGGTAGACATGTCTCGGTTGTTCCAGCCATCCTGATTCGAATGCTTCGCCCCTACCGAGACGTAAAAGATACTTTTCAAACACCCTCTTACATTGCCCCAATTAAAGACGTTGGGTGACACGAGTTGCCGTGCCACCCAACCATCACACACAGTTTAGAACCGCTCGCTATTCCAGCGTTCTTAGAAGCTGTTTGATGCGTTGTCCTTGCCGCCGATCGAGATGCTCTGGAAACACCAGCTCAATGGTTAGCGATTCTACGGCTGTGATGAGCCGCGACGATGGCTCATGCCGCTCAGCCATCCTGGACTCAATCTGGTGAACCTCCCCTACTAACCGCACCGGAGCAGGATCGTCCCGATGTTGACTGATCAACACCCCCACCGGAGAATGAGCGTAATCTAACCATTCTAAATTTGGAATAAAGTCTGTATCCAGCTCTAGGCGCAAAGAGCGGGAATTCATCGCGGTAGCAACGCCAGCATAAAACTGCCCTTCCCAACACAACTGGACAGCAGCCTGAATGTGTTTGCGAACCCGCGTCGAATGGGCAGGTTTTGGCTCGCGGAAGACTCGCAGCAAGCCCGTTGCCAGAAATCGGAGTGAATCTAGCGGTTTATCAATTTCTTGACGGTCTTGTGCATACCACTCCGCCACATCCGAATACAGTACCAGCACCAGCGCATCATACTGCGATTGCGACATATCAATGAAGTTAACAGCCAACATGCTTTGATGATCATTGAATGGATCAACTCGAATCACTTGAGCCGTTAAAGATACCCGCGCTCCAAAATCGCCCACCAGTTCCAGATCAATCACATCGGGTAAATTAGGCCAGCTATCTAACAGAATGCGTGCCCCACTTTCGCTAACGTCAATGGTTTGACCGATGCGCGTTTGATTTGTACTGTGGGTAATCGCTGTAAGCTGACGATTCAGCCGATGGGTTCGTCGCAGTTGCGGTTGCTCAAAGGCTACCAGGAGAGCGGCTCCAATTAATACCAGATTAAAGAGGCTCCACAGGGCATTAATGATAACGGCTTCCGTGACCTGCGGTTGTAGCACCAGCCAGAAAGGAACCGTCAGCAGCGAAAGCACCAACAGGAAGGTAACAAAGGCTGCCACTCGCGCCGAAGTCCAGTCAAAGTTACGCTGGGTCACTGATACCCCTTTATCGGTGACGTTAAACTTACCCAGTTTTGGATTGATCAGCGCTAGCGACGTAACGATGCCATTATGGAACGCCAGAGCATACTCAAAAATCTCATTCCAGAAGGAATAGCGCACATTCTTCTGAGTCACATAATTGGCGCTCAAACCCAACACGATATGCGGCAGTGCGTAAGCCAGCGTTTCCACACCTAATCCGCGAATCAGGTTGATGCCAAACAGCAAGAAGAGGATGGGCGCTACCGCATACATTAACCGGGGAAAGCCAAAGAAGAAGTGGGACGTTGCAGAAAAATAGCATAACCGCTGAGACAGCGATAATTTTAGCCGAGAGTTAAACAACGGGTTTTCTAGCCGCAGAATCTGTGCCATTCCCCGCGCCCAGCGCACCTGTTGCCCCACATACGAGGAGAACTTTTCGGGAGCCAGACCCGCCACCATGATTTTGTCGTAGTAGATCGACGTATAGCCGCGCGAATGTAAACGCAGCGAGGTATGACAGTCTTCTGTGACGGTTTCTACCGCAATACCGCCAACTTCTTGCACATATGCTTTACGCACCACGGCTGCTGACCCACAAAAGAAAGCCGCATTCCAAAAGTCATTCCCTTTTTGAATCACTTTATAAAACAGTTCGTTATGGACGGGAATGTGTCCTTGAGTCATTAAATTGCGCTCAAAGGGATCGGGATTGTAGAACCAGTGCGGAGTTTGAACCAACGCCACCTCCGGGGTATAAAAGAAACCCACCGTCTCCTTTAAGAAGGGGCGCGAGGGAATATGGTCACAATCGAGAATCAGGATCAGATCGCCTTTGGTGCGCTGCATGGCTGTATTGATGTTGCCCGCCTTCGCGTGATCGTTGTTATCCCGCGTTAGCATGGTGCAGCCTAGCTCCCGGCACATCCGGCGCAGCTTTTCCCGCCGCTCTGGAAATTTTCGCCCATCGTCCAGGACATAAACCCGTTTTTTGTCGTCTGGATAGTCGATCGCCAGAGCCGCTAAAGCCGTTTTCCGAACGATCGCCACATCTTCGTTATAGGTCGGAATGTAAATATCAACGCTAAACCAGTCCCGTAGCGGAATCACACTGAGATCGACCGACTGGCGATCGCGCAACTTCAACGTTTGGTAGTAAGACAATAAGAGCGTGGCGATCGCATACAGCTCTGCCGCATACAGCATAATGCTGAAGAAACCATTGACCCAGCTATCCAGGTTCAGCGTGTAACTGGTGCGGTAATACAAATACCGCAGAGTAGCGATAATACTCAACCACGCCAGAAACACATGCAGATTTTGGCTAGTTTCCCGGTGCGAATAGCGCTGTTCTGTCCAGACAATCAGCCAGCCAATTGTAACCAGGACAATTGATACAATAATCTGCTGTGTGACCGTCAGCGGCACAACGATCAGCGGGATAGAGAGCAGCAACAACCCGATCACCAGCCAAAAAAGCTGCCACTTGCCGACTCCGGGCAGGAGATGTTCAAACCAGCCCGGTATCTTGAGAAACCAGCGCGTCAGCCGAGGTCGCCAGCTCGGCACCTGTTCGGGATGAAGTGGAGAGGTCGGATGGGTCATCGTGAGCCTCCTGATACATCAATGCGGTTGAGATAAAGTTGGGAAATGCCGTAGAGCAAGATCCCAAGCAGCACAATGCCAATGGGCAGTACATACCAGTGGTCTTGCAGATACAGAGTGATGCGGTTGAAGAATCCCGTGCGCTCGATTTGTCGCTGTGGCGATTGCTGAAGCACTTGCAGCGTATAGCCGCTGGCATCGTAGGGAGATGGATTTTGTTGATTGCGGCTAATCAACACCGTATCGCCTCGCAGTTGCGAAAAGAGCGGGTCGCGTTTAAACAGGGCTTGTACTTCTCGTAAGCCCTGCTCGCTCTGCCCGGTGAGCGCCAAGACCTGGCGATCGCGGTTCCAGGGTGAGACCACTTCTTTAACTACTCCTTCTGTGTCTGGCGAGGTTTGAATCTGGCTTTGCTGCCATTGGCGCACATCAAAACTGGCTAATTGCAGACCCGAATCCTGAAGCACTTCCGGGAAAGGGAAGCGATCGCGGGTACCAATCCCAACCAAATTTCGCTCGTTTCTGATATCCGCCGGAATAGTTCCGGCTTGATACACCTGAAGCTTGACCGACTCGGCGCGGCTGAGGCGACCCATCCGTTCGCCTAGAGCCAACAAGGTTGACACCTCTTCATCATTGGGCGAATCGGGAACCACCACCGCCGCCGCCGACAGATCCTGTGGCGCAGTGAGCGGATAACCCGTTTGCAGCAGTTGCAAATTGGGAACGTTCACCACATTGGCTCGCTTCAGGTTAAAGCGGGTATCGGTGTGCAGCGTGCCCCAAAGTTGATGGTCAACCACCAGACCACAGGCACCGGGCACCCGCGGATGCAACACAAACTGAACGCTTAACACGGAGTTGGGCTGAATCAAATCGGCTGGCAAATTCAGATCAAAGGATTCTCGCCCGCCTTGCCGATAGCTTAATTGCTTCGAGCCGATCGCAACACCGTCTAACTTCACCTCGATCGCTGACGTGCGTGGGTCAATTTGAGAACTGTAGCTGTAGTGAACGGTCATGCGGCTGCCGCGCATAAAGCGATCGTCTGGCAATGCTCGGAAGGGCACCTGAATCCCCGGTGCGTTCGTGCCGTAGACCGTTACATCTTGAAACGGCTCTCTGTTGGCTGTCGTTAGTGAACTGAGCTGAAAGGTATCTTCAACCGGAAGATAACCAGACCAGGTGCGCGGAGACGGAGAGGGCGTATCGCTCAGGGTGGTGACGGCGATCGCGTCCCCTGTTCCAATCTGGCTGGTTTGCGACTGTACAAGGAACTGCACCGCTTTCAGTACGCCTTCTGCGGAGTTGCCGCTGGCAACCAACACTGGAACGGTACCATCATTGGCGGTTGTTAACATCAACGCCCCCACATCATTGGGTAAGGGGCTACCGTTTCCGTCTACCAATACACCATTGCGTAGCGGCAGGGGCAGTATCAGATTTGCCAGTGCGGGTTGCTCGGCAGGGGTGCCAATCACAATCAGCCGTTCATCGGGGTTGACCTCGTTCACAGTTGTAACCAGCCGCGTATTGAGCGGATGAAAATCGGCTAAACGTCCGGCGGAGGTTTGGAAACGGCTGGCTGCTGTTAGCCAGGTTTCGCTGTAGCGACCAGGACGCAGATAGGCCAGTTGATTTGGCTCCAGACTCAGCGAATCAATGAAGGGATAAGGATAGCGGCTAAAATCCAGGGCGATCGGCTGTGGTTGATAGTTAAAGATCAGTTTAGAGTCGGGCAGAATCTCAGTCCACAGGGTTGGATCAGATGGATGGGTACAGGTTTCAGACGTTTGCTGTTCGGCTAGCAGGGAGATGTCATTGAAATCTTGCAGCAGGGTCGGCGGAATGTTAAACAACACCTGCCCCACCTGGGATTGCTCCCGGTTGAGGGGAACACTGCCAATGCTGGTATCATTCACCCGCACCGTGAGATTGGAGCGATCGCCCAACAACGATGGTGAGTGCTGAAACCGAATCAACGCCTTTGCAGCGGTCACTTCCCAATCGCGTGGACGGCTGAAGCCCAATCGCGTTTCAGGATAAACGCCTTGCAGGCGCAAGCGACTGCCCACAATGGGGCTGCGGTTAAACTCCAGACTATATTCACTGGCAGGTGTTTCAGCCGCCTCAGTCGTCCCAGTCGTCTCAGCCGTCTCAGCCGGAGATGCTGGTGCTGATTCAGTTTGCGAGGCTGGCGATTGCGCCGGAGTTGGAGCCGCCTGAGCCACAATCTGCGGCGATCGAGAGTCACCTGCAACGGTTCGAACCGGGGATTGGTAAACCGGACGTTGGGACGATCGAGGTAACGTAATGTCTCTAGCCATCGGAGCAGCGGGCTGAACGCGATCGCTCTCTTGAGCATGAGCCACAATCGGGATCAATCCAATGCCTACCCCCAGGCACAGTAGACACACCAGCCCAATCAGGGAACGCGATCGCCCACGACGGTGCGGGGTGCGAGGGTCGGCAGATGCAACGCGATTACGATGAAACCAGGTAAAAAGCCTGTGATACAGAAAACGAACCATAGCAGTAATGATTAGATGAATGGGGCTTGAAGCAAAATCAGGTCAGGGCTGTAGCCAGCGAGTAGCAATATCAGTAGATGAGATCAATCCGAACCAGCTTAAATTTTGGGTATAGTAGGCCGAATCGTTATCCCAGAATCCGTCTCGATAGGCTGGCATCAGCTTTTGTTGACGGATCTCTGCCGCGATCGCTGGATCAATCTGCTCAAATGCGGCATACAGCGTCGCATATTGGGCGATCGAGTCGTAACTCACCAATGGCTGTCCATCCAGGTCAAACTGAGCCGGAATCGTGGGTCTTGATGAGTTCACCTCTGCTTGCGCGGATTGCCACATGGATTGCAAGGCGGGTAAATGCTGCTGGAGGTAGCGTCGTGCCCGAGGTTCGCCAAACCAGGCCGCATCCAGCGACACTCGCCACCAGACGCGGTATGCATCAAACCCATAGATGCTTTTCAGGTGGGGATGATCCATTGGCTCAAAGGTGGTGGTTCTTAAATTGAGAGCCACCCAATCGCTCGGTAAACTCAGCCTCGAAAGGTGGGCCGATTCGTTGAGAACCCAGTAGCTGCTTTCCACCAGGCTCAGCCAATCATGCTCGGAATCGACCTGAGCAAAGAGGCGAAAGGCATAGGTGCCTAAGTAAGAGGGATTGAGATAGAGGCGGTCTGCTTCGGGCTGAAACACCTGTTTGGGACCAGGAAGGAAATAGTGCCTGTTCCCGTTCCCTGCAACGGTCGCCAATGTCCACAAGTCGTGCAGTTTGCCCCGCGCTAATGCCAGGTAATCCGGGCGATTCCACTGGCGGGAGGCCAGAATCAGCGCGGTGATGGCATCCAGATCGCCATCGCTGGCAAAGTTGGCATCGATCACGCCCCAGTTGCTGCGGTCTTGTTGCCCCCACTTCCACACCCAGAGGCGATCGCTCTGGCTGCCGTCGGGGGCACGTCGCTGCAAGTTTGCCTCGGCCCAGTTAAGGGTGCGATCAAAGGTTGTCGGGTCATTCATAAACACCGCACGCAGCATCGCATAAGCTTGACCTTCCGAAGTGGAGCGATCGCCCGCTTCTCGATCAATGACTCGCCCATCCGCCTGAATAAAGCGCTGTTTATAGGCGTGCCAGCTTTGTTGCAGCAATTCATCTGTAGACATGGGGCGAACAGCAGCACTGGCCGCAGCAGACCCATTCCCCGCATCAGGCTGATGGGCTGACGGCGGGCGAGTGTCGCAGCCAGAGAGTGCCAATCCGCTGAGCAGGGTAAGCAGAATGAGGCAAGGCCAGGTTCCCCCTTCGACCGTAAACCGCAGCGAAGAGTCACGGTAAATGGACTTAACCATGAGCGTCTTCAACACCATTAATACCGTTCCCAGGGTGGCTGAAAGCCTCGCTGCTGCAAGAAGCCTTCCTGGATTTCTTGGATTTGACGAGATAGCGCTTCATCTTGGACTCCAGTAGCGGTGTGCTGAAATTGCAGTTGCTCAAGCTGCTGCAAGGCATCCAGTCGTCTGCCTTGGGCGGCAGTTAAGCCAATCAATGCCGTTTGTGCGGTGGGATTAGTTGGTTCGATCGCCAGCACATCCTGATACAGTTGGGCAGCCGCATCTAAGCGACGCTGCTGAAAGCGCACGCCCCCCAGTGCCGTCAGCGCATCGGTATTGTTGGGAAAGCGATCGAGAATTCGTTCGTAAGACTGACCCGCCAAGCGCAAATCGCCCAGGTCTTGCGCCAGTTGCCCCTGCACAAAGTAGGCATTCAAGTTATCTGGATTGCGAGCCACTAGCTGATTGACCAGCTCCTTAGCCTGGTTCGGGTTCCGAGCCGCAATCACCTGAACCTGCCGCAACTGAATCGGCACGTTATTTGGGTCGGCTTGCAGCAGGGCGCTGTAGAGGGGGTCTCGCTGGGGCGAGGCAGGCAGCACGCCTACCAGGCTGAACAGTTCCGGTGGGGTATCGGTTAGAGGGCGGCTGGCTAACCAGGCATTGAGGATGGCTTCCGCGTCCGTGTCCGACATCAACCCCGCGCGATAGGCTAAGCTTGCTCGTCCCAGCGGTTTGGCAACGTCTTGAGGATTTCGCAGAATGATCTGGTCATAGATGGCGATCGCCTCCCCCACACGCCCCTGGGTTTGCCGCACTCCGGCCAGTCCTTGCAGAGCGCCAGTCAATATGCCGTTGTCCCTGGGATTGCTGGCAACAATGGCTTCATAGCGCTGAGCGCTGGCATCCAGGTTGCCGTCCCGGCGGTCAATTTCAGCCAGCAGTAATTGGGCAATCAACGGGTCTCGTCCTTCCGGGGTTGCAGCATATGCGGCCAGCGCATTGCGAGCCGCATTCAGTTCATTTTGCTGAATGTAGATCTGAGCTGTGCGGATGTTGAGCAGTGGCTCATTGATATCGGCGTTGAGCAGGGTCTGATAAATCGGCAGCAGTTCTGGGTCGGGAGAATCTAGCTGGGTGAGCGATCGCGCCACTAACCGCTGTTGCACCGGATCGGCTGGAAAAGGCTGTAACGCCGTTTGTAACCGTTGCAGAAATTCCGCTTTCGAAATCACGCCTAATTCTCGCCCTAGCGCCGCTTGCTGAATCTGCAAGCCGCGATCGTCCGGAGCCTGCTGCACCAACTGCGTATAGAGGTTCAGAGCCGTGGCTTGCTCGGACGGGAAGCCGCTCAAAACGTCCGCTATTTCTCGACCGATGCCAATGGTCAGGTTGGGTGCCCGGGTTAAAACCTGGCGATACAACGCGATCGCCTCTTCTGCAAACGCCGGATTGCCGCTATATCGCCACAGTTGGTTGAGCGATCGCGCCAAAATCATGCGCGAGTCTTGCCGACCCCGCAGCGGCTGCAACACCGAGTTAGCCTGGTCGGATAACCCGCTGGCGGCATAGGCCACCGCTAAAGCGGCTCGCATCCGGATGGTGGTGCCGTTGATGGCCGGGGTGCGGCGCAGTTCTGTTTCTAGAATTTGCACCGCCTGAGCCGAATTGCCCCGCTCCTGAAGCGCGATCGCATAGGGAATCGCCGCCGCGCCTTCAATTGGGTTTCTGGTCAATTGAGCGTAGCGGTTAAATAGCTCCAACCCTTGCTGATAATAGCCACCATAGGCATACGCCTGAGCCGCGCCCAGCACTGTATCAGCAGAAGGATTCGCTTGTAGAGCCAAGTTGTAGTCAGCGATCGCCTCCTCAAATCGACCTTGATAGCGATACAACGTCGCCCGCTGGATTCTGGCCTCCATATCATTGGGAGCGATCGCCAGCACCGTATCTAAGGCTGCAATCCCTCGCACCTGCCACTCCGGGCGATAGCCGCCCAGCACGCCAATACTGATCAAGGCCAGCCGATTGTTGGGGTCAACCTCCAATGTTCGCTCGTAGGCTTGTAGCGCATCGGCATCCCGTCCCGCCCGACGATAGGCGATCGCCAATCCCAGCCGTCCTTCTGGCGATTGCGGATACTGCCGCAAGGCTCGTTCAAACAGAGCGATCGCCTGATTCACCAGTCCTTGATCCATCAGGGTATAGGCGCGGCGAATCGAGGACGGCACCGACTGCGCGATCGCCGGAGCCGCCATCAGGCCGACGCTCATCACCAGCGGACTCATGATCAGGCTCAGACCCAGCAAGCCGCTCCAGACGATCTGCCAGCGGGGAGCCACCCTCATTTCATGCTGAATCATGCTGTTTAATTTCCTCCACCCATGAGGTCAAAGTCTGTTCTGATTCGCAGTCCGGCAATGGATTCAGAGAATTCATTAAGCTGTTGCAGCGTTAAACCCAGCCGCAGATTGGGCAGCAGCCGGAAATCGTAAAACAGTTCCAGCACATCTGGATTTCTATCATCCTCGCGCCGCAAGCGCTGGTTCGATAAACCACGACCATAGGCCAAGCCAAGGCGATCGCCCTCACTAAAGACATCCAGGAAACTGACACCCCCGCTGTAGGTATCGCCCCCTTCATCCAGATCGCGGTTTTCGTAGCGTCCGTAGCGCCCAAAAATTCCCATGTTGATTTCGGGGATAAAATATTCGGCATTGATGCCATAGGATTCTTCCCGGTCATCGTCAAAGGGGCCGCGTTGACCGTCGCCGCGATCGATCGAGAAAATCTCGCCGAAGCCGCTGTTTGACCCGCCATCGCGAGCGCTGACATAAGTGCCGCGAATAATGGCATTCCCCAACCGCAACCCCACTTCCCCAGCAAAGGCATCCAGGGCAAAATCGCCAATGCTGCGAGCCGACGAAAAGACCGCCGCGCGGGCTTCTAAGGTGTCGGTAATGCTCCAGTTGACCAGCGCTCCCGGACGCGAACTAATGGCCGTTGCCGCCAGAGCCGGATTCGTTTGAAACACCGGATTGAAAAATTGCGACGCGCCATCTTTGGCAAAGCTGTTGCGATCGAAATACGAAGTTAGATCCAATTGACCCAATACAAACCGCAAATTGGGAACGTTTTCCAGAGCCGCCGCAATATATAACTCGTTGATGCTCAATCCTTCATCAGGAGAATCGGCAAATGCCTCACCCGTGGTTAAATCCAGGGTTGCTCCCGCTTGTACCCGTGGCGAGAGGGGATATAGCCCCGATAACCGTGCCCGTGCAGACGATTCATCGCCTTGCAGCACGTAAACCCCCTGAAACCGCAGTGCTGGAGGCGTTAACGCCGCGCTAGAAGAGGGTGGCGCTTGAGCAACAGAGGGCGTTGCAGGGGTGGGGTAACTCAGCGGCGAAGCGGTGGTTAAGGGAGGAGGGGTG
>NZ_JADEWO010000071.1 GCF_015207605.1 Oculatella sp. LEGE 06141
GTCCTGGGGGTAAACTTCGGCAACCTCAGAGGCTTCCAAAGTTACTTTGGGTTTCCCTACCCCCTTCCACTTGGCTTTTAGGTGCAAGCCGAAACCAATAGCGAAGTAAGCGATCGAACCAAAGACTGTAGCGGTGATGATGAAGTCCATTTGATTTTTCTCTCCTGAATAATTAGCGGCTTTTGTAGCGATGCCAGTAAAAAAACTTGGAGAAAGCAACTCGCTGTTTCTATCCCGGTTAGCTCCGGTATCGTTTTACTTATCTCCCTGGGGATGAGGCCGGGATTTGTCTGCCCCCGGTGGGCTATTGGGTTGCTTCCCATACTTCTTATTATTACGGTTAAACCGTAAATTGTCAAGGTTAAATCGTAATTAATTTCTTATTTAATTAATTAATTACGTTTTAAGCGTAACAAAATAGGTTATACTGTAAACAGATAAGCTAAAGGAGTAATTTATATGGCTCAGACCGTGATCAGGTGGAATCTAAATGAGCTGATGGCAAAGCATCGCATCAAAGGTAAGGATCTGGCAGAGTTCTTAAAAGTCCGTCCTGCCACAATCACAGGGTTGCGTAATTCGGTTGTAATGCCTCGGATTGATGGCGATCGTTTAGAGGAAGTTCTTGCCGCTCTGAATGCCCTTGCTCTCCCGGAGACTAAGACTCAAGAGATCGGACTGACCGATCTTTTGGAGTGGCAGAGGGAGGGACAAAGCAATGCTTAATCCAGCCGAATAAAATGTTAATGAATTTCTCTCCCCTTAAAAAAACACATGCCTCAGCGCTAAAATCAAATCACCGCAGGAGTAACCCTTATGGCAGAACCGAAATTTTCAAAAGAGAACGCAATCATCTCAGGACAAGAAGCAATCAGCTTAAGACTCGATCGCTTCGAGCAGACTTTTGAGAATCGGATGGCTGCGATCGGAGAAAACCTAGAGACGCTAACCCACCAAACCGCCAAACTTTCTGAGGGGGTTGTGGAGCTTAAAAATCTCATGCAGAACGGATTCGATCGCATGGAAGCCGAGGGCAACAGACGCGATCGGCAGGTAGATCGTCTGCTGGACGTTGTAGAAACCCTGGTAAATCAACGGGGTCAGTGATGACGGTACAGCTCTGCCGAAATTGGGAGCTAGCCTGGGTTGCTTATACAACCTGGGTAAGGAGAGCGGAGAAATATCAATTATCCTCAGACCATGTACAGATCGGTGCGGTAAAAAGGTATTGGAAAGTGGAAGTATCTAAAAAGTTATGGCAGAGTTATTTGGATAGACTTCCTTTTTGATATTTCAAAGTTACTTTGAAGCAAAAAATAACCCCGCAGAACCTTAGAAGTTGCGGCGGAATTGGTGGACTTCGCCAATGAGATGGAAAAATATTGGCTGAATCATTTTATGAAAGAGCAGATTAAGAAGCACAAAATCTCTCTTCTTTGATGGCAATCAGATGGATGGCGCAAATTCCAAAGGCTTTGCGGTGTTCATGCCTAGAAGAAATTCCCTACTCGACTACAAAGCCAAGTTTGAATTGCAACGTAGAGCAGCTCTACTGTCGTTAGTTCAAAGGTACTACGCTAGGGATGCTACTTCAGGGTCTCCCAAAAATACATAAACCCCTATTTATGGATTTGTAGAGCCGAATTAATTCGTGCATGTGCTTAAATATGGCAGACGCAAAAAGCGTCTACTCTCGAGGGAAATAAAAAAGCCCTCAAAACCCCTGACAAGCCCTAGATAAACAAAGGCTATGCTCTTTTTGGGTCTTAAGGACTCTGTTTTATTCTTGTGCCGTGAGTATAGCAACATAGCTAGGGCTTGGATAGGGAATTCAACGTAACATGAGGAATACTTATCAATGCTCACCCTTCCCCCTCCTTCAAAAGCTCCTGGTGCCTATGTACTGGTTTCGTCTTCTCCTCCTCTCGAAAATTCCAGAGTTCCCCATCTTGCCGAGATTGCGATCGGTTCTACTGAGCGGATTGTGTTCAAAGTTTTGGATGTTGGGGGACAACCCACTGCCCTGCTACTAGCTACCAGTCTTTGCCTGGTAGCAGTTCGGTATGCCTGGAACAGAACGGCTCAGACCAAGTAACAATCGGGGTAGAAGCCCGAAGACATAAAAACACCCCGCAGCCCTAACCGGAGCTGCGGGGTTACTCTTTGTCAATCGTTTTTTAATAGCGGGACAGGATCTCTCTCGCTTTGTTTTCATGCTTGGCATAGTGCCCCCTGTATTGGGCTGCGGGACGTTGGATTGTGGCTGCTACATCATTGAGAGACATTGCATCTCGGTTGGGGACTTTTTTCATGGCGTTATAGAAAAGCTCTACAGCACAAGCAGGATCAAGACGGCATTCTCTAGATCCCCAGCTATCCCGCTGCTGTAACGAACCGAGACTATCAGACTTCCCCCAACCCCATTTTGCAAACCACCAATCATCCCCGTGAGTCAGGTTCTTCAGTCCGGATTCTTGCAGCCCAGTCATGAGAGCGATCGTAATTTCCCGATCGCTCATTTCCATTTCCCGACCTTTGGAGACGTAGGCAGATGCGACTTGGTTCTGCTCATCCGATAAACCTTGATAGGTGCCCCCGTTGATTCGGAGGTTGGGAAGTTGCTGATTCAGTACAACGGCTTCCGCTAGGGACTTGGTTACTTGCTGCGGCTGATCATTTTGCCACACTTCAAAATGAAGATGTGCCCCGGTTGTCCGCTTTCCAGAGTTGCCGGAATAGGCGATCGTGTCCCCCGTGTTTGCTCTGCCCGGTACACAGCTTTGTAAGTGACCTAAAAGAATCCGCCGATCATTAAACGTAAACTCTGCATACCGGCCCATACCAGTCTCTTCCTTGCAAGCCACTGTAATGGCTCCTGGGGCGTGTAAAGCGGTTCCGCTAGGGGTTCTTATGTCCACACCGTTGTGCATCCGTTGTTCGCCATTAAAGGGGTCTGTCCGCATTCCGACAATATCCCCAACTTGATAAGCCCCCAGTGAGTCTCCTTTCTTCAGGGTTTCTCCTTGAAAATATCGAAAAGCAGGGGAAGAAATTTGCCCTTCGGGAACCTCTACAGCCGATTGATTTTTTGGCATAAATGGCTGGGCGATCGAGACTAGGGTAACAACCGCGACGGAAGCGGCTGCTAGATACCATCGGGCAACTGCGGAAGCCCTCCGGATCTGCCGTTGCATGATCTTTGCTTGGAAATATTGGGCTTCCAATTGTTTGGTTAGGGCTTGAGCCGTAAGCTTCTGCCCCTCTTGCAGCCCTTTCATTGCCTCTAGGAATTCCTTGGATTGTTCCTCAGTCAACATTGGTCAAGCCCTCAAAAAAGTTGTCGATTGTCTCCCCTAACTGGATTTGCTCCTGATAGGAATTCCACCAAGGTTGAATCCGAACATGCACAAATTGTTTGAATTGCGGATTGAGGAGGTACAGCCCCCAACACACCGCACCTAAGATAATTAGGTTTGGGAAAATATCATCATCAATATCAAGCATCGATTTTTCTCCTAAAAAAGAATGGGGGATTGATTCCCCCAACTACTACTCTGCAAACGGGCTGTCTTGGTTTTCCGCAGGGGGAGCTGGACGGGTTCGGAAGATCAATTCCAATCCCTCCCCCAGGAAACTACCGACCGCTCCCCCAGATCTGGGGAGGTTCAGTGCCCCCTCTGCTACTAGGGCATTCACAAGCCCAAAAACAATCAAAGCCAAAATGAAACGTCCCATGAAATTAAGCCTCCTCAGCTTTTGCTAAATATCGATTAAGGATGTCGCTTTCTCGTTTGTAGGATTTGGAGTTGTAAGACTTGCCCCAAACAATCTTGAATAATTGCTTTTTTGGAGAAAGGCTTCCATCCGCCTCCAATTCCCCGGTTAAGTAGCGATCGATCGCCTCTTTGATATCCGGGTTCTGCAAACGGGCATCAAATTCTTTTTGGAGTTCGTCCGGTACCTCATCAAAGACAAATTCAAATTCCAGATCCTTCGTCCCCTGGATAGGTGGAGGGGGGAAGTAGGAATCCCCAAACTCCATGTTGGTGAGAAAGCCCTGTTGGTCTTTGCCTTTTAGCGTCTGGATGTATTGCTTTGCCCTATCCGAAGGGTGTTTCATTGACTGCGGGGAGCCTGCCTTTTGATAAGAGTCTTCCGCCATCCTCACTCCCATCAATACGTTGCACTGCCGGACAGTGGAGCGATCGAGGTTCCATTCTGTCTTGGTTAAGGTGTGGGTTACAAACCAGATAAATTCATTCATTTTCTGGCCTTGAGTGGCAACCTCTCCCAGTTGCTTAACCTCCGCTTCCATATCCGGGGTAAACAGGAAAGTTGACTCCTCAATAATGAAAAGATGCTCGAATCCTTCTGGATGCCGACCGTCTATCTTCTCCCTCCTCCGATGGCAGAAGGAGGCATAGTAGCGACCCCACAAAATCTTAAAGTCATCCTTGTTAGTGACAACGCACGATCGCATCTCCCCAGGCTGCGGAAGACCTTCAGGGATTCCACACCAAGTAGGCAAGAAATCAGTGTCTTTGCCCATCCGGAAGTTCGGATCATAGATCCACACCACTAAATTAGGATTCGCCTTCAGCCAGAGGTGTAAAGCAAAGTGGGCTGCAATGGATTTACCCTCTCGGCTAATGCCCCCGAAAATGGTGTTTCGGATGTCCCCGGAAGAAATCCGCCGATACATGGCCTCAGCATCAATCCCCATTACCTTAAGTTGGTCGTCCAAATCTCTCATGAAATGTACAAACGGTTTGATTCGCTTATTCTCTAAAGGTTTGAAGTTGAAGCGATCGGATGCTTTCCCTGCTAAGAAGTCCAATTCCGAAGTAGCCCCCTTAGTGGCACTGGCGACTCCCATCAGCCAATCAGCAGGAGCCAGTTCGTGAGTCCGCTGATGTTTTATGGCTCCCCAAGATAAGAGGATGGTAAGGGGTAACTTTAAGGGAAGGCTGAGGTTAGAGCTTAAGGCAACCCCCGCAGCCAGCACCAAACCTAAATTAAGCAACCCATGAGCGGCTTTATCTTTCGTCCTATTCACTGTTTTTCACCATCCCTCGATAAGTTTCCACTGCATATTGAATTCGTTCGGTTGCAATGCTTGGGGCAACCCTGGGAACCTCCCCGTTCTGGGTCGATTCGATCGCAATTTGCAAAGCTTTAATCTCAAAAGCGATAGCCGCATATTTCCGGGCTGATCCTGCATCCCATCGGATTTGCCCTTGGTCGAGACTCTTAAGCTCAAAGGAGCGATCGTTAAGCTGATTTTGAAGCCACCGCTCCGGACGGAATCGATAGGTCTTGCCTTTGTACTCAACAGTTCCCCCGGTCTCCTCCAGCAGCCGATCAGCGGATTCTAAATAGCCGATCGCCAATGTCTGCAAGGCTGCTTCTTCCCCTGCCCCCAGTTCAGTCAGCAGCTCTTGCTTTGCCCTGGCGATCGGGCTATCTTCTACCGTCTCAACCTGAAACTCTGCTGTCTCAATAGGGGTCTCAATGGGGTCGGGAACTGCGGCTTCTGGGGTCATCATTCCCCGCAAGAACGGGATAGCTAAGATGGTCAATCCGGTTATCCAAATGGGGAACATCTTGCCATTATCCGCACTTCTCCACCAACGGAATAATGAGGGTTTCAGCCCTCTCCCTTCTTGTGGGTTTTCCTCTCCCGGATAACGAGAGAATGCGGTTTCTCCGGCATTATCCGGGAGAGAGGAGAGGTCATTCCCTAAAAGGTTTTTCTCATCCATGATTTTCTTCCTTTTGATCTGCTAAAAGGTCTCCTAAGACCTGGGTATAAGAGTCTGCCAGTTCCGGGGAGAGGTCTCTATCCCGTAGTCTCATTTGCAGTCTCATTAAGGTAGATTCATCCTTTTTAGTTGCGGCTGCTCTGATGCCCACATCTGCCAGAGCCAGGGCTGAAGTTGCCCCGATAAGGCTCCAGGGGAGCGCTAACTGAATCATCAAGCCGTTGAGCCTCTCGTATATGGGAGGACTGGGGTAACGGTATTCAACCTCCGCAGGAATCACGTTCAAGAATGGGGCAGTTAGCCCGATCGCAACAGCCAGAACCCTGACTGCGCTTTGCATTAAATATTTCATCGAATCTCCTCTAAATCTTCTAAAGTGATGCCCTCCGGTAGTCCTCTAAGGGACTGGGAGGGAGTGAACAAGTAAAGGACACAGGACAGGGCTAAAAGCCCCAGCAAGCCCTCTAAAACCAATGAGGGATAACTCATAGCTGAATGTCCTCAAATGCCTTACTGAGGAGCATTAGAGCCTCTTGCAGCCCCTCTGCTACCTCCGGACGGATGTAGCAGTTGGTTCCGTCTGAATCCACTGATACGGGGCGATCGAGGTTCGGAACTACTCGAACGTTGTCTTTTGCGAATGCTGCCAGCGATCGGAAATGATCCGGATCGGAACGCAGCAATTCCAAGATGGAAAGCGAATTGAACATAGTTTTCTCCTAAATGAGTGAACGGTTGCCACTACTCCCCAGGGTTGTTTGGTGGCTATGCAGTTCTCAAGGTTCGGTATCGGTCGTAAATCAGAGGGAAATTAGCTCAAAGTTACTTTGAAGCCCCTTTTTTAGGGGTAATCCCTCGTTTAGAGAGGAAATCTTGCAGTTTTCGGAATTTAACGAGGGCTTCCGGGTTCTCTGTAACCGTTACTCCGTTTGAGTAAACCGTTTGGACTGCTTGCATGATGTAAATCCTCAAAACTCAATGGGGGGTAAATCGTCATTTTCAGAAGGGTTTTCGAAAACCGGGGTAAACTCTGAAGTGCTTACAGGAGGGAGGTTTGGGGGAGGAGGGGAAGCCCCCTCAGAGGAAAACCAGTTGATAAAGTCTCTCCCGTACTTCCGGAGCAGCAATGTAAGAACGTCGGAGGCATTAGGAAGCCCTGTCGCTTGCTGCATCTCCTGCAAAGTGGGCTGATCCGCGTCTTTTACCTGGATTCTCATCACTGCAACATCCCCCGAAGTGCGATCGTCTGGGGATTTGGAGCAACCTTAAAACGACCGTTTGTCATCACCTCAAAACGTTGGGCGAGAGGCGCAGACCCACCAACAATAAGCACTTCAGCCAGTTCGCTCCAATAGGAAGCCCAAGCCGTTTTTACTTTGTTGCGGATTTCGTCAAGCCATTGCTGACGAGCCTTTTCAAAGTGGGCTTGGAAGGGCTTACCCGTTGTCCCGTAAGTAAATTCGTTAGCTTCGATCGCATCCATAATTAAGCCGAGATCCGGACTGTAATCCATTTCCGGCTTAAGAGCGGCTGCAATCCGTTGTGCCAGGGCAAACGTACCGGGAAGAATGCAATCGGCTTGCCGGATAATGGTTCCGGTGGGCGTGTAAAGCCGAGCGATGCCCGTACCCCCACCTAAATCAATGACTCCCAAGTGCTTCTTAGGGAAGCGAAAAAGGCCGTTTGCCAGGGCATATCGATAAGCGGGTTTCGTTTCATCAATCGGGGAAACCCGCTTTACCATTGTGTAAACATCAACCCCATTTCGCTTGAAGGTAATAGAGCCTTCCAATCGCTTCAAATGGCTTACAGAATCAGCCTTCCGGGAGTCTGGAAGCATGATCCGGAGGTCTTCAATAATTACTTGGTTCTGCCCTGCTTTAGGTTCGATCGCTACCAGACCGAGCAGTTTAACCAATTGGCATTTATCATCCTCAAAGGTGGCTGAACCTGCCTGATATTGGGCATCTGAGCCGATCGTGTAACGATCGCCCCCGTGTTCGATCACGATGGATGTCTCACTGGCCTCTGCATCTTCCCAGTCTTCTACTTTTTTGTAGTAGCTGGGGATGCACTGAATTCGTCCAGAAGCATCAATCCATTTAATAAAGCGGTTTCCAGCGTCCAGAGCCACGACTGTCCGTGTAAGGGCTTCTGCTGTATCTTTTGTGGCTTCTGCTTGCCTTTTTGTGGATAGTGGCATCCTTGAAAATTCTCCATAAGTGGTTATCGGTGGAGGTCAGTGGTTAGTAGTTAACCATCAGTAACCATCCATGTACACCAATATAACACAAGTGGATGGTAGTAGATGTATAATCTAATCAGATTTTGGATCAATCTGATCGTGGATGCAATGAACATCTAAGGGAGACTAGAAGATGTATGATCTTTTCGGATTTAGAGGTAGTAGAGAGATGCCCCGACCCACAAGAATCAACGTGACTTTGGAGGAGGATGATTTAGCGGATCTAGAGGCTTGGGCGAACGAGCATGGAAGACCTGTTGCAGGTCTAGCGTCTTTTTTAATAAAGAAGGCGATCGAATTTGCCAAAGAGAAAGGGGATTTTCCTGAAACGAACCCCGTGAAATTATTCAAAAAAGAAGAGGATTAGCTAAGACAATGCTTTTGATTATTTGTCAACACGTTAATACAAACTCCCATGTGTTGACAAACAATCAAATCTTATTAAAAGTGACTGGAAGCCTTATGAACAGATCATTCCAGCCTTTTCAAAAAATAGAAAAAGCTGTGCTAGAGTGACGTATGGGGACAAGAGACAACCCCAACCGATCAGGAAAATTAAAAATCCTGATCTTGAAAATCTGAAAACCCAGGGGTAATCAACTTAAACTTAAGCAATCGGAGGAGAAAACCAATGCCTAATAGAGCAAAAGAAAATCCAAGGAACCAAACCATCTCAATAATGGTTAGTCCTTTTGAGGCGGAAGTAATTGCAGATTTATGCAGAAAAGGAGGATACCGCTCGAAATCGAGCTTTCTTTATGAAGGATTATCTGAATGGCTGCAACAGCAGCAATCCCAACGGCAACAAAAGCCGATCGCTCCAACTGGCTCCTAAGCCAGAAAGCGAAAATTCCCCAAGTGCGGCAAACACTCAGGGAATCTCAAATAAAAAGATTTTTTCGACAGATAACCAACAAATTTCCTGTAGGAGGGAAGAAATGTCAGCTTATATCCATTATACCGAATCGGATCAAAATTGCAACACGATCCAATGCCAGAATCCCGACCCAGTTACCGGGGATTCACTCGAAGCAGAAATTGAAAGCCCGGAAATGATTAACGGAGAAGGATTCCACTTCTCTTACAGTATTAATCCCCTCGTTTTTGATAAAAATAAAAAGGAAGACGGCTCAGACTGGGGAAACTTCTCTAATTGGACGAATCCTTGGGAGACCCTACAAGGCACTGTAGAAGCCCTGCAAACCATTGTAAAGACTGGGAATGGTATTTGTCCTTGCATTCTAAAGGACGGCATCAAAGACCAACAACACTTCATCCAAGCTCAATGCGTTGTCATTGACATCGACAATTCCGAGATCAAAAAAGACGCTTTTGGGATTCCCGTTAAGGATGCCCAAGGCTACACAATCAAGGTTTATAAAAAAGAGCTAACTATCGAGGAGGCTCTAGAGCATCCATTGGTTCAGGAAGCCGGAGGGCTAATTTATACCTCGGTCAATCATACCGAGGACTGGAATAGATTCCGGATTGTGTTCCCCCTTGCTACTGAGGTTGAAGATCCCGACCTATTTAGAAATCTTTGCAAGAAGGTACTGGCAGACCTGGGAGGGGGTGATCCTGCTTCTGCCAATGTCGGGCAAGGATTCTACGGGAATAGAAACGCAGTATTCCCGCTTGTAAATCCAAATGCCTTCCTGGATAGTGACTACCTTTTTGAGGCCAAACTGTTTGAGGAAGCTTCCAGCCTCTCTCCTGTCTCCGCTTCTAAAGAGAAAGGGGGAGAATTCTCGGAAGACCAAATTCGGGAAATGCTCTCCTTCATCCCCAGAAGAGGCAAACCTGGGTCGGGCACTCATGAGGATGCCATAGCCTCCCTAATGGCAGTGCATCACCATTTTGAAGGAGATGCGACCGGAAGAAAGCTAATAGTGGAAAGGTTCGGCAACAGCCCGGATAAAGCCTGGAACGCCGGGAAAAAATACGATGCCTTGAAGCCAGGACAGAAAAGCGGCTCCATGCGAACGATCGCTACCCTTGTAAAGCTTTCGGACTACCATCGGGGGCTGCTAGGGGTATCTCCGGCAAGCAAGGCCGTGATCAAAGGAATTACTGCGGAAGATGATCTTTCCAGTAAACAAATGACTGCGGCAGTTCTAGTCCTGATGGTGAGGGTAGGGGAATTTTTCAAAGAAGACGAAAACAGACCTCTAGAGGAACAGGAAAGCCTCTTAAAAGGGCTTCTGTCTCACAATTGGCGGATCACTGCTAAGGAATTGGAGGGCTTCTGGAGTGCCGTTCTGACGGAAGCTGAGGAACTGGAAGCAGCCGAAAGCGCAAACGCTAAAGGGAAGACTACTGCGGAACAAGAGGCAAAGCTTCAAGCCCCCCCAGTCGTAAAGGCAAAGCAAGCTAAAGCTGAGGTAGTTGAGAGTAAAAAGCAGCAAGAGTCTTCTACAGAGGAGATCTCCCAACGGCTTAAGCAGTTCTACGCTCAAGATGATATCGATCTTGTAGCCGAATTTGAACTCAAATTAGACCTCGTAAAACAAAACCCTCGGTTGGCTTACCAAATTGATGGATTAGCTCAATCCATCAAGAAAAAAGCACTTACCGATCGCAAAGTAGCGGCTTCCGGAAAGCAAGCCGCTTTAATCCTGGGAGAGATGCACAGGAGTCTCGATTTAGATGAAATTGTGCCGCCCGTTCTTAGCTACGCCATCCGGGAACTATCTGGGGAGGGGGGATTAGCTGTAAGAAGCGAGGTATTTCTACTGGGAATCCTCCCCGTTTTGAGTAGCTTGTTTTCTTCGGGAACATGGATTACCGCAAGCAAGAAAAGCAAATTTAGCGTTGTCCCCAACCTTTACAGCATGATGTCTGCTCACACTGGGCAGAAAAAATCCCCTGCAATGAAGATGATCGCAGATCACCCTCTAGCCCCACTAAAGGAGAAATATGCGGAGATTTATAAGAAAGAGCTAAAAGCTTGGAAGCGCTTGAAGGGGGACTATGAAAACTCCCTCCAAAGCCTCAAAGATGACTGTGGCGGAAAGAGCCTACCTCCAGGTTGGCAGGATCTTGTAATCCAAGAGTTCCCGGAATTAGAAGTGACAGACGGAGAGTTGCCCCCTGAGCCAGCCCCTAGAATCTTCCATGTGGAGGATTATACAGAGGAAGCTTTAAGAGCTGTTCATGCTCGGCAGCCCTATAAAGGCACTTTTGGATCGGATGATGAGATGTATGGCAAATTCGCCTCGGAGAATCAATACACCGGAGGCAAAGGTAAGGCTCGGCAAAACTTTCTTAAGCTCTACGATGGGAAGCGGGATAGCAGTTTGAGGGCATCCACGGCAAGCACTGAAGGAACTCATGAGCAAATCTTCGGATACTTCGGAGCAATTCTCTTAGAAAAACTGGCGGAACTGCTCCGAAAAGATCCGATGGATTCAGAGGGCACTTTTGCTCGGTTTTTAATGGTCTATCAGCCGGAGACAGCAGGATACATAAATCCCGATGATCTGGCAAACGACGATACCGATCAAGAGCCTTTACTGATTGATCTCCTTAGCAGCCTTTATTCCTTTGTAGACAGTCTTCCACCACTTGAGTACAGATTAGATGCGGCTGCGCGGAGAGAGTTTGCAGCAGCCTACAACCTCTTTGAAGATCGGAAGACTACCGATAGTGATCCTCGGATGAAAGCAATTTGGTCTAAAGGCGAAGGGCGACTACTGAAAATTGCTGGAGCATTGCACGTCATCGAGATGTGGGATAGGGAACAGAACAAAACAGGTATCTCCCCTAGTGCCTCTGAATTTGCTCAAATTAGCAGGGAAACGGTTATCAAGGCGATGAAAATCGAGGCATTCTCCCGTAGCCAAGCTAAATTCATTTATCAAATGATTGATGGAGAGGAGGGAGACTCCCCCGTGACAGAGATTATGCAGAAGGTAATGTCTGTTTCCAAGTCTCAGATGAGGAAGGATGGAGAAGGTTGGGTTACCGCAGGAGTAGTTAGGAGAAGTTTAAGCGACAAACAGAAGAAAAGTTGGTCAGTCGATCTCATCCGGGATACCTTCCGAACGATCGCTGAAGGAGAATTCCCTTCCGGAAAAGGGGAGTTGAGTGGTGTGGGCAGCAGTCAGAAGTTCCGCTGGCTGGAGACCCCCTCTACCCTCTCTAGGGAGGCTTTAAGCGCTGAAGTGGTGAATGCTTTCAGAGCAGAGCTGAAGGCTCCTAACATTGCGGAAAAAGAGGGACAACAAGCAGATTCAGCAAAAAACAGGATTCATCCGGGGGATACTGTGGTTTTCAAAAAAGATAAGCTGATCCCTGGAGGGTGTATTTTTGGGCAGACCTACGAGGTAAATGAAGCGGATCACTCAGGAGTTACTTTGAGGAACGGCTTAGGGAATCCGGTCTACGTACCTTTTGAGTCAGTTGAAGTAATCGCAGAGGTACCATTCTAAACACCCTATCTCCCTACCCTATCCCCTTGCTCCTGCTGGGGGATTTTTTATAGGCATAACGACCTAATGAGCAACCTAATGAGCAGCCTAATGAGCAGCCTAATAGATCTTTCAGCCGCTCATTAGGTTGTTATTAGGTCGTTATTAGGTCGCTATTAGGTTGCTCTGAAATAGCTAGAATCCTCTCCCTATAACGTTTTCACGGGTTATTAGGTTCCCCATTAGGTTCATTAGGTCGCCCCTTGGGTCTGTCTAAAAAGAAGAGATGCTGAAAGAAGAATAAGTATTTTTATATATAAAAAGAATAATCATAAAAAAGGATTTATATAGAGGGAACCTAATAAAGAAGAAACTCTCTATAAATCCGCTGTTAGGATTATTCTTTTTATATATAAAAATTAATCTTTCTATTTTATCTCTTTGGATAAATTTCTCCTAATGAAAATATACTAAAGGCGACCTAATGAACCTAATGGGGAACCTAATAAGCCCTGAAAACCTTGTTCCACGCGGGTTTTAAGAACTTTAGAGCAACCTAATAGCGACCTAATAGCGACCTAATAACGACCTAATGAGCGGCTGAAAAGGCTATTAGGCTCCCTATTAGGTTCCCCATTAGGTTGTTATTAGGCTTATTAGGGTGCTAAAAACGGGGGAGAGGGAGTGGAAGGAAATAATAAACGGTACGGGGCAGGGTACGACCCCCAGAAGACCCCCAAAAGACCCCCTGAGCGGTACAAACGGCATTCATTGTTAAACAACCCCCACCCATGACCCACTTGCTCCCTACCCTGATCTGGCTTGCGATCGGTTCCCCCGCAGACCTGCCAGCGGTGCTTTACTGCACTCGGAGCAATCTTCATTACCCTGTTTGGCTCAATGCCCCTGATAGGGTGATCAGCCTCTCCACAGGGGCATTAGATGGGCGTTGCACAGAGGCTTAGGCATGTGGCGATCGAACCCTGCCCCTAGCAGTCCCTAACACTTCTTGTCATAACAAGTTGATACCCCTAAATCCCTACCAAGTTACCGTAGATTACTTTGATTAGTAATGCAGTACTACCCTGTTCTCCCGCAGCCCCCGATCGCCATCACCCATCAGCGATATCTTACTCACAGAGAAAAATCGAGAGATGATCAAAAAAAGAGGCTTGAGGGAGCCTCTTTAACGTTCCCTCAATTGTTCAGGCTGCATTCCCCGGAGTGACTTCTACAGCCCTGTTGATGGGTTTTAATGGGCTTCTTGAAGATCTAATTGCCCATCCACTGAGGAATTTGCGCTACTTAGCTCTACAGCAATAACGCACCAGCGTCTATTTTGTACTGAGATAATATCTCCTGCTACAGGACGGATGCGGGTATGCCAACGATAATAGTTCTCTCCATTCTCGTCTGTACTTTCTATGTAGTCCTCATGCTTCAGTTCCCATGCGTAATATTGCTGGTCAAGTCCCCGACGTGCAAAGCTTTCCCATTTGTGAACCCCTTTACTACACTTAGAATCTATTGAAAATCTTGCATCGACCAGTTCAGGGATAACATCATCTCGAATACTGATACGTGCCGATACAAAAAGCCCTTCTTTGATACCTGTTTTGCTGTTCCAGTCAGTACTTAAAATGACTCTAGATACTTGCACTTGCCATCCTGCAAACTGCAACGTATCCCCGACGCGAGGGATTATAGGAAGCCAAACGTACCAATCCCCTTCACCTTTTTTATTTCTCTCGATAACCGCACTGCCTTCCAACATGGCATAGATATCTCCAAAAAAGATATCAGGGTGCTGAACAGAGAGATTGTCAGCTTTTTTCAGGTGATCCCCTTCATGCTCTGGGTAACTGCCAATTTCACACAAGTACCATTGAGTCTGCATGGTAGAAGCTCCGCAATCTTTTGCGGATATCCTATCACCTCAACTTTATCCAACTGAAATCGAGGGCATTCTTGACCTCTCCTGGGTCAAACTCAGAATCTACCCCTACTCTATTTTTTAATCCCGCACGAATCTAAATAAGCCCGGATCATCTCGGCTTCATCTATTTGCTCAATAGGCTCCTGCGGGGTAGCAATATCCACATCCAGCAAGATTCTGATCTGTTCATGCCGGGGCAGGATTTTTAGATAGGGCATAAGTACGGCTGAATCTGGATGATCCAAAAGATCCGATCGCCTCAACAGTTGCTCTTTACTCATTGCTCGGATCTTCTGCCTCCGGCTGCGTTCTGGCGCGGTCTTTTTGAGCCTCTCCAGGGCAGGGGAAAGATACTGCCGGAGGTCTGCGATCGTCGCTTTAAGCTTCTCCGGGGACATCCTAATAGCCATCGGAAACCTCCCCTAAAGCTTTTTGTAAGCTCGGATCACCCATCAATTGAGCAACCATACCCTTAAGTTCCTCAATGTCGGCTGCTAAGTCTCCCTGATGCACCCTAAACCCGTAATCTAAGAGCAATTGAGCAGCCCTGAGCTGAATGCTGGGGGAACTCTTCCCCTCCATCAACTCGTAAGCCTTCATCACAGCCTGGGGAACGGCATTAGCCAATAGAGAGGTAGCGGCTGCAAAACCCTCCTCCCTACTGGCTCTCTGAGCCTTTTTGAGGGCAGTCTCGAACTCAGGATCAGCTTTCCAGCGACAAAGAGTGGATTCAGCGACCCCAACAATCTTGCTAATTTCAGCCTGAGATTCCCCCTGGCAGAGCAGGGAGATCGTTTGAATTTTTTTAGGGCTTAACCCTTTGAAAATATTGGCATCCATTCTCAACTGCTCTCAAAAAAGTTCTCCAAAGTTACTTTGACGACCGGATCGTTACCTTTCCGGTTGCAACATCCTCCAAACTGTACCCAGTCCCCCGCAAGTTAATTTGACCGTTCCGGGTATAGACCACTGGCTTCCCTGATTTATCCTGATTTTCCTCTTGGATTTCTTCTGGAGACTGGAAGAAGGCTCCCTCATGCTTGTTGCTCTTAATTCTTCGTTCAATGTAATTTGAGAGCGTCTGCTTGCTTCCGATAGGTCTCAGGGTCGTACCCTTTAGCTCTAAATGTCCTTTATGGTTTTGCCAAAGTAAATCAATAGGATCAACGTACTCGTTTTCTTCCTCGGAGAGACCAGATCGCTTCAATTCAAACTCAAAAGCTTGTTTGGCTAGCAACTCCTCATAATGCTCCTGAGCGCTTACTAAGTCGTCCAAGACGGATGAGATAACATCATCATTACTGAGGGTCTTGATCTTTCCCTCTGCCGCTTCAAGCTGCTTCTGATAGCCTTGGAGCTGTGACCCTAATTCCGCTAATTGCCGACCCTTTTCTTGAAGTGCCTGATCCTTTGCTTGGAGTTGTCTCTCGAACTCTTCAATGTCCACAACTAATAGTTCCTTTCAAATACACTTCGATCATCCCAGAAAACAAGAGATACGAAGGCTTTGAACCGATCAGAAATAGCTGATCAAATAACGTCTGAAACTAGCCTCGGATGTAAAATCCTCGTTTACACCAATGTGTCCTACAAACCTACTTTCTTTCGAGGCTATAGGTCTTCACAACAATTGCTTACCCAACTCCTAAGAATCATCTATCGACGATGTGTTATCACAAGAGTCATCTTCAAAAGTCTCCTGGAACAGTTGCTTTATTTCTTCTTCTCCCAGAACTCGTGGCTCTACCAAAGTTTGTGCTTTTCCTCGTAGGAAGTTGAGGTCTCTCCTTACCTGAACCGAGAATTTATGCCTCGGATCTTCCGGTCTGATGCCTTTCCTGGAAGCTTGCGATTCTACCCCCCGCAGCCTTCGATCTAGGGTACGTACTGTCTGTAAGACCTCCTGTAAGAGCGAACTGTCATCTGGCCGGGGCATTTTTTCGCCAATAGGATGTTCTTCCAGAATCATTAAGTAATCTTTCTCAAATTGTGTCCAGTAAGTATTAAAAACGCTTTTTAATACCTCCGATTCAAGTTGGCGGTCTTCTAGCCTCTTATTAAGAGAGGCTACCAATTGCCACATGCCCTCTTTTGTAGGCATCGTATGATTAAATTGCGCTAAGGGATTCTGCACAAGAGAAGGATCAATATCTATTAGAAAAGTACAGACCCTAGATGAAGAAAGCCCTTTTGCTAAAGCCCCTGCCTCGAAGAGAAGCCAAGGTTTTGTCAAGTTGTCCGCTGTAAGGCAAATGATACCTGTGGACGTATCCTTCAATTGATCTTGCAACTCTGAGAACCAAAGAGATCCCCGATCAATATCTTCCGAGGATATCCAAGGGGTTGAAGCCTGAAGCACACACTTAAGCCATTTCTTTAATAATTCGGCTACAGCCCTGCTGCGATGCCCAGACCAACTGAGGAAAACATTCATAAGTGACTTTGAAGTGGAACGTTAAGTCTATGTTTTGGCTTAGAAGAGTCTGGATGTCAATCTAATCCAGAAAATTGATGAAGCAGTACCTTTAATCCCCAGGATTTAATTTCAGCATGACCCGTTATACCCGAAAAGGGGAACACTGCAATGGAATTGCTACCATAAAGCATCCATGCCCTACCGCAACCTGCCAGCCGTCTTAGCCATCAGTACGATCGCCCTCAGCTTAGGTGGTTGCCTATCGAATCCACAGACCACCCTTGCCCAAGTCGGCACTCCCCAGGCTAACCGCACCCCTGCTACTGTCGTTTCTACAGGGGACGGGGATACCTTGCGAGTCCATGCAGGAGGGCAGACGGTTACTGTCAGGTTGACGTGTATTGATGCACCAGAGTCCTCCCAAGCAACCGGAAGTAGTGCTGCTGAACGCTTAGGGCAACTCCTCCCCAGAGGAGCCTCTATTGGCCTTAGAACGGTGGATACAGACAGATACGGTCGTACCGTTGCCGAGGTCTACCGTAATGGGCAATCTATCAACCTACAGATGGTGAGGGAGGGTTGGGCAGTCGTCTACCGCCAATACTTAAGCGGTTGCCAGAACGGACAGGAATACCTTAATGCTGAAGCCAATGCCCAGCAGCAACGCTTAGGCTTCTGGAGCCAGTCCAACCCTGTGATGCCTTGGGATTATCGACGGGGAGGTAGCAGCTCCACACCTGGTACTGCAAGACCTTCCTCTACCAGTCAATCAGGGGATCTCGATTGCTCTGACTTCTCAACTCAGGCAGAGGCTCAAGCCGTGTTGAATGGCGATCGGTCTGATCCACATCGGTTGGACGGGGATGGCAATGGACGGGCTTGTGAATCACTGCCATAGTGCAGTTCGTTAGAGAAAATGCCATCTCTCTAATCTTCAACTTCTCTGTCTTAAAGGCTTAACTGGGGACTGGTACACGCATTTCTGATCGATCACCGGGAGCGCTATCGAAAATGGCTCCTCTTCTTTTCAAATCAGCAATCTCAGAATCCGACAAACCTGTACAGCCAGTCATAATTGCCCCTTCAACATTAGCTCCGTCAAGCCTTGCTCCAGTGAGGTTAACCATATAAAGGTTTGCCCCACCTCCGATAGCAAGGGTGAGGTCATAGACAAAGGCACGGATGCTGTCGAGGTCACGATCGCGGGCGCGGGCGAGGTCACGGATGCGGAGGAGGTCAAGTTCGAGGGCACGGACACGGACACGGGCGAAGTCGAGGTCATGGGTGAGGTCAACGGTGCGGATGAGATCGACGGTACTTTCGAGGGCGTGGGCGAGTCTACGGACATGGCCGACCTCACGGACACGGTTGCGGGCGAGGTCAAAGACGAGGGCGCGGACGCGGGCACGGGCGAGGTCGAGGTCACGGGTAAGGTCACGGGTAAGGTCACGGGTAAGGTCACGGGCGAGGTCGAGGTCGCGGGTAATTAGCTGCTTGATTTCTTTAGTCCGTGCTAGATAGCCAGAGGAGGGGACACTCAAATCAGCGTTTGTAAAGTTTGCCCCTTGCAGATTGGCATAAGCAAGATTGGCACCTCGTAAATCCGTCTCAGCAAAGTTTGCACCTACCAGATCACCTCCAAAGAAGTCTGTTCCGGATAAATCGGCTCCAGCAAAGTCTTGCTTAGGGTCTAGTCCTAGCATCTCAGCCAACTCGAAGAAGCTGGTCGTTTCAGCATCAAGGACGTTACCAATTGCCTGATCAAGGTCTTCAAAAGAAGCAGGTTCAGCCATGTTTCCACCTCCCCTGACAGATAGGAGCCGATTCGACCATTGGCTTAATGTATCGAAGGGCGATCGCTCGTTCAATTAAAGCAAGCCTGTTGCGATGGATGTTTTCAACTTGCCCAATTTGCCCCCAGGTGATCTGAACATCGTCACCTCGAACCGTAAAATCAGCAGCTATCTCACAAGGAAGTTCAGCAACTTGGAGAGTGCCCAAAAGCGTCTCCCTCAGCATTCCCTCCAAAACAGTTCGGTTACCATAGGCTTCAAAAATCCAGGCAGGATTATCTTCAGAGCCTACCTTCTTAACCTGAAAAACCTCGACAGTAGTCTTTTCAACCGATCCTTCACTCGCTTTCGCCCCGATACTTCGAGAATCTAATGCTGCCCCTGCTTGAATTTCATTGGATTTAGTCTTTTGCCTCTCTACATCAATTGATACTCGGAATGGGTTTAAGAGGACAGTCTTCTCCAGTGGCAATTTGCACTTTTGGAAGACAAATCGAAGCTGTCCCCTCCTAACTCCAAATGTTGCTCGTCCTCCCAACCGACTTCCACCTGGTATCTGAATTTCCTGCTCACCGCCAAAGGCAATAGTAAGTCTAAGATCTAACTCTCCTGGAGGGTTAACTACTTCTGCCTTGCCCAATCTAAACAGAGAGGATGTTTTAGGGGACTCAGACTTTACCTGAAGGTGGAGTTTCATTACTACACAGTCAGGGAACTTGCTCTCTACTTGAAGTTTAGGAGTGACATCCATTTTGATTTCATTAAATGCTATTCATAATGGTTTGTCGTCTATAGGCAAGATTAACGCTCTGACCATCTGGTCGATTTACTATTATCAGACTTATTTTAGTTGATGGCAGGTTCCACACCTTCCTTGCCATTCCAACTGAGGGGATTGAGTTATCACCGGGTTGTCCATATTTGGCGATCAGGGCATTAAGTAACTCTTGGGAGGGTGATGCTCCACTCTGATCCCAACGTAAAATGGCACTCTCTAAAGTTCCGCTTCTTCCAAAATGAAACTCGACTCTGTAGCGGGATTCACCAAGAGCAAACCCGTCGAACAATGTGTGATTAGCAAAATCGCTGGTTCCATGATTTGGTTGCAGTATACCAACTGGGTACAAAGCTCTAATTTCTTCATATGTCATCCCCCACTGTGTATTATTCCAGCCGCTAATATCTTGGGTTTGTTGGGCTACGACGAGATGAGGCAGGGCAAAGGCTCTTGGTGAAAGAATGGGGGCAGCAACTAACGAAAGTGCCATGATAGGAATTGCAAGGTTTTTAAGCATAACATCGGTTACAACAGCTACCTAATGTTATGTATTCATCTATCCTAGTTGGGTGTAGATCAATAAAGCTTTTTTGTAAGTTCAATCAATCTTCACGTAGTTGAGACCTTGACAAAAAGACGAACTGTCACAAAGTACCTTTACTCCACAGCCTTCAAATCCCGTAACAACCGCTTCAACCCCCTCTGATAAGCATCATGGTCTTTCCATCGAGTGAAGTCCCCGATGTTGCGGGAGTTCTTGATTAATCGCGTCCAGCCGTCTCTAGAGTCCATCACAGCGTCGTCCAACCGGATCGGAAATAAAACTATCCTGTTTTGCTGCCTCTCCTTCTCCAAAGCGGTTTCGACCTCTTGCTCTACCCACTGGCTGTTCACAGAAATCTCTGACAGCACCAACAGTAACTTGTCATGAACCTGGATTGCTTCATCAATGCCAACTCGGATCTTGGCTCCGATCGGCAAGTCCTCAGGAGCAAACCAACAACGAACGCCTTTGTCTTGAAGGTCAGCGTGGAGGCGCTCTGTAAACTCCTGATCCTTACTGCTGTAGCTGATGAAGCAGGAGTAGAACTGGATCGGCTGATTGAGAAGGGAGGGGAGGTAGTCGATTACGTTGTCTGGTAGTCCGACACCGCGAAGGAAGGCTAGTGGCAATGGTCCTGATTTTGCGAGGGTGCGGAAATCGATCGTGCTTGGACCTTGGTGGATGCACGCTTCTAGTCCTTTAACAGAACTTAGGACAACGTTACTAAAGACTGTTTCCTTGAGTTGAGTCCTTTCTAAGTTGGCTCCACGGAGGTCGGCTCTACTGAGGTCGGCTCTACCGAGGTTGGCTCCACTGAGGTCGGCTCTAAAGAGGTTGGCTTCAAAGAGTTTGGCTCCACTGAGGTCGGCTCTAAAGAGGTTGGCTTCAAAGAGGTCGGCTCCACTGAGGTTGGCTCTAAAGAGGTCGGCATTAGCTTTCCACTTGTTCCACACCTCCACCCCCTGCTTCAGTAAGGCAAGCTGTTCCTCATCTGCCATGTTCAAACCCAGAAACTGAAACGCCGATCGTCCCCTATCTTAAACCACCTCAAACCCTACATCAGCCTGTTTTAACTTTTCGTCCACCACTGCCTGATCGACTCCAAGGTACTGCTGTAACTGCTGAAGGGACTTATGACTGCTAACTCGCTTCAGTTCATGCAGTCCCCAGCCCTGCTCATGGAGGTGGGTGAGACGCGATCGGCGGAAGGAGTGTAGACTTACTCCCTCAAAACCCATCAACTCGGCAGCGGCTTTAACGTGCTTTTCCACAGCCCTGGCGGTTAAGTGCCCTGCTAGGGCTGTGGAGGGGAAGAGATAGCCAGAGGAAGGTCTTACTCGGTCGATCGCCTTCTGCAAAGGCTCTGTCAAAGTAACTTTGCGGGTCTCCCCGGTCTTTGTGTTGGGAGCAGGGAAAACTACATACCCGTTTTTAATATGATCAACCCGCAGGGCTAACACTTCCCCAATTCTTCCCGCAGTCAGATAGCAGACTTGGACGATCGCCCGATACGGATCATCTAATTCAGCAAATAATTCTTGCAGCTCCCCCGGTTCTAGAATTGCGGCTGAACCAGAGCGGTTTGTTTTTCCATCACGGGGCATAAGTCATCCTTTTTTAGATTTCACTTCTATTTTAGTTCGTGTTTCAGACGAAACACGAACAGTTTTACTGGTTTATATCGTTCCGGATTGTGCCAGTCAGAGCAGGGTTTCTCTTTTTAATGGCTTATTGCAACCCGTAATCATACCCGTTTTGATTTGGATGTCTGAATGTTTAGACATTTAGATTTTTGAACATCTGAATGTCTGAGAAGGAACTTACCAAGCAACTACCCTAAATCTTGTCTAGCGAATAAGATCAGCTTTAGTGAACCTAAGAAATGTCCCGACACCGCTCCCTCTGGAAAGCATGGATGAAGCTCCCAAAAAACCAGAACATCCCCCCTCCTTACGGGCAGTGCCAGGGGGGCAGACTGGGGCTGAGGAAGATAGAGAAATTATTCGGCGGGAAAAGCTCCTTGAGCTAAGACTAAAAGAGATGGAGGTTGAGAAACAAAGTTTAGAGGTGGACAGGCGAAGACTTCAGTTAAGGGTTCAAGAGAAGCAATCAGACCAAGTAATGCGACTAAGAGGGCGAGATCACTTTTGGGGGATTACCATTACTCTTATCACCCTGTTGAGTGGGATTGGATTCGCTGCCCTTGACAAAGAGATTGGCTTTTATTTGCTAGGGGCAGGGGGGACATCTGGGGCTATAACTGCCAACTCGATAAAACAATCCCGAAGTGACGATCGAGGATTAGAAGTGAGTAAAACTGAGGAGTAGAGATGGGTAGAAGGGAGATTACACAAACACAGCGGTTCTCTAGAACCGATCTCGCACTTAAGCTTTCTGCCTCACTTGGTTTAGCTGCCCTTGGAGTTCTTGTCGGAGGACCAGCCTTAGCCTTAGCCGGAGCGGGAACGGTTTTGCTGGTGAAGGTAATAATGGATGAGGACGATGATGCTGTAGTTCAATCATCCTCTGAAGATTCTAGTTCTAATGACGTGCAAGCCTCTATAAGGCTTTACAACAAAGCTGCTAACGCTTTCCCCGAAGAGGCTGAAGGAAAGGCTGGTTCAGTAGCTCATGAACTAGCAGGATCGGCAATAATCAGTAACTCGGAAGAGTCGGTGGAGCAAAGTCTCCTTAAGGCAAAAACTGAAAAATCATTAAAGGCCAAGCCACGACCTATGCCTTATCTAATTCCAGAAGAATTTCGAGAAAAAATTCAAGTTATTGAATTAAACTCTCCGGTTTCTCGTGACTTACGAGGTTTTGCTACACATATAGAAAAACTTCTAGAAGAATATAAAACTACTAAATCAACCTCTTCTTTACTTCATTCTCAGTTATCTGATGTTGCTTCTTCAGATGTATCTGAGCTTGTAGAGGAACTTAGGCAGTGGGAGAGGCAAGGATACACAATAAGTCAAGTTGTTAATCAGTTGCGGGATAAGCGTTCTGAACAATCGAGTAGGGGTTCTTAAAAATCAATTTGAGGATAGAGCTGTTGTGATCCAACCCTAGCTCAATTCTCAAAAGATAAACTTTCAAACATCTAAACACCTAAGCTCCTAGACATTCCGATCAAGTACAATCCTTTAATCGGATTGAGGCGATCGGAATGATCATTACTGTTGCTGCGTTCAAAGGGGGGGTAGGGAAGACTACCTCGGCCTTTCACCTGGCTGCTTATTTCCAGCAGAAGGCTCCTACCTTATTGGTTGATGGAGACCTTAACCGCTCGGCTCTAGATTGGGCAAGTAGAGGGGATTTGCCTTTCAAAGTAGTGGATGAAAAGCAAGGGGTTAAGTTTGCTCGAAAGTACGATCACATCATCGTGGATACCCCTGCCCGACCCGACCCCACAGAACTAAAGACGATCGCTGAGGGCTGTGATCTGCTAGTTCTCCCAACGTCCCCAGATGCCCTGTCGATGGGGGCAATGTTGCAAATGATTGACGTGTTAAAACCCCTAGAAGCCCCTTACAAAATTCTGCTGACGATCATTCCCCCAAAGCCGAACACAGCAGGGGAAGACGCTAGAGCTAGTCTTCAGAGAGCCGGATTACCAGTATTTAAGGGTGGTATCCGAAGGTTGGCAGTATTCCAAAAAGCGGCATTGGAAGGGGTTCCCGTTTCTCAGGTGAAAGATCCTTATGCCCGGATTGCCTGGGGGTGCTATCAGGCAGTGGGAAAGGAGATCCTGAAATGACTCCGAAGAAATACAGCAGCCGTTTTGATGCTCTGTTTGGGGCTGCAAAAGATCGATCGCATTCAGATGTTGAGACATCTAACCATCTAGATGTCTCAACATCTAAACATCCAAAACCAGCTAAAAGCCAAGATCCCGATTATCAAAGGACTACCATCTACTTACCCAAAGTCCTCCACCGGAAGCTTAAGGCTGCTACAGCCGAGGGCGGGAGGGAGATCAGCGAAGTGGTTGAGGAGTTGGTTCGGGCTTGGTTAGAGTCTAGACATCCAGATGCTTAAATGTTTAGACATTTAGATGTTCGGATTATCTTCCAGCCAGAAGATAAAAGCCTTTAGAACTGGGGTATCCAGTGGCAGGATTTCCCATGCCCTTCCAGTACCCACATATTCTCTATGATCCCGGAGGAACCCAAACATAATATCTTGAGCCTTCTCAAACTGCTGACTTTCCAACAGTTCTGTCATTTGGCTTTTAATCTTAGAAGCTAGGGGCAAGTCGATTTTGCTCATATTGGCGGAATCCACTCTCTATCTCCTTCAGCAACATTGGTACAGCAATCGTGGCTATTTTCTGCGGGTCTCCAGATCCAGCATTGATATGGATGTCCCCAAAAGTCAAAGTTACTTGGGAGTCCCCCCCGGTTGTCCCCGTTGCCCTGGTTGCGGGAGCCATAGCTTGATTCATCGAGCTTACCAAGTTACTTTGCTGATCCCGATTCAAAATCGCTTCAGATGTATTTGCGATTGTGAGTTTTGCCCCCGATGGCATCTCTCGCATCTCTTGAGAAGCCGATCGCACTATAGAACCGATTAGAGTGGACGGGAAGAAGCCTTCCGCAGCCGATGGGATTTGAACTGGGGAATTATAAATCTGCTGTCCTCCCCTTGGTAAAGCGGGGGCTGGAGCCGGAATATTGCCCCCCGGAAGAATATTTGCCAAAGATCTAAGGGCATTGGTGATCGCTTTCCCCAAATCAGAGATCGCATCTCTGGCAGGGGAAAGCCCTTGCCAAACGAAAGAGGCTAATGTGCTGAATGTTTCCGATATATTTCTCCAAAGTAACTTTGCCAGTCCATCCCAGTCAAAACCCCGGATCAATCCGGTTAGGAAACCGAAGCTCCAGGTCAACCCATCAAAAAGAATTTCGATCGCATCCCCGTAAGAAATGCTGCTGATCGCAACTGCAACCCCTCCTAGCCAGTTGCCGACCGCTTGCCCCAATACATCTCCGAAAGCGAAAACATCTCCTGTCTGGTTGTTTCTAAAAAAATCCGCAACAGAATTCAAGGAGTTTCCCACCCAATCAATAAGGCCATCCCATAAGCGATCGGTTTCACTACCAATGATTTGGAGTAGGCTGCGATCCTCTGCCCCATCCGTGCCATTCTCATCTAAGAGGCGATCGAACCTCCCCAACCAACCATTAACCCGCTCAATAGCCCCCAAGACTGGTTCCATTGGCTCAAGGTGGGCAACCCCTAGAGACTTGCTAATTCCAGCAAGAATGCCATCATCCCCCACAATTAAGCCTAAGGTCTCCGTCGCTTCCGTTAAAATGCTCTGATCACCCTCTAAATCCGGTCTGAGGTCTTTCAGAAAGCTAAATGCACCTTTATAAGGATCAAATAGAGAACTTCTAAAGCCCTCTAGAATTCCACCCCAGCTCTCCCGGTACTTTTGGATTACCTCATCTTCGACTTCAAGAGCCTCTCGCAGAACCGCAGCCCTCATTTCAGGGGCTATTGCAGCAAATCCATCAGCCCCCATTTCGGCTAATTGCTTCTCCACCGTAGCCAACACTGCGGGGTTTTCTTGGAAAAATTGAAGTCTACTTAACTCAGCTAAACTTGATCCCCCTAAGGCTCTGCTAATCCCCAGGGAAGCATCTCTATTGGTTAGCCGTCCACTTGTAGCTGTCCGTACCCCGGCAAAGGTGGAAATGTCCCCTAGCATCGCCCTAAAGCCTTCTTGGTCTAGGTTTCCATTAAGGTCTTGAAAAGCGGGAACCAAGTTATCAGAGATCCCTCTGGCGAGGCTCACAAAGTCAGCAGTCGCCCCCGGTAAAGTAGCAGCCGCAGCCGCTAACTCTGCGGAGAACTCCGACATGAAAGCCGTGGACTCCTCAAAAGACAGCCCTGTGAGCTTTCCTAAATCCCCTGCAACAGAGATAAGGTCGTTGGAGGCTTCCATAGCCTCTGAGAATTGCCCACCAACAAACGAGGTAAGGCTTGATACAGCGTTTTGAGCCGCACCCATCCCGGTAACGATCGCAGAGCTTAGGAGGTTGGCGGAAAGAACATTGTTCCGGATGATACTCCCCAGTCCGTTGAACTGGCCTCCCATCTGGGTAGCCTGTCCGCCGATATCCCTTAATTTTGGGGATAGGCGATCGTCAGGGACAATTTGGACAATGATCTTATTGGTTACCATAATTAAAATTTTCAATAATTCTCTAAATCAATTCTCCCCTTTTCACTGGGAAAAGGGGAGAAAAAGCCGATCAGAGACTCACCAACCAACTTAGAAACGCATCCAGATCCCCTTTTGTAATTAGAGGTTTCCATCTCCTCATGGGTTTACCTTTCGGCGTCTTCGAGCGGTAAAGCTCAATCCAGCCCATTTCTTCAAGCATTCTGACAAGCTTTGCTAGTCGCTTCTTTTCGGTTAAGGATCTCGCCCAACAATGAAAGCAAAGTCGCTTCCAAGTGCGTTGGGTTGGATGATCGTAACTCATCGTCTGAAAAGCTTGGAGCATTGTCCGATCATCTAGAGTGAGGCGATCGGCGTAAGGTTGGATATAATCAAGATCAAGCATTAGAAAAAATCCAAATAAACAAAAAAGAGTAGCTGGGTGGGGATTCAGCTACTCTTTTTGTATCACGACAGACAATCTAATAAGGTATAAATGCTTATCAGATTAAGCAGGATTACTTATCAGAAATCCACTAAACGGGAATAATCATCAAAATCGATTTTCCCGACATCCAGCAGATCCGCTAAGAAATCTTCTAAAGCCCACCATGCCCCCATGCGATCGATCTTTTCTTGGACGGCATCATACATCTCCCCCAGGTTGGGAGCTGTTCCTTGTAAGGTATTACCATCTTGATCAAGGAGGATTGCATAATGAAAGGTTTCTCCGATGCGATCGTAGCTACCCTGTAAGCCTTGGATGCAGAAGTTTCCAGAAGTCTTTAATTGGTTCAGCATGGCAAAATTGAATTGGAATAGATTGCTTTTTGTGGAGGGGTGTGTCAGCCCCTCCTTTCTTTTTTGGGGCTAAAGAAGCCAGGTGAGAACCAGGAGTCCCCACAATTCACCAAGGGTTAAAACTCTGCCCCTGTCGTTACCCAATCCAGAAGCTTCCATTCACCTCCTAATCTGTGGCTGATCAATTGCTTGATCCGAGGTGTGCAGGGTGTTCCATCATTTACCAGGCAGAGATCCAATTGCTCTCTCTGCTTATTGGGATGCTCGGCAATTGCCTTAATCCGTACTGTTGATGTTGCTTGCTGAAATCCAGCTTCATTGAGAACCATTAACATTAGAGAATGTCTCCTTATGGAATAGGGGGATGTAGGGGAGGGAGTATCTTTGGTCGGATGCCCTCCCTTTTGCGTATCAGCGGTTTTGTCTGCCTTCCGCTAAAGGCGACGGGCAGGTTAAGCAGCCCGAAGCTGTTGCAGTTTCGATCGCAACCGAACCGTGGACATTTTGCGGTAATTTTTGATCCCCTCTGCCTCTGCCCTCTTCAGCAGTTGAGGGCGATCGGCTGTTTCCAGCTTGGGAACGGGTCTGCTGAAGGGGACAACCTTGTTCTCAATCGGGGGTTTGGGC
>NZ_JADEWO010000072.1 GCF_015207605.1 Oculatella sp. LEGE 06141
ACCGAAGTTCAATCGCCTCACTGACCCAGCTTTGGGATCGACACTACATTGGTCTGCTCAAGCCTCGATCGATCGCTCAGTAGTCTCCCACAGCTTGGGCGATCGCTGTATCCCTCTTGAAGACCCCCAACCCATCTGTAAGACTCCTGTTTCACTCGCTTTAGGAGTCATTTTCTCAACAATTCTCCCCTCAAACCCTCTCCCAGTAACCCTTTCAACCTCTTCCTCTTAACCTCGTTGCGCATCCCGTGGGGTTAACGAGGATAAATAGCGGGTTAAGCGATCATAACTCCAGGTATACGACAACTCTACCTGAGAATCAGCGGTGTCAAAACAGGAGCCATCAACATTTCAAACTCTAGATTAGTAGCACTCACCACATTTTCTACAATCTTACCCTCTCGTAGTCGCATGACATGAGTTTCAATAAAGGTAATATCTCGATTTGTGGCGGTAACCCCAAAAAATTCTTTAGCGTGTTTTTGCACTGATCGAAACCGAACGACCACCCGATCGTCTGCGGCAAACATGTCTTCAATCATCATCTCGGAACCAGGAATTGGGGGAAAGGCATCGAAGAATGCACTAAACACCTGCTTGTAAGCTTCACGCCCGTCAATTGCCCCATCTGGCTTTAATCCGGTGATTGCCTGCACATTTTCATCTAGCACATCCACCGCTACGGTCATATCACCCTTGCCCAAAAACTGCTCAATAAAGACACGAGCGATCGCTAAGTTTTGTTCTTCAGTTGTAGTCATTGTCGGGGTTCCTCACTTTAGTCATGTTGTCTTTTCAATTCCATCAATTACCAAGACAGCGCCATTGCACCTCCAAACTTCCGCATTTCCGCAAAAAATTGACCCTGTGCACCACCCTCTGGAAGTGTTGCCAAATACACAGCAGTTTCAGCTCCTTCATTAGCTGTGTATGGCGCATTCGAGCCGCCCATGTCTGTTTGCATCCAGCCAGGAGAGTATACATTCACCAAAATATTGCTGCCATGCAGTTCCTTCGCCCAAAGAGCCGTCAGACCATTCAGCCCAATCTTGGACAGGCGATACGACGGAGCCAGCGGATAGTAATCGTTCCCCATAGAGGTGAGAGAAGCCATTTCAGTGGACACATTGACAATTCGCCCGTAGTTTTGTGCTTTCATCAAGGGCATCAGCGCTTGGGTGATTCGAGCAACAGCTACAACATTGGTTGTCAGGGTTGTCAGCATCGTTTCCATCTGAACGGTTAGCAGGCTGGATTCTTCTGGCTGCATCGTTGGATTAACACCCGCATTATTGACCAGAATATCGACTCTGCCATAGGTCTGCTGCAACCAAGTAACGAACTGCTGCACACTGACATCGCTCGTGACATCTAGAGAATGAAAATCTACTTGAATGTTTTCGCTAGATAAGCGCTGTTGAGCGGCTAGACCATCTTGCTCCTGACGGCTCGTCAGCACAACCCGAATGTTTTCTTGCTGAGCTAACCGGCGAGCGATCGCATACCCCAACCCTTTGTGGCTCCCCGTGATTACGGCAATTTTCTGCGTCATGCTCATCAAGCTTTCCTGAATAGATTGGCTGCACCGTCACAGTATCAACCTCTAGAATATTAAGCAAGTCAATATTTTAGATAGCTGGCATCAATGAAATCGATAAATTTGGCTGCAATCGACTTAAACCTGTTGGTTGCCTTTGAAGCCCTTCTAGAACAACGCAGCGTTACGAAAGCTGCCGAGCAACTTCAGATTGGTCAGCCTGCAATGAGTGCGGCACTCAGCCGTTTGCGTATTCTGTTTGAAGATGAATTGTTTGTACGCTTGGGACGACAGATGCAGCCGACGCTCAAAGCCCAAGCGATTGCTCCAGCTATTCTGGCAGCATTGCAACAGATTCGCCAAACCATTACCACCAGTCAGTCATTTGAGGTAACTTCTAGCGATCGCACCTTTGCCATCGGCAGTTCAGATTACACCAGCTTTGTCCTCGTGCCGCCGTTACTGGAATTGAGTCATCAAACGGCTCCATCCATCAACTTTCGGATGATTGGATTTGAGAAGGATAGTATTGGAGAGCTTCTAGAACAGGGGAAAATCGATGTGGCGTTGGGTGTTTTCCCCGATCCGCCCCGACAAACGCAATGGGAACCCATCTTTGAAGAACGATTCGTGGGAATCGCCCGTCAAGGACATCCGGCTCTCCAGCAAGGAACCATGAGGTTAGAAACCTTTGCCCAGCTTTCCCACGCCCTCACAACTCTACGTCGAGATACTACAGGTGCCATCGACCAGGCGTTGAATGAGCAAAACTTAGAGCGCCGAATTGCATTTACAACTCCGCATATGCTGGTTTTGCCGTTTGCGATCTCATCTAGTGATCTAGTTGCAGCACTTCCCCGACGCATTGCTCTCCGTTTAGCAACTGTCTGCGATTTAATAATTTTTGAACTGCCAATTAAAACGAAACCGTGGATAGTTTCTATGCTGTGGAGCACTTTGAGCGATCAAGATGAAGCCAATCATTGGTTACGCGACGCAATCAAAGCGATTTCTCAAAAGATTGAGACAAGTTAAGCCAAAAATGAGCAAACGATAAAGGAAATACTGATACTGGAAATACTTACACGGCGCATGATTGATTATTCTCCAGAAACTGAACTTGCCTAATTCTGCACCCTTTTATGGCTTTATCTTCAACAGCTCTATCCCGCCAATCTTGCTGATCGTCAGGATGTCCTAATGCCATTAAAACAACTCAGCATCATGACGGCAAATGCACGACATCATTTATTGGCTCTTCCCAAGTTTTGGTGAGCGAAGCGTTGAGAGTGCGCTAGAACTTAGAAATCTCGTTGTGTTGACTGGCGATCGCCCCCATTTCACCAACAGATGGGCAGAACCCAAAAAGCGAGCTAAGCGACAAAATCAGTACCGTTCTTCTCCACCCATAACCCTGAAGCCTCAACTTCAGCTCAAGCGCAGGCGATCGCTCAACAACCTCTTACTCCTAAGCGCAAACCAGGACGGCGATCGGCACAAGCCAAACTCGAAGGGGCGGTGCAGTTCATTCAGGAACGCAATGAGCAGGTTGACCATGACAACCAGTGGGCCATCACTCAATCGCTCATCGGCACCCTGACCGGAAGCAATATCAGCCTCACCGTTAAACCCTTCTGGCATCAGATTGAGCCTGAAATCAACCAATACAACGGCGATCGCTCCCTGGACGAACGACGACAGAACTATGGGCGATCGCATCAACTGCCCCAACTCAAAGAAGAGTCCGATACTTGGCTCGATACTCAACTTCATCGCTAGAAACAAACCAAACCGAAGTTCAATCACCTCACTGACCCAGCTTTGGGATCAACGCCCCTTTGCTTTGCTCAAGCCTCAATCACTCGCTCAGCACTCTCCCTTAGCTTGGGCGATCGCTGCATCCCTCTTGCAAACCCCGAACCCATCTGTATGACTCCTATTGCACTCGCTTAGGAGTCATATTCCCAACAATTTTGCTCTCAATCCCTCTCCTACCAACCCTTTCAACCTCTTCCTCTTAACCTCGTTGCGCATCCCGTGGGCAGATCAGCGTCAATTAGCAAGAAACGCGACAAGAGGCAATGTTTGACGGTGAAAGGCGTATAGTCCAACTGAAGTTTTTCAATTTCATCCAGGTGAAGTTCGGCAAATGTTTCTTGAAATTGTTGGTCGGGGTCGTACCAAAACACCACTCGCTGTCCCTGATGTGCCCAACGAGAATCATCGTGAAACAGAGTTTGCAGGGTTGATTGAATACGGGTGAGGTTCATAGGGCAACTTATGAATTCGATCGCTAGCGTGAACTTTGCTGTTGTTGAATCCAAGAGCGCAGCGATCGAATGACAGTATTATCGTCATCTGTATCTTTTCCCTGCTCAAGAAACTGTTGGATGATTGCAGCAGAAACCATTGGGAAGGCAAGGCTGTATTCACAGGAGACATATTCTCCGTTCTGAAGATGCTTGATTTCAATCGCTTGTTCGGTGCAACGCCAGAACTCAGGAATCTGCAAGGATTGATAGATTTTGAGCCGCCGCGTGGATGGATTAGTGATATCGACTTCAACAACCAGGTCGGGAGGGGGATTGTTGACCAGATCAAGCTTTCTGCCTCGAATCTGGCTGGCATTTTGAATATAAAAGCCGGAATCGGGCTCTACCCCACGTTGCAGGTCTTCTCGGTTTAGGGTGACGGAGCCAACTCCCCGCACTTTGAGGTTGAGTTCTTCGGTGAGAGCGATGATGATTCGCTCTAGAAGATGTTTGATAAACTCGTGCAGGTCGGAGGGCATGGTGATTTCTAGAGTGCCGCGATCGTAGGCTAGGCGAGAGGAGCGGTGATCGCCCATGTCAGACAATAATGCCTGGTAGGTTTGCCAGGAGATGTTGCGAAGTAGGACTCGCTGAGTGTCTCGGCGGCTGGAGGTATTGGGCGGTGGGGAGAATAGGCTGACCATAGGGAATGGGTAGGTTACTCAAATGGGGTGTTGCCTGCTTCAATTTTACTCAGTGCTGCTGCTGCTGCTGCTTGTTTGGCAGTTTTGACATTGTGGCCTGTACCTTGCCCCCACGATTTGTCTAGAATTTTGACGACGTAAACGAATGTGTGACGATTTTGAGCATCAGTAGTGTGTTTGATTTGAACGTAGTCTATGTCAGTGGCTTCGAGGTTGCCCTTCCGCACGTATTTTTGAATATGTTCTTGAAGTTGGCTGATGTAGTTTTGCTCTAGGTTGAAGCTCAGGATGTCGTTTGCTAAAGAGGTTTGAATCATCGTTTGGATTTGGGAAAGTCCTTGGTTAGGATCGAGGTAGATAGCGCCGATGAGGGCCTCCAATGTATCTGCCAGAATAGAATCTTCAAGAGATTGTCCGTTTCCGAGTTTGATCAGGGGTATGATCTCAGGACTTTTCTGTTTGACGATCTGAGCTAGGTGTTCGTTTTGGACGGCTTTGATCTTTTCAGAGAGGATGCCTTCTGGATCGGGGAGAGTCTGAAACAGAAATTCAGCAACGCTTAGGTTGAGAACCCGATCGCCCAAGAATTCAAGCCGCTCTTGGTCTTCGCATGGAATGCCTTGATCTCGTTTTTCGTTGGCGTAGGTGCTGTGGGTGAGGGCTTGATTGTAGAGTGTGAGGTCGTTGAGCTGTGAGCTTTCGAGCTGGAAGAAGGAACCTGTGAGCAGTTTTAGGATCTGTTGAGTGCTAGTAATTTTGCTTTTTTTGAAGTCGTTGCTGTTCATGGAGAGTCTAGGCGATTACAAATACACAATCTTTAACGGTTTTCCGTTGAACAAAGCGGATTCCCAGGGGTTCGCAACTGACAAAGTGAGCACTTCCGTCGTCGTAAATAGAGCCTACTTCCTCGGCTGTCGGACTGATTACTGTCTAACCATCTTTACTAGGTTGAGCAACCCACGCTGCCTGTAAATCAGGTGAAGGGCGTGGAAATCATCAAAATATAGCAGTTCTCGGTTCATGAGTTTATTGCTGGAGGTTTTGTTTCAACAAGTCCAGTTTCCACTATGCTTTTTTCTCCAGGTCTGCCATTTTCAGATCCGAACCTTCATAAACCAGCCCTTTGAAGCGGGTTTAGTTGTAGGCAACACTATCGTCGAGATCCAGTTCAATGCGCTGGTCTGCGACAGTTTGAACCCGCAAACCCCAGTGGTTTCCCTGCTGGAGCAAGTCCCCAATATTGGTACGATGGCGTTTGACGTTTTTGGCTCTTTTTCCAGTGGTCATTTATCGTAGGGTTTTGGTGAAATTGAACCCGCTCGCGAAGTTGCGCGACGTGGATACTAGGTTTCTGGCTACCTCAAAAGCCTTGATCACCAAAATCAGACAAGAGCCGAAAATTTCTGGGGAAATCCCGTGCGATTTGTCCTCCAAACGCAGAAACCCTTGCTCAAAGTTTGTTTTTCTCTTGAAGAAGATTCAATGGCGATCGCCTCAGGACTGCTTTTCTTCAAATCCTTCTGTCAATACGTCTTTTCTTCAAATCCTTCACTGATCAATGCGTAAACCAAGGAACCGGATCACCAACTGTCAAAAAAACCATATTCTTTACAGTCTCTGCAATAGATTACTAAGTGCTCCTGAGGCTTTACCGCTGCTTCCTGCTGTTAGCGCATTTTGAATAATATGAGGAAATGCCACAAGGCTACCAAAATGAGCACGCCATTTACTCCAAGACCGCAGTGCTCTTGATGTGGGTTGAATCCCCCAGAACCGATTCACAGAACAAACCATGCCATGTCCAATCGCAGTAACCTCGTGCCACCAGGAAGCTGGGATGTACAGCACATCCCCCTGGTTAAGGATCACCTCATATCGGTGCTGAAGTGCCTTTACAAAGTTAGGAAACGCTGCAATATCAGGTTTGTCTGGATAGAGCTGGCTATAGGCGGAACGGACTTTTAACCCATGCCGAAGGTGAGCCGAGAGCGGAAATGGGTAAAGATTGTAGAGTTGCGAAGGCGGGAAGAGAACCAGTCGTTTTGAGCCGTGCAGCTGCATCAGCGTCCCATCAAATGTATCGTAGTGAAGACAGGTTGTATGTCCTGCTAACCCCACCCACAGGTTGTGGGTGGTAACTGGCTTTTTTAAGCCCAACTGCATTCCCACGTTGTCTAGTCCAGATTTTTGAATCAGTGGTGTATGTTCAATGGAACATTTTCCCAAATATAAATCTTGCTCCTCGGCTTCTCCACTTTCTAACAATTTGGCGTATTGAGTAAAGGACATCACTGTGCTCTCTACACTGCTCCCCATGCTTGTCCAGTCTCGCTTGTCCTGCTCATAGCGCTGCCATCCATAACGGCGAATTGGAAATTCTACATCTCCTAATGCTTGGCAAAGGTACTCAAGATTCCAATCCGTCTCATGAAGCAAGCCACTGATCACAACAGGAAGACCTGCTTTCTGATATTCCTCAAAAAAGAGCTTTTGCGTTAGAGACGCTGAATCAATTCGATCTACTTCCAAATATTTACTTGAGGAGATTTGAATGGATTTTGTGTTCGCTCTGTCATGCATAAAGAGTAAAAGTATTTCTCCTATGGCAGTACCTTTTAAGAAAAACCATTTTCAACCAGATAGGCAGAGTAGCAAGAAAATATGACAAAAAAATGACACTTCAATAAGTTATGGCAACTCAAAGCCGAATTACCTGTTTGGCACTTTTGCTACTAATGGCAGTGAAATTCGGAAGGTTGATCCCACTCCAACCGTACTCGTGACAGAAATTGAACCCTGATGGGCTTGAACAATTTGCTGGGCGATCGCCAACCCCAGCCCAAACTGTCCTTTTGCCCGGTTGCGATTCTTGTCCACTCGATAAAATCGTTCAAAGATATAAGGTAAATCCTGTTCAGAAATCCCTACTCCGTTGTCTTTTACTTCGATCAGCGCTTGGGTTGCTTGAGCAAACAGTTTCAGTTGAACACTGCCGCCTGAAGGAGCATACTGGCAAGCATTACTCAGGAGATTGATCACGGCTTGTTTGAGCAAGGCTGGCTCGACACTAACCTTTATAGATGAGTCAGGAAACTGGCTGCTGAGCTGAAGCGATTTAGCAGCAGCTTGAGTTGCCCACTCCTGAACTAGAGGTTGTAAAAGATTGACGAGATCAACAGGCTGAAGAAATTCGTGCTTCAACGATCCTTCCTGCCGGGACAGAAACAGTAGATTGCTAACCAGTGTGCTCATCGATTTAGTCAGCTCTACAATTTTTTCCAAACGCTGGCGCAGGGCACTTGTATCCTCTGGTGGATCTATCAACCCGACTTGAGCAGTACTTAGTACAGCAGCCAAAGGAGCGCGTAACTCGTGGGAAGCGTTGGCGGTGAAGCGTTCGAGTTGGTTGCAAGCTTGTTCTAATTTTTGATTTGTCTGTTGTAAAGTAATTTGCTGTGCTGCTAATTCCTGTTCCAATTGGCGAAACAGATGAACGGCAAGCAATCCTGCTCCTGCTCCAAAAATCGCCATCAAGCAAAACACCCCCCAAGTCATTTGCCGATAGGATTCCTGGTGTTGTCTGCGATCTTCTAAGAACCGCTCCTCTTCCTGAGCAAATTGATCAATCTGCTGGTGAGTCGCATCCAGTGTAGATTCGCCATCCTCTAACCAGTCATAGAGCAGAACTGCTGACACAACCAGTTCTTCCCGTCCATTAATTTTCTGCAAGTTCTGCTGGAGTGTGATCTTTTGATTGAGCAGATTGACACTTTGATTAACCAGTTTATGGACTTGATTGAGTCGTTGTTGTTGTTGAGGGTTGTCTTGAACTAATGGCTCTAAATCTGCTAAAGAATCTGTAATGATAGCAAGAGAGCCTTCATAGGCATCCAAAAATTCTTGGCGACGGGTTAATCCAAACGCCTGCATATTGTCTTCTGCATTCAGCAAGGCAGTCAGCAATTGTTTCGTTTCGATTTGAACTCGTTGAGCTTCTTGTACAGCACGGTCATTGTTAACCATGCTTGCCCTCAAGGCAGCAAACGTAACCAAGGAGGAAAACAGACAGACAAGCGGAATCGCAATGATCAACGTTCCCCGATTACGAACGGGGAATGTGGTCAAGAGTCGGCGTAGAGATTTGCTAAAACAGTGCATGGCAATTCTTACATTGCATCGGGCCCATTAATACAGTAGCCAATGCCATAAACCGATTCAATCCAGTCTTCTGCTCCTACCTTTTGCAGTCGCTGCCGCAACCGTTTAACCAAGGTAGCTACGGCATTGCTCTCCGGCTCCTCTCCCCATTCCCATAACGATAATTCGATTTGCTCACGAGTTAAGATCTGTTGAGGATGGCGCATCAGGTATTCCATGAGTTGAAATTCTCGGCTCGATAGCTGCACCCTGCTGTGCTGTCTCTCTACGGTGAGAGTTGCCAAGTGAAGTTTCAGATCTGAGAGGCTTAGGCTATCTCCCACCCAAAGGGGCGATCGACGTCCTAGTGCCCGTACCCGCGCTAGAAATTCCATCACATCTACAGGCTTAACTAGATAGTCATCGGCTCCGGCATCAAGCCCCGTCACCTTGTCAAGAATAGTGTCTTTGGCAGTCAACATCAGAACTGGAGCCGTTCTCTTAGACTGTCGATAGTTACGACACAAATCAATACCACTGATGTCTGGTAACATCCAGTCAAGAATCAGCAGGTTATACTCCTTCTCGTCCATCAACCATTGAGCGGTTTTTCCGTCTTCAACCCCATCTACAATGTGTCCCACTTTGGAAAGCGCCTCATGGAGTGGGACTAATTGCTCTCGATCATCCTCCACCAACAGGATTCTCATGTTGATCTGACACTGTGATAGATGATTGGGGAATCAGCAAAAATGCTTGAAACTCATTTATAGCAGTTATTTTAACTACTTAACGAAATTGAACCCACCATCAATCAGTACGACGGCGATCGCTCCCTGGACGAACGACGACAAAACTATGGGCGATCGCACCAACTTCCCCATCTCAAAGAAGAGTTCGACACTTGGCTCAATGCTCAACTTCACAGATAAATTCATTGATTTTCAAAAGCTTGCACAATTCTCGATCGCTCAGCCGATAAGTAAGTACGGTTTGAAGATAAAGCCTGATTTTGGGATATTCTGTAAACCTTTTTTCATCATTACCGCGTTCAAGGATTGAATCATGGGCAAGCTGTCTCGACGCAAAGCGATCGGATTTTCACCTAGAGCTAACTCTGCAAGAGGGGTTCCTAGCGACGGACAAATCTGCCTTTGGCTCAATGATCCAGATCTAATCAACTGGATTGCTCTTAAATGGAAAGTTCTTGGAAAGGAATTGATCATTCAGAAGTACTTAGATTTGTTGCGCGATAAAGTCTTATCTGACAAAAATCATGACTGGCGAGTGGGGAACCCATCGACTCCTCAATTTACGGTGGGCATCAACGCTGAAACTTGGACTCTATGGATCTCCTGCTGCAATCGGAGGGTCTTTGCTTTACCTGATTGGCATAAAAGTCCTTTTGATTTCAAAGCTCCTTTGGTGCCTTACGCCGTCATGCGTTAGGAGTTTCACCCATTAACTTGTACTCAGTTCAACCAAGCCTTTTGGACGGGTTCTCTAACCGCAGCAGGCGTTCCGGTAGCGATTGCAGCACTGAAATCAAGCTACTGAATTGCTGCTGCTGTTCGGCTAAGGCTTGCAGCAAGGCCAGGTCGGAGGACATGTTGTTGCCGTTGGTCATGGGTGGAGGGGTCTCCGTTGACAGAGCGCTTGAATAACAGTGTTGTCTCGTTGCGCGTCATAGTCTAAGCCAAAGGCATTGCACAACCCTGGATTGGAATGCTTGAAGCTGTAGCGTGTCCCCAGTGAGTTGCCTGAGAGCGCGACTCCATCCAGTTCATAGGAGATGCCTTTTGACTTGCCAGTACGGGTGAAATTTAACCGGACGGAAACCCCTTGGGCCTGAGCTTTTTCAATGAATTCTGGAACCGTGCTGCTGGCTTGTCCGGCCTGCTCTAATATTTCTTGCAGTTGCTTTTGAATGCTGATGACTCCGGTCTCTGCTTCTTTTTTGAGCTGGCTGATCGACTGCGCTCGTCGTCCCACCTCCCAACTATTGGGCAGAACCTCCAACTGATACTGCCGCTCCAAATCCCGCAAGATCTGTTGAGAGCGATACCATTCAAAGGAAGTGCCGATCGCCTTCTCGGTTTCCAGATTAATCCGGCTATAGACCAGATGGGCATGAGGGTGTGGTTTATCAGTGTGACGGACGATCGAGTAGATATAGTAATGCAGTTCGTTGGCTCTAAACTCCTCAACGGCTACTCTAAAGGTGGATGGATCAAATGCCCTTAATAGCTCCGGGTTCTCAGCGCTCAGAATCATCGCCGCCAGATATTTTTCGCAATAGTCTGACAGCTCTTGATCGTCCAGGTCTTCACCAGGGGGAAACGAAATCGAGACGTGTCTGACCGCCCGTTTGACGCGGTAATTGAGATCGATCGACACCATGAATTTACGAGTGGCGTTCGACACGACTGCACGTAGTTGTTCCTGGGAGAGTTGGTCACGTTCAATCCAGGGAGCAGCATTGCCACCAATGACTCGTGACCCGTCTTTGCGAATGACAGAGCCGAAGGTAGTACGGGCAGAATGGTTGCTTTTGATCTTGGCGATGCTCACGAGTTGTCGTCCGTTTCGTTCCTTGGACAGAGCAGAGCCAGTTCCACGTTTTGCAGCGCTTCGAGTATCTGTGTCAACATCTGGCGATCGGCTGTATTCTCTCTGGGGTGCTCCTGGCTGTTCAACTTTCGCACGCTCTGATTCAGGTTGATGCCGATGCGATTCAATTCGATCAAAACGCTCCGTTCAAGCCAATGAATCGGTTGCCGACGACGACGCATCGGTAACGCCGCTCCCGATAACTTCAGGCGAACGTAATCCGACAGATTGATGCCTCTGGCTTCAGCTTCCGATTTGAGTGTCACTTTCAGCGATGCTGGCAACCGAATGGTGAGGGTGGTATCCGCCTCGTTGTTGGCTGGCGGTAGTACTGGATTGAGCAGTGCTTCAAGGTGAGTCAAATCCCTTGGGCGATCGAGTTCTGCGTCTTCCATGAGCGGTTTGCGTGGGTGGGGGTTCTCCAAGGGGGTCGCCCCCTTAACTTACACTCATTTCAACCAAACCCTTTGGCTTTTGGACGTTTCTTTTTGTTGGGGTTGCCCCGACCCTTGAGAGCCTGAGTTTTGCCCCCTAATTTTTGGCGAAAGTGTTGCTGCATGGCTCTGAACTCCTCTACAGGAGGCGGTAGGTCATCAAGGATCGTCATACGGATTCGGTTTCCCGGAATGACCTCCCCGACCAGGACGCGGGCATCTTCCCCCACAACTTTTCCCATTGCCTGCCCTTCGAGCACTTCCACAGGTGTAATCGCACGAATGTAGTAATCCTGTTCCGGGTGCTGCCTGAAGAAATCGCGATCGCGTTGCATCACTTCTTCCAATTGCTCCGCCCATTCGGACGGAAGCTTGGCATGGGGAGCCGTTTGCATCGAACCTGTATCGGGGTCAACTAGCAGGATATCCGTCATAATACGCCAGTAGAACGCTCCATTTATTATGCACCATGTTTCAGGAGGCAAAGAGGGACAGGTGCTCATAGCTTGAAACCCGATATCCACATTGCAACTGCAACCACTGGCGATCGCAGCACGACTTGTATCCCTCCTGTCCTGAATGGGGGTTGGCAAACAAGGTTGAGCAGTTGAACACCCAGAGCGATCGCACAAAAAAACTCCTAACACTGTTAGGAGCCAGGAGAAATACGTTCATTGCCAGTGTTCCCGCAGAAGCCAAGCAAAGACCAATGCTAAATAGCATTACGAAACAATTCATCGAGGTAAACGCGAGCAGCACGACGATAATTTGTCACTCTATCTGGAGAGTTGCTGTTAGTGTGTTGCAACAGGAACAAGGCCAGCGCAGCCGAAATCACCCGATCATGATCCCAATCCAGCCGAGACTCAAGATGACCTTGAAGCGATTCATGTAATTCTTCTGGGATTTCCACCAAGATACTTACTGTTGTGGTCATTATCATTTTCCTCAAATATTTTAAAAGTTGAGATCGTCCTGAGCGTAGCACCCCGTTTCAGCTTTGAGATATGTCTCAAAGCTGAATTCCTGGTCGGATACTGAGGCCAGGTGCATCTCCATATCCGTGTAGGGAGGTTGGAATATTTTGCATAGAAACGGTAAAGGATTGTCAAAAAGGCACAAAAAGCCATTGACTCCTTCAGATCGTTCGTCCAGGTTATAGTGTTGTCCCTGGCAGGAGTTGATCAAAGCGAGCAGCAATTCAACATCTACTTTGCTCGATCTCCACCAGATTATTTCCAACCTATACCGCTTTGGGCTTAAATCAAGCATAGTTTTCACCGTTGTGTGTTGTATGGCTAATTGACAAAGCAACTGGCGATCCACCCAACCTGATTCGGATCTAGTTTGTTTTGCGCTGATGATTCAATCACCTGACGGAGTTGAGGCGCGATCGCCTCATACCAGAGCACACCATCTGACTCAATCTGTCGGCCAGTCAATTGCACGGTTTGCCCTGCTTCCACCGCACCCAAAATGGCGGTAGGGGACAAGCTTGGAAATTCCCGAAAGTTGGCGAATGAATGCCCCTGACAAGAGGTCAATCGATGTCCTTGTTGCTCATTCAGGTAGGGTTCCTCTACCTGTTGCACCTGTTGCGCCAGTGGAGGATTAGCAGAAGAAGCAAGACCAGGCGCATCTTCATCATCCGAGCGAAGAATTGGGTTTTGAAAAAAAGAGGATGAGGTAACTGGAGCCGATGATGAGCTGGGTGAAGTAGGGGGCGAGCTGCTTAATGAGCGGCTAGCAGCGATACCTCCTATTATTAAGGCGATCGCACACCCAGAAACGAATCCAAGGCTTCGATTCATATTCATGGTTAATCCTGCAAACAAATTTTGGTAGGGCATAGACTCTTCCCAAAAGGGGTCATCGATAAAGCTGACTGTGATGCTTCGGTCTTGCTCAATTTCTTGAGCAAGCCTCTCAGCTTGTGCTCGTTCCTGAACGGCGATCGGGCGTTGACCAACTAACCAAATCTCAGGTCGTTTGAGATGTCGGTTATAGGCCGTCGCCTGCCCTAATGCTTGGTAAATGCCTTCCCGATTCAACACTTTCTTTAGCTCAATCACCGCTTGAGGAATGACGATATCTGCCCTGATATCACCACATTCCACCTCCTCTGAACACTGAATCCCTTTACTTCTTAGAACTCTTAGGCAGTAATTCTGGAGTTCCTTTTCAGTGCTAAATTTCATGGCTCTATCTCATGCTTGATTAACAGTTATTCAACAGAGATAGTAAAGGTCTGCTTACTACAATTGTCATTACGACAGAAGTATCTTTGCTTACCATCTACTGGCTTGCCTTTGCGCTCCTTGGACTCTGTTCCACAGTCTGGGCAGAGGGCTACAGGGTCAGATTCCACGGATTTTCCTGGAATGGTGGAAAGCTTTGCTGTAGCTGAATTCTGCTCTCCCTGCACTTCAAACATTTGGACAACATTCCGGGGGGTTCCATCGCTAAATTCCACCGATGTTGTACGTATATCCGCTGACTCAACCTCGTCGTAATTATAACGACCAAACGCTGGTAGCTCGATGAAGTATGGTTTCTTGTTTGGCTCCATCACGATCGCAAAACGGTAAGCATCTGGGTCAGTAAGATCTAACCCTAATTCTTTGTTTTTGTCTTCACAAAATTCAGTCAATCTATTAGCTCTGACCTTCAGGTCGTTTTGTTCATTTGTCGTCAAAGAGTTGCTATTAGTAATAGCATCATAGGCGTTGCTGCCTATGTGAACGTTGACAGCGTTATTCCAATCACTCCGATCCATTTTTTTATAGTTTTTTGCATTGGCATTCTGACCAATGAAGATGGTACGGAGATGTTGATGGGAAGCTTGTTTCACGATGTTTTTCACCGCACCACAAATGAAGGGATACTTCTCCATCGTGGTGTCTATCTCATCAAAGATGAACAAGGCGAAATCGTTTCTTGGCACAATGCCATTAGCGCGATCTTCAATCAAGCCATCTAAATCAGATAATGCATCCCTGGATTCTTCATGCGATGTCCATTTCGTTGGAATCGACCAAAAGTTTTTCTTGCTGTTATCCATCGGATTTGCCAGATTGACTGTACCAGGGCGATGCTTCAAGAAACACACGGCGATGTTCTCAGCCGTAGGGGTTTTGCCCGACTCAGACCCTCCCGTCACTCGAACTCGTTCCCACTTGGAAACGATCGCCTCAAAGTGATCCGCTCGTTTCCACAGCTTATGAATGTCAGAAGCGTCGAGCGACTTTGGCTTGGGATGCATCTGCACACGCAATCGCAATATCCCAGTTTCCGAATCGTATTCAAATTTCGGCAGATTTTTGCAGTTGAGCAACGACTGGAGCGAGTCTGAATGCTTGTTCAGCTCGCCAGGAGGGATAACCCTGGGGTTGCGATCGGAATGGAAATGCAGGACAGCCTCCCACCCTCGATAATCGCTGTAAGCCCGATCCAGAATGATTCCACACTGGTGGAAATAAGAAATGACGACATTTCCCATCCTTAAATCATCACGGGTGGCAGGGGTAAAGGTTTGGGGCTTTGTTAAAGCCTCAATTCTTTCCTTGAGACTGGAGATCTCTCGGTTTGCCACATCAATCTGACTAATCAACTTCCGCACAAACGCATCTGTGTCATTGGTGAGTTCGCTTTCCAGCGCTTGAGCCTGCTCGACCAGGCTAGTGAAGGCTTCATCTTTTTGCAATTGAAATTCGCTGATAATCGCTTGATGTTGGGTCTTAGGAATTGATGTTTTTTGCAGTTCCTTCAGGTTCTCTTTCAATTCTGCAATTTCGGCGTTGCTCTGTTCAATTGTTGTGCGATAGAGCAGTGTCTCTTGTATGTTGAGTGCGTTACGGTACTGCACTTTGAAGGCAGCAAATTCAGTAGCGGCATGGTGCATAATGCTCAACACCTCATCCACCAGAGGCTCTAGGCCAGACCTGACGGTAGATGAGGCAGAGACATTCGCTATTTGCTGATGGTAGCGTCCTGCAAGTTGTATGACATCCTCTCTCAACTTTTCTAGTCGAGTCGTGAGTTCAGGGCGTTTGCTGATAGTGTTATCCAGCGTAGATACCAGGCTGCTGCGCCATTCATTGACGGCTTCAGTTAATGTCGCCTTTGCGTTCAACAGCAGGCTAGCCAAGCTCAACTCAATAGACTGCCGATCGCGATCGCGGTCGGCTTCTATCCGATCTATCTGCTCTTGCAGCAAGGTGGATTGGATGAGTAAATCTCCTGTTTCAGCCGTCTTGAGCGCTGCATACTCTTGCTCCTGCACGAATTGCAACTTTAGTGTTTTCAGGGACTTGGACTGCTCATCCCAAAAGCTGTCCCACTGCTGAAGTTTGAGATTTAGATTCTCTACCTGCTTTCTAGCCTCATCTAATTCCGCTTCAGATGTTCGTAATTCCCGCTCCATGATGTTGTGAGCGGTATCGGCATACAACCTGCACACGAAGGAGTTAATCCCTAAGCTGGTAACACCAGATAGCAGTGTTGCAAAGGACAAGTTCTTAACTACTTGCGAGCCAGAGAAGCAACCTAATAGACCCACTACGCTCAGGCATATCGCAGCAGAATCAGCTACTATTTTGGGTTGTTGAAATGTTTTAAGTATGTTGTGTTGCACGTTCTTCATCCTCAATCAACTGAATTTGCAACTTGAGCAATATCATTGTTCTGAGCCTGCGACATCGCCTGCTCAATCTTGGCGTTGGCAATGTAGACTGACGCTCTAAGATCTTCAATCCGGCTTTGCTTTAGCTTCTTCTTTTGATCCCATTCTTCCTCAATCAAAGGAGTGAGATCCTTCATCCCACCCAGAGCAATCGATTCCTGGGCATGGCGTTCTTTTGCCTGTTGGAGTTTGACTTCTGCCGTACTGAGGTTTACCCCAGCCGCTTGATATCCAATAAACTTGGACTGGTTATTGGTCTTGGCGGTTGCAAAATCTATCACGTTTCCAATGAGTTTTTCATTGGAAACACCTGTCCGCACGACCTCTTGATTGAGACTCAGGTTGGACTGAATAATTCGCAACGTTTGTTTCTTCTCTTCGATCGACTCCACTGCTCTGTCTGCATCTAGTTTTGATGTCCGGGGAAGTGGAGACAAATCCTCATACAGAGAGGGAGACAGATTCGCGTTCGTATCAAAGGTTTGAATAGTCAGGCCGTGCCCGATATGGCTCAAATCAAAGCTGGTCAAGTTATTGTTGCTGATGATGGAGCCAGAACCGTCGTCATTGCCAGTAACAGCACTGGTGACCGCATCGACGGCATCAGTGACTACATTGCCTGATTTAGTGCGAGAAGAACGTGTTTTGGATGTCTTTGTCTTCTCGGTGCGTGAATCACGGGGAGTAAGAGCCATCTTGAAATCCTCTATGAATGACTAAATTGTGAAATTACGAAATTACGAAATTTAGGAGTTGCAAAAGGGTCAATTTACTGACTGATCGAGATACGCCAGGTATCGTTCGATCGCACTGACGAACAAGGCATCGATAGATTGGGTCGGTTCTCGATCCAAAAGCGCTTGGAGCTGTCTGAACAACGGTTCTGGTAATTGCACTTCTGTCTGAATCTGAAAAATCTGATCAGGCATTTCATCCTCCAATTGGATTAATCAAAAATCTTGGACGCATTTGCCACCAAGCTCACCCCTGAGTAGGCGAACGCCAGGGCAGCAAGTTCCACCACACGCTCCTCGTACCCGTATCTGATGGCTAAACTGAGTCCTACATAGGACATCACCAACAAAATCGAAAACCAAACGACATAGCCAATGTTGCGGCGGCTGTGATAATTCATGATTGCTCCCTAACTTGAGATGAGTTGTGTGAGGAAGGATTAGAGTTGCGAGATAGCAGGGACAGGCACAGATAAGAGCCAATCCCAAGCAGGGCAATGCACATAGAGCAGAACAACGCGAATGCCCAAATCTCTTGTTGATTCAGCCAGGAATCGAACCGCTTCCAGGCATGAATAGCATTCTGTTGTTGAGATTGGCCTTTAAAGATTTGCTCCGAGACCAACTGTTGCGCCTTGAAAATCATCTCCGCCGTATCTTGTGGCTTTATTACTCCGGCTTGGGCTATTCGTTGCGCCTCGAATATCATTGCAGCCGTATTTTCCGAGACATGGGACGACGATTCTCTTTGAGCCGTCGCTTGATCAACTGGCTCCATATCAGGCTGAAATCGACGTACTAATTCATATTTGGGGTGAGAAGGCGTTATGTAATCCTCTACTATCTCGGCATACACAGCTTGGCCTTCGCTTGCTTCGGCAAAATAGAGGGTTGGCTCTTGTCCCTGGACTATTGCACTCTGGCGGTGCTCCAGAATTGATTTGAACTGTCTTGCCTGCTCTGTGCCAATTAGATCACATAGCAAAACAAGACCTTTTAGGGTGTAGAAGATGCGATCGACATGATCGCGCCCTCTAAGCTTGAAATAGTGTTCTGGAATCGTTAGTTTTGGATAGTGCTTGCGAACCTGATAATCATTGGTTGCGCCGAGTGCATTTATTGCAATCCGGTGTGGCATGACACAAGTGTGATCTTTATCAGAGATAAGAAACTGCGTGTAATTCATTGAAAAACCTCAAAGATTAGTTATCGTCCTCTTCTTGATCCCATTCTTCTAATGGGTTGGGAGGGTCATCCTCTAGATCCAGTGCGTTTTGGGACAACAAAAAGCGATGGTGGTAAATGATAAATTCAACTACCTTTGACAGACGAGCTTCCCCTATTGCTGTCCCAATCTTTTGCACGTATGGCATTTGACTAGAGCGGATAGTTATTCTTGAACGCTCATCTACCATGAGCGACCCTCAATTCAGTCAGTAATGTGTTGATTGCAGCTTGGGTGAGGTCGAGTAACTTGGCATGATTTTTGCGCCGTTTTAAGCGACGCTCCAAAAAACGAGCTTCAACGAAGCTATTGCAATACCAAAATTTCACGACTTGAAATTGAATGCCTCGCTCGACCGCTGCTGCTGTAAAAGCAGATCCAATTAAGCGATCGCCACTTCGATGTTGAGTCAACCTCCGATTGAGGTTGTTGGTTGACCCCAAGTAGTACCTGGCACAATGCCTGTGGTTTCCCAACGGCCTAGCCAACTCCAATAAATAAACAAACCAATAGAGGGTGAATTTCATCATGCCCTCCGTAGAAGACGCTCAATGCCCCACAACAGGAGCCAAAGCATCATTAGACAAACGCTGACGGATGACAAAAAAATTGATACATTCATAAGTTCAGTGCCTTTTCAACGGGGCATTGGGTGCCCCCACTCTGGAGAGGGTCTAAAGCTAGCCAGAGTGGGGCTTTTAATGCTTTCTTTGGAGACGAAGAACGCCTTTTTATAACGGATGAGCGCTTTTCAGGGATTGGATTGAGAACGAGCCAGGGCAAGAGCTAAGGCAACTCGTGCTTGCTGGTAGCGGATGAAGGCTAGCTGAGACGATTGGCTTACCACTTGCAGTTCAAGCGCAGTAACGATGCAAGTGGTCTGTGCAGCTTGAACTTGAAGCAGCGATCGGTTCAAATCAAAATTGCTAGCGGTCAGATCAGGGCGTTTGGAGTGTTCCATCGGTCTGAGAACGATAAGGACGGTGGGGTTGAGAGTAGGCCATTAACCAAGCACTCATCAGCAACAAGCTAAGTGCCAAAACAACTACGCCGATTGGGGTTGACCATCTTCTGCATCGGGCTTTCCCGGCACTGGCAGAGTTCCAGCTTCCGCCGCTTGCACTGTTGCCTTAAATGCCTGCTGTTTCAATTGCAAAGCGGTGTAACCGAGTTGAATGCCCTTCAGTTGAAACTCTTGCAGGAGTAGCTGATCGCCAAGGCTGGTTGCTTCCTGGTACTGAGCATTAAGGGCTTGAACCTGTTGGTATTGCTCCTGCATCTGGGCGATCGCCTTCTGCTGAAGGGCTTCAAACTCACTCATCCGTTGTTGAACTTGGGTTAGATAAGCAGTATCGTCGGCAGGGGTAACAATGCCGGGAATCGCTGGAACAGCAAGGCTTGAGCCAATATGTAAAGTCAAACCACTAGGGCAATCGCCATTGCCATCTGAAGGATGTTGATCCTCTCGCGGCAATACTTCAGGGCGAACAGCAGGAGTGGATTGAGCAGAATTCCAAGTCTCAACACGATCGGCAAACAATTCCTGTAAAACCGACTCCCACTTCTTCTTAGAACCAGCAAAATAGCGGTGCCCTAAAAGTTCAACGGCAAGTGGGGTATAGCGATCGTCGCTCAGACGTAGTTCTGACTCGGAGAACCAGGGGGCAATTTCCCTCAACTCAATAAACCACTTCTGAATTGTCCGTTTTCCCATTGGGTAGTGAGCGACGATCTCTTTGCAGAACTGGGGTTCTGTGGGTTTCCAGTGATCGATCTTGAGCAACTCATCGACAGGAGTTAGCGGGGGGATTGCCTGTTCGCATCCGTCCGATTTTCCGTTCGCAGCGTCTTCGTGCGAAGGAACGTAGGAACGATCGCTCATCGGAGTGAAATTGGTCGCAGCAGGTTCGTAGATCGCTTGAACATCAGTAGCATCAAAAGTTCTGTCCATCGTTCGTATTCTCCTTAGAAAAATCTGTAAGCGGTCGCAAGGTGTTCGGGGTGGGCGCTGTGACTCTTTCCCGTTCGCTTACGAATCATGTTAGCATCATTTTTGTGGCTGTCTAGCCCCATAAATGAGCTTTTTGAAAAAAAAGCCACGATCTAGCAACAGAAAAGGTGCTGTAAACTTGAGGGAACAAGTGTTGAGGATTCATGTGAGTGAACGCGGCAAGGGTAAGCGGCTCTATTTGACGCTGCCGAATGGAATTTATGAGGCATTGGAACGGTGGGCTGAGTCTGAAGACAATAAGCCTGCCTCTTTAGGTGCGTTCATTATTGAAAGAGAAGTTAGGGAAGCTCTCGAAGACGGCAAAATTCCTGAGTCGAAGAAGAAACTCACATCTACTCCTACAGACTTAAAAGCATTTCTGACTCAGTTAGCGTGTGGGGAACTGCCTACAAACGGTCAATTAGTCACACTGGCTCATGATTTAGGCGTTGAAACTGAAGTTTTGATGGAATTGCGCGATCGCGTCCGGTACGGCAATAGCAACAAGAAAGAGGGGCAAACAAATGGAACTTGAAAACCTCGTTGCACAAGTTTTTAGTGATAGCCAGTGGGAAATCGGCTTTAGCCCGGAAAGTTTTTTGCTATCCGCACCATCGCAAAGTGAAGCATTTAGACTCGCCTCACTAGAACCTGAGACACTAGCAATGTGGGCACATAAATTCGGCAAAGTGGCAACCCTGATTCAGTATCCGGGCGGCGACTCCTACCGAATTCCCGCAGCAATGGCTGAATCAGAGGTCACTATGGGGCAAGAAACTTTAGTTCTCGATCCACAAAATCCACTAATAGAGATTTATGCTCTATCCCTTTCTCCTTGTCTATATCAGGAGATTGGCTGGTTTTTGAATAATCCAACACAACCAGGTGGCATCGTGCGCGTTGTTGACAATCAGCAAGTAGCAATGTCTTACGCTAATGCCCAAAAAAGTGCTGACTTCACAGCGAGCGCTGGGGTTAAAAAAGCAGTCAGTTGGAAACGTGGAGATTTTTGGCATCCAGGAGATCTCAACGATTTCGACCGAGACTGGAAGCAACAACTAGAGCCAAACAACTCAAATAGCTGGATCGAATACAAATGGAGGTCATTTGACCCAGAGCTAGGGCGAGATTCAGAGGATGGATGGATCGAGTTTGCCAACCGCTACAAACTACTTGTAGACGAATTTGGCAACAGCTACCACGTCTCCTGGAATTTAGGGATGAATGACATAGCCAAACCTGTAGGGGTATAGGAGCGACTGCTATGAATCAAGCTACTAAAACACGAATGACCTTTGAGGACTACCTAAACTACGACGATGGAACAGACAACCACTGTGAGTTTGAGGGTGGGGAAATAGTTGAAATGCCCCCTGAAAGTCCCCTAAACTCTCGGATTGCGCGTTTCCTGTTCGCCATTTTACTGACTGCATTTTCTGAAGATTTGATTTGCCACAAAGATACTGAAATTGCTGTCTCAGGGACGCAGGTGCAAGCTAGGCTGCCTGACCTCATGCTGCTATCAGAAGAATTGGCAGAAATCTTAAACAGCACCAGTAGAGGCACAATCACGTTAGAAATGCCTCCCCCTGATTTGATTGTTGAAGTGGTTTCTCCTGGTTCAGCCAACGAAAATCGAGATTACCGTTTCAAGCGGTCTGAGTACGCTGCAAGGGGTGTACCGGAATATTGGGCGATCAACCCAGAGGAAGGCAAAATTACCGTCTTCACTTTAGTCAACGGGTTCTACGAGGAAGCTAGTTACAGTGGTGAAACGGTCATCGATTCTCGGTTTGAAGTGCTTCGACTGACAGCCGAACAAGTTTTTAAGCGCAAGCGGTAGGAGACGATTGCCATGACCAAAACGTATGTCGAGCGGACATTAGAGACTTTGGTTGAATTTGCCGACATTCAGCGAAGTAGTCTCAATCGACTGACAGAGAACATCGAAACGATGAACAGCAACCTGTCAGCCAACATCGAAACGGCGAACCAGAAGCTATCAACCAACATTGAGCGAACCAACCAGAATATCAATCTGCTATCTGAGCGGTTGGATACTTTAACCTCCAGAGTCGATACGATCGCCGTTCAAATCTCTAGCTTCACAGGTGGGATGAACGAGCTGAAAGGATTGAGTCGCCAAATCGTGCAAGCGATTGAAGGCGATCGCCAAGTTGCGCTGCAACAAACTGAGAACGTTTCGCAGCTTATTGAACTGGCAAAACAACAACAAGCGATGGTAGAGAGAATAATGAGCAAATCTTCAACCGCATGAAGGCTCACTTGTCCAGGTCTATGTTTTGCAAGTATTTTATGATTTTCTAGGTTAATCACTGCAAGATCTAGAGATCGAACAGGATTCACTTTTGTAAAGAGAGGAGGTTTTGTAAAGAATAGTAATTTGATCCATAGCCTGCATATTCTGAAGACTTCAAACGTACTTACTTGAGGAGGGGTTCAAGGAGGTGGCACAGAAAAGAAATTGAATATGCTGGCCCATAGCCTGCATATTCTGAAGACTTCAAACGTACTTACTTGAGGAGGGTGTTTAGCAAGGAGAGAATGTTTAAAAGCCAAAAACCCCATCTGCGAGCAACAGAAAGGGTCTTGAAGGCTTATTAAATCAACTGATCGGACAGGAGCGGGGTCTCTAACCTTGATTGCTTTCACAGGGCGTCGAGTTAGGTCTTCCAGCTTTGCTATGCCCATTTTATCGAAAGGTCGTCTCAGTTGCAATTTTTTTGGGCAAAAAAGCCCACTTTTGCCCACCCTATAGGGGCAAGAAAGCCCACTTCTGCCCACCCTATAGGGGCAAGAAAGCCCACTTTTGCCCACTCTATCCATCCTGTAGGGGCAAAAAAGCCCACTTCTGCCCACCCTATAGGGGCAAGAAAGCCCACTTCTGCCCACCCTATCCATCCTGTAGGGGCAAGAAAGCCCACTTCTGCCCACCCTATAGGGGCAAGAAAGCCCACTTTTGTAACAACGACCTATCGATGACCTTGCATAGCTCCTGTCCATATCTCGGTAAACTTCTTAGGAACCAGATATGCAACAGCTATTGCTTATCCCCTCAATTCCGCAGGGGAAGACTAAACTATTTCAAAAAAGTCAGTCCCAATCAGACCAATCAGAGGCAACCACCACCTCACGGCCAAAGCCAGAGCTAACGCTAGTCGCAAAGCCGCCCTGTTTACCAGAGCTTGACGGCAATTGCCGTCTTTGCGGCCAGCCAATCGCCATCCCTGGCCTGGACAGCAATCTTTGCTCGAATGATTGTGGATACGTTCGAGACTCCTTAACCTGGCTGAACTCCGAGACTCCCAAAGAGTCGAAGCAACAGGGAGGACGGCGTTAATGGTTGCCCAATTTAAACCAGACATCGCTCAGCTCGACCTTACTCGCGAACAGTTCACAGCTCAGATCACAGAGGAATTCATTCAAGGCAGCGCGATCGCTCCCACTTTGTTTACGGCCTCAGTGCAAGTGGTTAGCGACGTTGAACTTCTTCCAGGTGGGGAAGTTTCAACGCCACTACACGATGCGTTGGGTTGGCGCTATACCCGATTTGGGCATAAAGCCAAGTCTTCTCTGTTTGGAGCACTGTTACTCAACGAAGATGGTTCAACCTGGCAGGCTAAGCTCAGCCAACCACGGACTGACAAAACAAAGCGCGATCGAATTATCAAGTATGAAACGGGTGTAGGTAATGGCTCACGGGCGTTCCTACCTGCGATCGACCTTCAGACTTGGCTCAAGGTAGCTCAACGGCACCACGTTGTTGGATTTCTGCCCACCTGGGTTACAGCGGCGATCGACCAGGGGCAAACGGGGTTGCACAGCCATCCTGATCCGAGATTAACCCCAGACCAGATTGAGCACTATGCCATCAGGTTGAAACAGGCTGCTTTATCCTCGTCCCGCTCAACCCCCTCGCCGTTGAGAGAGTCAGAGCAGATCACAGCTCAATTCCCGATTGAAACCACGTCCTTCTGGGACTGGGTTGGTCTGTTGGAGTGCATTGACATCGTTCTAACCGAAGGTGGCAAAAAAGCCTTGTCCCTCCTGAGTCAGGGCTATGTCGCGATCGCGCTGTATGGGGCCAATGGTGGCTATCGCAAAGTGGGAGAGTTACGGGAACTGACTGCGGATGTGGCTCGTTTTGCCGTGCCGGGACGAACTATCACCTTGGCCTTTGACCAGGATATAAAACAAACAGCTCGACATCGAGTCACCGTGGCACTCTATCGATTTGGGGCACTGTTGCGAAACGCGGGTTGTCCTGTGGCGATCGCCATCTGGGACAAAGCACAAGGCAAAGGGGTCGATGATTTAATTGTCGCTGGTGGAGCTGAAGCGTTCGATCAGGTGTATGCCCAAGCCCTATCCCTCGAACACTGGCAGATTCAACAACGACTCAGCAATCGCCTCACCTATCCGGCTAGCTTAAAACTGACGACAGCCGATCTCTCCACTCTGGATCTATCTGACTTACCGTTGCAGGGGATGATTGCCTTGCTGAGTGCTAAGGCAACGGGCAAAACCAAGGGTATCGGTAAGTGGATTCAGGGAGTAGAGAAGGTGCTGGCCGCAGGCCACCGGATTGCCCTGATGCGGAACCTGAGCCATCGCTTACACCTGGATTATCGAGGCGATGTCGATAAGGTCAACGGCGAGTATATCAATGGAGCCTCTTACACCCTCCGCATTGGCTTTTGTGTCGATTCCCTATTGGCGATCGACCCTAATAAGTTTGCCGAGTGCGATCTGATTCTCGATGAGGTGGTGCAGGTAGTGCGCCATTTGTTGACCTCTAGCACCTGTTCTAGAGAGGGCAAGCGTCCAGCCCTGCTGGCTCGGTTTCGAGAGCTACTTCAAACCGCTCGACGAGTCATTATTGCCGATGCCGATCTCGACAATGCCACCTTGCACTACATCCATCAGTTGCGGGGCGACTCCGATCCAGCCTTTTTGATTCGCAATGACTATACACCTCCGGGGTATCCGGTTCGCTTCTTTGATGCCCCCGATCGCTCGTCGATTACGACTCAATTACTAGAGGACATCCAAATGTTAGACCCTGAACAATCGGTTTACGTGGCTACCGATAGCAAAGCCACCAGTAAGGCGATCGCCCGTTTGATTGAGCAGCAAGCCCCCACTAAGCGAGTGCTGCTGATTAACTCTGAAACCAGTGGTGGAGAATTAGAGCGATCGTTTATGGCAAACCCTGACGATTGCCTGTCTGATTGGGATGTGATTCTCTGCTCCCCTTCTGCTGCGACCGGGATTAGCTTGGAAAAACAGGGGGTGATCCAGCGGGTCTATGGCATCTTCAGTGGGGTTTCTTCAACTGATGCCGATATTGCTCAGTCGCTAGGACGGGTGAGAGAACCTGTCGAGCGAGTGGTCTGGTGTGCCAAGCGTGGTTCTAACTTTTCTAAGGTCAGCCGTTCTACCAATCCCATCGAACTCAAGAGCCATTTGCAACAAGCCTCATCTGCTACCGTCCGCCTGGTGCGCTCCAACCTGCGGGAGGATATTGCAGGAGACCTGGCTGAATACGACTGGCAAAGCGATCCTCACCTGAATCTGTATGCTCATTTCAGTGCCGAGCAGAACCGTTCCATGATGCATCTGCGCGATGCCTTGTTAGTGCGGCTCAAGCATGAGGGGAATTCCGTCACGGTTGAGTCGTGGGCTGCTGATCCAACCATGAAGCTGCTGCTACGCCAAGCCCGAGAGGAGCAACGTCAGATTGATGCCGAAGAACTGGTCGCCGCAGACGATTTAACCTATGCCCAAATCCTGGAACTAGAGCAAAAAGAGTCGGTCTCTCCAGAGGAGCATCTGGCGATCGCCAAGCACTACCTGAAAGATTTCTATTGCCTGGACTCCATCACCTTAGAAGAGGTGATTTGGGATAACGAAGGCAGACGACGAGGCGAGCTGCTGAATCTAGAAGCCCAACTGTTTCCAGGTCTTGCTAGCGATCGAACGGTCAAAGCATTAGAACGACAAGCTCAATGGGGCCAGGGCTACTGCCCGTGGGATGTTTCCACTGCCGAATTACGCCGAGTGCTGCGAGAAAAACTGAAGCTCAATGAGATCATTGAAAAGATGCAACACGGTTGGGAGTGGTGCAAGTATGACCTGGCTCCTTATGCGGCGATCGCCAGGGAGTTTATCCCCCAAATCAAAGTGGCGTTGAACTTTACTATCACTGATCGGGTCAGTGATACCCAAATAGTGCATCAACTCCTCTCCCAGTTGGGCATCAAAATTGCAAAACCTCGCTGGTCATGTTTTGTGGAGGGGTATGAGGGCGAAAAACTGCGGGTGTACAGGCTCGATCGCGCTGTTTGGGACACTACCTGGGCAATTCTCGAACGCAGACAAGCCAAGTGGTTATCGTTGAGCCAACAACAGACATCGGAAGAGAGTGGATCACCCCATGCCTTCAACAACTTAAATGATGGGGGTGATCTATTGGAAGTAACAGCCGCAGCAGAATACCTAAAAGAGTCCCTAGAACATGGAAAAGAGGCAGTCTTGGCTGTCCTCAAGCCCTGGTCGCTAGCGTTTAGAGAGAGCGTGCTGGCTGTGCTTCGGCAACAGTCAGAGGCAATCATAGAACGATTCGAGACTGTTCTGAATTTTGTGTAAGCGGTCTAAAATCCCAGTAACTCAGGAGACCGCATCATGGTACGCAAGAAGAAAGAACCCAATCGCGTTGATGAAATGCTCGATGAACTGTTGGCAGACTGCC
>NZ_JADEWO010000073.1 GCF_015207605.1 Oculatella sp. LEGE 06141
GTGGTGCGGGCTGAGCAACAATCTGGGCAGTTCATAGAGCGTTCGTTGGATGGAGGTTAGGGGCAGTAGCCAGTCTATCAAGTAGGGGTTTCTGCCCTCAAGTCGGGTACCCAGTCCTGACAGTTTCATCCTTATCCGCAAATGCAGCAATACGTCGTATCGCAAACGTTGAGCGAAATTCCAGACTCAGACATTGAACTGGTTTCATCTAACCCAGTTGCACTCGTCAGAGAATCGAAGCAGTAATCCGGTAAAGACATTTGGCTGTGCGGGGGCAGCAGTTTAGCCACCGTGTTATTTCCAGAAATCGATAAGATGATTTTGAAGGTGCATCCGATTTTGCTTGGCTCAGGCATTCCGCTCTTTTCAGGGATTGTTCCACAGTCTTCTCTAGAACTGACTGACAACAAACTCTACAGCAATGGTTTCAGGTTATTGGACTATCGGCTGAAGCATGAACTACCGTTCGATTCAAGGAGAGTGATGTTGAATTTGAAAGCCATTTCTTTTAGACCGTTGGTTTCCTCCGATCTGCCAATGCTCCATGAGTGGTTGCAGCGATCGCACGTCTCGCAATGGTGGGGCAATCCTACCACCTACGCCGATGTGAAGCATGAATATCTCCCTTCTATCACAGGCGAATCGACCACCCAAGGTTACATTGCGCTACTGGAAAATGAACCCATTGGATTCATTCAGTCTTACATTGTGATGGGATCGGGGGATGGCTGGTGGGAACAGGAAACTGATCCAGGTGCCAGAGGCATTGATCAATTCCTCGCCACCCCGGAACAATTGGGGCAAGGGTTAGGCACAGCGATGATTAGTGCCTTTGTCAATCAGTTATTTCAAGATACAACAGTGACGAAAGTACAGACTGATCCTTCACCCAAAAACGAACGCGCCATTCGATGCTATCGCCGAGTTGGCTTTGTTGAGGCTGGAGAGGTAATCACACCGGATGGGCTGGCACTGCTGATGGTGAAGCAACGAGAGTTGCAGGCAAGCTAAATTGAATCGTTTAACCAATGCCATTTTGAGGAAAACTTGTGCAAATTACGGCTTCAGCGATTTCACTCAACGTTGATGATGTCACAGCGTCGGCTGAGTTCGTCAAGCAACATTTTGGCTTTAGGGAAGAGATGTCTGCCGAGGGTTTTGTATCACTCTCTCGACCCGATGCAGGATTTAATTTAATCTTTCTACAAACTGGGCTGAAAAGCTTTAAGCCAGCCCATCTACGCGGCCATCGGGCGGATGGTCTACTGATTGTTTTTGTTGTGAACAACATTGATGCAGAGTATACCCGCTTGCAAGCTGAAGGAGTCACAATTACAACTCCGATCGAGACGGAACCTTGGGGTGAACGATTCTTCCAAGTGACCGATCCAAACGGGGTTGTGTTGCAACTGGTGCAATGGATCACTGAGCAGGTGCCATCATAAACGACGATCAGGTAAAGAGCCTTTTGAGGAGGTGCAGGTCAAGCGTCAAAAAAGGGGGTTGAAATTACGTAGGCTGCCCTTCTCCTGTCGAGTTCTAACACCGCTATCGCTAGAAGTCAGCTTAACAGTATCAGAAGTTCGGCGATTGCTATTTGCCCTATTGTGGGCGTAGACACCAGATGCACTGTACATCTTAGCTTGGTCAACCTGACGTCGGGTGCATCAAGCGATCGCCGGGTTCTATCACTACAAACGCCGTCTGGTTTCTCCAATCCTGGAGTTACAACTGTAGTACTAAGGTGGATAGTGAGCAGCGAATCGAGCCGTAGGCAAACTCACTGGTATCGTGACTGATGCCAATCTGGATGTACCCGATATTCTCTGTCAGGTCGTACAACCCGTGGGGGGAGAGACGGAACCAGATAGGGAGATCTACGACCGCACTGCTGCTACTTCAATTTCAACTAGCCAGCCCGGACTGACTAAGCCGGAAATCTGCATAGCCGATCGCGCCGGAAGATTTGGCTGTGCTTCTGTGCCAAAAAACTGCGTGTAGCCCTCCATAAAGCCCGAAAAATCCATCTTGCCATCTTTGCTCGGATCGCCCACCAAGAAGACCTGCATTTTCACCACATCGCTCATGCTGAGATCAAGACCTTGCAAGATCTCGTCAATTTTGGTGAGAACGTTGATAGTTTGCGTTTTGGTGTCGCCATACGCCTCGATCGAGTCTTCGGGGGCATCGGGATTGACCACAGAAGGCACTTGACCGCTGAGATAGACCACGGTTTGGTCAGCAGGAACTTCGACCGCAAGTGCGATCGGAAAGCTGGAGTTGGGAATTGGATGGCGGACGACGGTTTGCGCCTGTGAAGAGGTTGCCGTTGCCAAAATCAGCGTGACCATTAACCCCACTGCGACGAGCGGCAGCAGCAAAATTCTGCGAACTTGTGATGACATGATTCAATCCTGTTGCACAATGAACAAAACAAATGAAGAATCTGAAACCAGGGCAATTGCAGGCACTTCTACGCGCTCATTGCCCGCTGTTTTGCGGCGATGCCTTCGATCGCCTGATAAGCCGATAAAACTGCGCCTTCTTGCCATCCGGTCAGGTAACTCAGGTGTTCTCCAGCTAGAAAGATGGCGTCGTCGGGCTGATTGAGGCGCTGATAGGCGGCAGAACTTTCCTGGTCTTCCCAGTCAATCCAAGCCCCCTGGCTGTAAGGAATTTTGCTCCAGGCGACGCTGACCGCCTTAGTGGACGGCACTTCTTGTCCGAAGTTGGAATGAATCGTAGATGCTTCCGCGATCGCCTTCTGCAAGCGATCGGCTGGAGTCAAGACAGCAAATCGATCGCTTACCTCGTTGTCCCACGTGTACGCAGCGAGAATGATGCCTTTGCTATGGTGAATGCCTGCGGTCGGATACCAAACTTGAGTAATGTCTTTCTCCGTCCAGGAGATGCCGCCGTAAATGTGCAGATCGTCTTCCCAGAAGCGGCGACTCTCAAAGGCAATTTTGACGGCGTGATTGTAGGACTGAGCGCCTTCCCCGATCGCCGCTTTAAATTCCGGGGAAAAATCGGCCTCAATGCTTGCTAAAACAGAAAGCGGAATCGTGCAAATCGCGTAGTCGGCCTCCAGCGATTTTTCCGCTCCAGTGGCATCGGTGTAGCGAATTTGCACGCCGTTGCTGGTTTTGCCAATTCGCGTTACAACCGCACGGTACTGAATCAAACTGCCCACGCGCTGCTCAAACGCCTTGGCGATTTGATCCATGCCGCCGATCGGCTCTAGCATCGTGGCAGCCTGGTTGTAGCCTTCACCAAAGTGCTGCTTATACTGCCAAAACGCCGAGTTCAGCAGCTCGTTGAGCGGCAGTGGTTCTTGCAATTCGCCCGCTGTCAGTCCCGCACCGGGAGGTGTGCCAAATCCGGCGCGATCGCTGCCTACATAGCGGTAGTCGTCGCCAAGTTTACCAAAGCTTTTTACCATGTCGAGGAGGCGATCGCGATCGTCTGTCGAGACTTCTTGATCTAGGGCTTGCTGACTGATTGCCTTAGCAAGCAGTTCGGCAATGTAGCCGCGAGTATCGTTCACCACTTGCCGATTCAAGATGGGCTGACCCGCAAACGCATTATCGTCCTGAAAGTAAGCACCGCGATTTTCATTCACCATCACTTCCAACGGCACGCCAAACTCTTTGCAGTAGCCAAGCAAGTGTGTGTGATGATACGGAATTCGAGCGGGACCCGCATTCACATACAGCGAATCGGCTGCTTCAAATGCACAGGTCTGCTGACTGTCAAGTTCCTTGATCAAATCACCACCGCGCACCGTCCAGTTTCGCCCACCAGCGCGATCGCGAGCTTCCAAAATCGTGCAGTCATAGCCTACCTTCGTCAGTTCATAGGCGGCCGTCATACCTGCAATTCCTGCACCCAAGATGGCAACCTTGGCACCACTATCCGATTGTGCAAACGTAGGGCGTGAACTGGCTCTAGCAGGTGAGCGAATGAGTCCTAAGCTTTGCATCGTCGTCAGCACTGCCGCTGTGCCGCCCGCTCGTCCAATGAACTTCAAGAGTGTCCGTCGATCCATTTCAGATGCTCCACACAAGGTCAATTCTGACTTTGTCGATCGCTATGCTGCGACCGATCCGCTGAATCTAGACCGTTTGCGCGATTGCAGAATGTATAAGCAGCAACGCTTACCACGACAGGTGAGGATTTGCTGACATGCTCGATCGCTGATTCGCAGAAAGTCGGTAGCAAGACCGAAACGGCGATCGCTGGGGCGGCAACACCGGGGCCTCTCTGCATACTGCTATACTGCTACCCGTAACCTTTGTCAGACGCTTCTGCGGAAACGATCAGAGTATCAGCAACTCCGATTACCCTAAGACAAATTTGCGATCGTTGAGGAGGAGCATCAACAATACAGTCTTTGAAAGCATCAGCAATGGGTTCAAGGTGACGCTTCCATTTCCGACTCTTACCCTTGAGCGTCACCAGTCACTTCGAATCAACGTGATCTTGAAACCTTAACACGCAACCTTTAAACTACCGCTACAGCCTAAAACATAAGCAGCATAACGGTTGTGTGCACAAACCGAGCGCCGATCGCTGCAATCCGTTCCTGGAAGAGTGCTCCGGTATACCACCACACCTCATGTCCTCGGCTTATGAGGGTTTGAGCAATGGGAAGCATCGGAGAGACATGCCCAACGACAGGAATGGTCGCAATCAGAAAACGAGCCATAGGATTTTAAAGGAATGGCAGCATCCCCTAGCTTAAATGACCTGAGCATGAGATGAGTATCAAATGCAGTATGATTTTTCGACTCATAGCTGAAGGGCGATCGTGCTTTTGGTCACAGGACAAGCAGAAGCTCTCCAGTCGAGTAGCACTCGGCAGTGGGAAGTACGCTCTGCCACTGTCTTACTACAAGATCTGAGCACATCCGTTTGACAAGTGGCAATCCAGAGCGACACTGCAAAGTTCCTGTGGTCAGAGTTTGTCGAAGTTGGGCTGAGCGGAAGCTGGAGTGCCGAGGATAAGGACGCTCACGAAGGGCTGTTTTTGACCATGATGAGCGATTCTCTTTCAGAGACACTTCGTGAACGGATTGAAAGGGAGAGCATCTCCCACAGGAACAAGAATTTGAGCATTAATATGATGCTGTTGAGAATTGGAGTGCCACTCTGCACGATAAATATTAAGTTCTTTGGTCGTATCTTCCGATGCTGCTTTATCTTCTTGTCCGCCTATAACAATCTCACCTATAAGGAGTTGAATTGTATTCGGGCTTAGATCGATATCAGAAGAGGCTCCTCTCTCTGAATCATAATTGTACATATATTGTGAAGTATCGAATTCATAACCTGTTGCATCAATAACAAATTCATCACTGGCAGGAATGCGATACACACGATAAGGTTTAGCATCTTCTCTCCATAGATAATGTTCGTGATCCACTTGAACGACAGACGTAAGTATCTCTTGCTGTCTACAAGCGCTTGCTGTAGATAGAACAAGGAAAGATGACACAACCATTAAGAATAGTGAAAAGTATCTTTGTCTCATTTACTGTTAATTCAAATTGCCCTACTAAGCTTTGTGTTTAGTGTTCCTTATTTAGTACAGTGTCTAACAATCTATTGAATGAACTCCATCTGGTTATCTCCCTATCTCAGATAGACTAAGGGATTCTTTGCCGTGAGTTTTTCTAGACGCGTTAAATTAACAGAAAAGTTCTGTATGTCTGCACGAGTTATTCATAGGACGATCGCCTACCATATCTGTTGCTTTCAAGCTTACTGAGCGTTTATATATTTAGTGCTTTGGCTGTTGCTGAGGTTGAGTAATTCGTCGATATCGGGCTTCAGTTAACGAGTAGATACTGTAAGCAATTAATCCAAGCGCAACAATTCCTAATAACCAGGGGCCAAACGGTTGTCTTGCCAGTGCTGCCAGCGCGCCACCCAATCCTACTGCTTCACTGGCATTAGAATGAAGAGCCGCTAAAACCAGGAATAGCCCGATAATGCCAAAGACAACGCCCCGTGCTGTAATCCCGATTTGCCCTACCCATTTCGTCCAATGACGTTCTGTCTCGCTCATCTGGTAATGCTTAAAATGGCGTTGAAATTTAGCTTTATAAGCTTCGTAGAGGTACGAAATTCCCACCCCAATGACCACCAACCCCGCCAAGCCAACTGCCCATCGCCCAAAGGGTTGAGCCATAAATCGAGCGGTCCAATCCTGGGTTGCATTGCTGTTGCTGCTTTTAGTACCTATGATTAGTTTCATAGCTGTCCATGCTAGTCCGGTGTAGGCGATCGCGCTAAAGGCGTAACCCATACGCTGTGCAATACGCTTTATGTTCGTTTCGTCGCTGGAATGTGCGGGATCAAAAAGAGCCTGGACAGTTCGCCAGAGGACGTAACCAATCAAGCCAATCGTAATCAAAACCAGCAGAAACCTTCCAAAAGGTTGGTTCACAATGGTTGCCAATGCACCGCTTGTGTCAGTTGTTCTGCCGCCTGTGGTAAAGGCTGCCTGCGCTGCCAATAGTCCAACAACAAAGTAGACGATACCTTTCGCGGCATAGCCCAATCGTGCCAATTTGTCCATCCAGGGATGAGATGCTGCCTGTCGTGCAGGTTTTTGTAGATCGGAGGGGAAAGGATTTCGGCGAGTCATAATGAGTGCTTCAGGAGTACGATAAAACTTATTCGTTACGTCATCGCTTGCAATGAGAATACGGTTAATTCAGGTGAGCAATGAAAGCGAATAGGTAAACGACTAAAACCGATGCCGCGATTAATGTAAAGATGATTACCCGCCTGACCATAGCCTGGAATCCAACCAGATATACGTACAATATCGCCTTTAATTTGCGAAAGCCATGACCAGCTTGGATCGTCTTCCTTAAGAGCTGCCCATGACCATTGCGGTAGAAAAGGAATGCGGATTTGCCCACCGTGAGTATGTCCGGCAATAGCGACCGGGGCTGTACCTGGTGGTAATTCAGCAAAGGACGCTGGATTATGCATCAGGACAACACGAGCAGCATTATCAGGAACTTGAGCGATCGCCACTAACGGCTTAGATTGACGAAGAAGATAGGCACCGATCCCAACCAAATAAAAACTCTCATTCTCAGCAGTTGAATCTGCATGAGGAAGTGCGATCGCTTCATTCTGCAACACTTGAATGCCAATCGATTCCAGGGCTTGCCGAATTTGGGTTGCTCGTTGTTGCCCTGCTGCCTGCGTTGGCGCATCATAGTCATGGTTGCCCAATACCGCATAGGTGGGAATTTGAGCGGCAGTGAGTGGACGCATCAGTTCAATGACACGTTCGAGTTCTGCCGTGATTTTTTCCCCTGGCTTATACACAAAATCACCCGCAATCAGCGCAACGGCAGGGATATCTGTGATGATTTGAGCGATCGCTTGTTCAACTGTGCTGGTATTTGACAGCCACATGCCAATTTGCAAGTCTGAAACAACAGCAATTTGTTTTCCTTGCCAGGACTGGGGTAGTGATGGAATTTCCGCAACGACAACATTTCGATCGAGATGATAAGGCTCGATCACACTCCAGGTCAGCAGTACGAGCAAGCATCCTGCCGCACCTAATAGAAGATATTTAATTCGTCGCCACAGGTGCTTGTTCAACTCCACTCACTCCCCAGCACTTAACTGTCGCAACGAGATTTGTTTACACAGACTTTCAACTGCCAAGCTAAGCGATCGCATCAATTCTGATTCTTCCTGATAATCCGCAGGAGCAAGGTTCATCACCCGCTGACTTTCTGTGACTTCAACCTGCTGACTCCACTCGGTGGCGGTATCGCCTTTGTAAACACCGATAGCAATGCCGCCTTCATCATTTAGTACTGAAAAACAAGGCACATCTGATGCGCCGTCCCCCACATATATCATCTGGGATAGTGGAACATGGAGCTGCTCTTCCGATACATCACGGTAAGCAAACGATCGCCCGTCTCCATCGACCTGATCTTGACCGCTGGCAATGTGCATTAAGTAGCGAGTTTTTTCGGTGTGGCTAATGCTGCGTTTGAGAAATTCAATGTCACCATTTTCAGCATAGTGAAATTCACATCCCCAAATCTTGGTGAAGTAAGAGGCGATGCAGGTATGACGAACTACTTCAGCAAAGCCACCCGTAATCATGTAAAACTCTAATTCAATCGTTGGATTGGTGCGATGCACAAGTTGATGCAATCGATCGAGCATTTCAGTCACTCCATCAAAGGGCTGTAACTCTTGCCCAAAATGGATGAGGTACTCTTTGGTGATTTTTTCTTGGCGCTGCTTCGATTCTTGAATTAAACAGTAAAATCTGGCTGCAACATGATCCCATCCCGCATCTTTAAGCGGTTCATACCGCTGTTGACGAAACTCGCTAACATTTAATCCTAACCGTTTGATCAATTCATCAAAGGTATCGGGTGCAAGCGTGTCGTCAAAATCAAACACGATCGCAACCCGGTTACATACGGGCTTGGTTGCCTGTGGCTTTTTGAAATCAGCATTTGCAGTTTTTGACATGGTCTTACCTGATTGCTCTACTATTTTGGTTTACAGATTGGTTTACAGAAATGATCTACAGAAATCAAAGAGATGGCTTTGAGCTGTTATTTCTTCTCTTGCTTAGCTACCCCCAGAACCGCCTAGAACTCCTACGAGTTGCAGCAAATAAATCACAGCAAATCCTGCGAAGAATAAGCCTGCAACCACCGTTCCCCAAAAGGTGAACCCAGAAGGACGTAATTTATCAGACAAGATCCGGTGGTTGAGATACAGCGTCAATCCTGTGACGACAGGAATATGTGCGGCTTCGATCGCTCCTGCGGTTTGCAATAAACCAACCGGCTCACCAAAGAATAGGTAAACGGCGATCGGCAAAATCGCCAGCAGCACAGCAATATAAAACTTCCGTAGAAACGTCTCATTGATCCAACGGCCTTGGCGCACTCCAAACCCTCGCAGCAGAATTTGGGTGCCATCGGCAAACATGCGGCCAAAACCATCCTGCACCGATAGGGTTGTACTACAGAAAGTGATAAAGACGATCGCAATCATGAACCAGAAGCCAAATGGCCCCCATAAATCGCCCAACAAGCTACCCAGCGTTTCTGCGACCTGATTTTCTTGAGGCACTAATCCCTGCGGTTGCAGCAACTCGCCTCCCAAAACCAGAAATGCCAGAGCCGCCAGTAATGCTCCCACCACCGCTAATGTATTGGAGATAGTCATGAGCTTCACCCAACCCTGCAATCGCTGCTGCTGGTCTGAGTTGAGCTGCTTCACCTCGATCGGTTGTTCTTGCTTCAGGGCAGTGGCACCATAGCCGCGTGCATCTACCCAGTAGGAATACCACATCATTCCGGCTGCACCAGCTAACATAAAGCCAAGCCAGGGCAACACTTCTTGATACTGCACATCCTGAGGAATTTGAGGTACTAAACCGGATGTTAAATTGCCAAGATTGGGAAAGACGAAGACGGCAGCGGTGACAACGGCAAGCGTGCGAGCAATGCCCACATAGGATGAGAAGGTTTCAACCACGTTGTATTGTCCAAGGAAAACGATCGCAGCAGTCACCAGGATAATAATGACAGTCCAGAGCTGTACCGTTCCACCAGTCACTAGAATCAGAGCCGTTGCTGCTGCACCAGCCATACCGGCAACGGTCGAGATCGCAACTGCAAATTGAGGTACTAGAATGAACCAGACGGCCCAATTTTTTGGCCCTGGCAATTGTTTAAAACCCTCTAAAATTGTGGCTCCAGTGCAGACGGTGAACCGCCCCACTTCTCGGTTAATGAACCACTTCAAAATCACCGCTGCTAGCAATGCCCAAAGCAAGGCATAACCATAGAGAGCGGCAATTCGGGGGGTAAACAACAGTTCACCGGAACCTGCGGCAGAGAGCATCCAAATAAAGCTAGGCCCCAACCACTTTAATTGACTCCATCCCTGTGGCGGTTTTGGCATTTGTTGATCGCCAAGAGATGACGGTTGGTTGTCGGTTTGAGTCGATGGATAGTGATTGTTTTGATGGTGCATGGATGTGGTTTCAATTGAAAAGTGACATCGTGCGATATTGAACTGAGCGATCGACGAACGGTTTAAAGGGAGATGAATTAAAGCGTTTGCGCTCTAAAATTGGGATTTTGTTCGGTGTTCTGGTTTCGATAAGGATGGAGCCGTCCATTCTTGCAGTGCCCAAAGACTGGTGATTGCAGCCAACCCGGCTCCTAGACTATCCATTAATAAATCAGTAATTGTATCGTCCACATTCCCAATCACCTCGGCTGCCAAGACCTGACCCGATGCCCATTCAGCAATTTCCCACACTGCTCCGATCGCGATGCCAAAACTGGCAATGGTCAGGAGATATAGCCACTTGTGTTGGCGGAACACTGTCAGCATCGAACGGTACACTAAAAAGCTGAGGGCTAGCGTGAACGCAAAAATCGTAAATGCATGTGTGATTTCGTCATAAAGCCCTGGTTGATAAAATAAGCCCCACACCCAACCTCCAGCGTTGAGCAAGGCCGCTAGAACAAAGAGAAAGTCGAACACGGTGGGCAATTTATCGTCTCGAATCACAAAGGCAAATGATGCGATTAGAAAAAAGGCCAACGCCAGGGCGTTTTGCCACTTTCCCTGACTTGTGGCGGCAATGACGGCGATCGTCAACAAAGCTTGTCCAATCCAGGCGGCAATCCGATAACCTTTCCAGTTTGTGTGTTGCATCATACCCCCAGCGTTGCTATCACTTGACGATATCGGTCTTCTACCATCTGCTGGTCATACTTCTGGGATAAGCCTTCCCGGCTTCCTTGAAAAATCATTTCGGCCTGTTGCTGCAAAGCGAATCGATCGTGTGAACGGTGAGTACGGCTGGCAATTTGAGCAATTGCAGTTAATAAATGCATAGTGACCACTACATCAGATTGTCCATAGTGGCGAATTTGATTGAACGCTGTATTCACGAGTTGCTCGAACGTCACAGGTACAGCAATGATCCGTAATGCTCGATCCTCGTCATAGCGATAAGCAGACGGAAATGGTCGTTCAGCAAGATGAGACAATCCGGCGCAGAGGCGATCGATACAACGGATCGCTGTGAACGGATCGTTAATTCCGGGAGAAAGCGCACGCAAAGCAATCTCTACTAACTGATTAATTGGAAACTCAACATCCTGCTGCTCCGTTCGTTCTCGACCCAACACGAACGCACGATTGATTCGATCAATTAGTTTTTGATTAATCCGTTCCTGTGGATAAACCATCACAAGGGGATTGCCTTGCAAAACAAACTCTCCCGGTCGTGATTCGAGGCGAAGTAACAGACTGCACTGACAGGCCACCTTCAATAGCAACTGCTCATCAACAATTTGTAGATAACCCGTTTGAGTCGATGCAATGGGAGAAACGTGACGATCAAAATCGTTGGGAATTTCTCCAGGGGTGTGGAGTTGTTCGTCTGATTTATCCTGCCCCAGTTCTTCCGGAAACATGCGGTCGATCGCATCGTCCAGTTCACCAGCAACGCCTGAGATGATTTGGGATGCTTGAATTATGGTCGATGCATGATTAATAAAGTAAATCAGCACCCCAATGCTGGCGATCGCCAGCAACATACCGACTGTGACTGAAAGTTGAGGCACGAAGAGAGTATAGTCTTCTCCACGAACGGTTCGCAGAATGAGCAAACAGTAAATGAAGGTACCAATGAAGGTGCCTAGAACAATCTGATTCCCGGTATCCTGCATGAAATTCCGCAGCAATCGTGGGCCAAAATTAGAGGCCGCCAGTTGAAGCGCCACAACCGTGATGGAAAACGCGGTAGCGGCAACGGTGATCATTGAACCCGCAACGGTTGAGAGTAACCCTCTTGCTCCATCTGGCCCTCCACTGTAAATCCAGGGCAAGTTGTCCATCGCGTCCTTGGTTCTCCAGTCGATGAACAACATTGAGAAGGCTAAAACAACTGCTCCAATGGCCATGAGAGTGGGTAGAAACCAGTAGTTCGTGTGCAGGGAGTCCCACAGCTTACTCAACTTGACGTTTTTCATACATCGTTCGCAGCCTCAGGGTTCTTATTACCATTTCGTTGTGCTCGCATATCGGCTAGTTTTCGCAAGGAACCACTAATGCTGCGAGGTTGCGGTGCCTTGCCTTTGCCAACAGGCCAGCCTTCACGCTGCTGAGTGCGATCGCCATCGGTTTCTTCGGTTTGGTCGTGAAACAGAATTTGTTGAGTCGGAAATGGCAAATCAATACCGTTTTCGGTCAGTTTGTTTTTGATCGCCAACAGTACCTGGTCTCGCGTATCGAGGGCATCGGCACGACGAGGTGGGTTGATCCACCAACGAGCGCGAATGTTCACGGTACTGTCAGCTAACTCCATCACCAGCGCATCAGGAGCAGGAGAGCGTAATACCCCATTTACACTGGCAATGGCCTCCAAAATCAATTGCTTGGCCTGGTTGATGTCATCCCCATAACCAATACCGATGTCATACTCCAATCGGCGGCTCTCGAAGGCGGTGTTGACGGTCAACGAGTTGGTAAATAGTTCCGCATTGGGAATCACAATCCGCCGACCATCGTAGGTTCGGATAGTCGTGGCGCGGGTTTCGATGTTCTCGACGGTTCCTTCAAACTCTTTGAAAACAATTTGGTCATCGATTTGAAACGGTTCTGTTAGGAGAATCAAAATTCCAGCCAGGAAGTTTTGTAAGATATCACGGAAGGCAAAACCGATCGCAACACCGCTGATTCCCAGAAGTTGCACCAAATCGCCTGCTCGAAAGGTAGGGATAACGATAGACAAGGCTACAAATAACCCGACTAAAATAGTCACTCCCTGCGCTAAACGCCCCAGCACCAGTCCTAGATTTCGGGCTTGACGATGCCGCCGGGTTAATCGTTTGACGAATCCTTTAATTCCTCTAGCTAAGAAGAAAAACAGGATAAAGACGATGATTGCTAATACAACATTTGGTAATAGTGCGATCGCACCGTTTATCATCTCTTGAATCTTTAGCCAGGCTGCTGATGCATCTGAATTCATAAATCCTCAGTACCCAATCGATTTTAGAACACGCTTCCCATCCAGAACCAGCGACTGCCGTATGCCTCTAAATTGATGCACTACGAATTATGCTCATAGCTCTGGACTGGCGATCGCTTTATTAGGTTTTGAAGTAAAGCATAATGCCTGAGCTAGAGGAATGATACGTCTATTAGATAGATGCTATAAGCATCGCTAGAACATAACTGGCTTCCACAGCAAAGTTGTAGGAGCCTTCAAGGCTCCAAACGTCAAGAATTCTAAGCTTCTCAGCAATGGTCTAATGAACAACAGTGACAGTGATTAGAGCAAGAACTCCCTAATCACTATCACTTCACCTCAAGCTTGGTTAAGAACACAAAGTCAGATAATCAGCGGCAACATAACCCGCCAGGGGAACCTGAATAGGAACCCAGCCGTTTGCTGCCGGAGCGCTGATTGTAACATTGCGACCGTTCGCAACAGCACCAACTACACCCGCATTGGGAGACGGCTCCTCACGCACAAACAGCCCACCTGTGGCTGTAACCTCACGGCAGTTTTCAGGAGCAAGAGCCTGGGGATCACAAGGCGACAAATAGGCTGAATACATATAACCTGGAATTGGTGCTGAAACGGCGACCCAGCCATCACTTTGGGGAGTTTCAACGGTCACATTACGTCCATAGGCAACCGTTCCTAGCGCTTCGCTGTAAACGGTTGGATCTTCCCGCACAATCAAGCCGCCTTCAACAGCAACTTGACGACACGTATCTGTTACTTGCGCTACATGAATGTCCTCTTGGGGGATAGACCCGCTCCCTGAAGAAGGTTGTCCCTTTTGATTGGGAGTTTGGTTAGCCGCAAATGCAGGAATACCCAAGGCGATCGCTGTTACCAACGGTACAGTTGTCGCTGCTAAAATGGGCTGCCAAACACTATCCTGCCTCATCTTGAAATCCCTCATGTCCTAACGTTATCAAGTTGCTTGCTGCTCACTTATTCAGCGGAAGGGTAAATATCGCGAACGATTAATACTGGCTGCTGTTGGTATTCCGCTTCAAGTTGACGCTGAAGGTCTAGATCCCAGGTCAGGTCGTAATCTCTTTCAATTTCAGCCGACACAAAAGAGCGAAGTTCACCAGTAATGGCAACTTCTTCACCATCTTCAACAGTTGTTCCTGTTGTGGTGTTCAAGACCAACAAATCATCGCTACCGAGCAATTCTTCATCTTCAAGCGTGAAAGCGTTTGGTCCAATGATTTCCTCAACTTCACCCGTTACAGCTAACGTTTGGCCATAGTATTGGCTCGGATCTTCGGTAATTTCTCCGGGCTCAGGCGCTACCGCAATGGATTGAGCAACAATGGCGGGCTGACTTTCATAATTTGCATACACGTCAGGCTGCAAATCCAAATCATACTCACGTTCAAGATCCGCAGTTACAAACCGCTCAACGGTACCAGTCACTTGAACCTCTGTATCATCGATCGGGATGATGAAGGGCTCTCCTGAAGCGTTGAGAACTAAAATCTCTTCACCGTTCAACCACTGCTCATCACTCAGTGTGAAACTAGATTCACCAACTTTATTGATGACCTCACTTCTGATCGTTACAGCTTGGCCAATCAATTCAGCGGTTTCATCTGTAACATCCTCTGCTGAAACATTACTCTCAGGGGCAGGGCCTCCTGCATTTTGATCAGGACCTGTACAGGCAGGAAGCAGCAACGCTACTAGTGCTAAACTAAAGGCTCCTTTGGCATACCATTGTCTTGTCATTTTGCGATTTCCTCCAACGTTTACAGAGTGCTGCTAGTTAAAAGTTCTTGAACAGTTGCAGCTTGTATTACAAGCTACTTCTCACTAGCTAGACAGTTTAGAACTAGAAAGCAACCTGGTTAAACAGAACAAAGCGGAAAACTTGTTAGTTAAACCTTCTGTGTTTGGTTTCTCAATTGGTTACTCTTTGAAATGATTCGACTCACTTGCTCAATAGCAGAGAGCAAATGGCGATCGTTCGAGCATTTATTAAAATCAATATAGGAGGTTTAATAGATTCCAGCGTCAGGCTTACGATGGAACACCTATCCCTGGCTAAAGAGCTAGAGAAATTTCATAGTAGTTTCATTTTTTTGTGGAACCCAAAGCCCAACAGTCTAATACACCTACACCTAGAGGAACATATGGATTTCACTCGAATTTCACTATCATATATACACATGTTAACTAAGATTTAAGTAATAAAGTTAAACCGTTGACTATGCGACTTTTATTAGTAGAAGATGAGCCAGATTTAGGAGCAGCAATTAAACAAGTCCTCAGCCATGAAACCTATGTAGTGGACTGGGTGCTGGATGGTCGCCAGGCTTGGGACTATCTTGATACGCAATGGGCTGAGTATACTCTGGCAATTATTGACTGGATGTTACCAGGATTGTCAGGACTAGAGTTGTGCAAACGACTGCGTGCTAACAACAGTCCATTGCCAGTTCTAATGTTAACGGCAAAAGACCGACTGGAAGAAAAAGTCATTGGTCTGGATGCTGGTGCAGATGATTACTTGGTTAAACCGTTTGGCATGGCAGAGCTGCTAGCACGACTGCGGGCGCTTCGGCGGCGATCGCCTCAACTTCAGCCACAACAGCTCCAGGTTGGAAATCTTACGCTCAGCTACGGCACCCATTCTGTCGTCCGTCAAGATACTAATGGAAACAGACATGTTATTCCACTAACGATCAAAGAATTTCAATTGTTAGAATACTTTATGAAGCATCCACATCAGGTTGTAAATCGTGATCAGATTATGAACCAACTATGGGAAGTCGGAATTGAACCTGTTAGTAATGTGGTTGCTGCCCATATTCGTCTGCTAAGGCGGAAATTAGGAGAAATGAACAACAGCGCGTTGATTGAAACAATTTATGGTGTGGGGTATCGTTTCAACCCGGATCAATAACCCTTATATTTCAGTTACATCGATATATTCTTACATCAACACATTCTCAAATCATGCGTTGAATGGTTTTACTAATCCGTTCTGCCTAGAGGCCATAGTTTTTGTCCAAGGCGAATTCGTCGCAGTACCTCTCCAAGTGTGGTACTGACCACAACACCCAAGAGCACCGTTGCCCCGTCAAGCGCGGTTGATTTAAAGCTTCCTAATGTTACTAGCAAGGTTGTTGCCGCCGCAGGTGGGTGAGACGCTTTGAGCAAGAAACCCGTAAACATATTTAACGCGACACCCAATACAGATGCCCACAAACGAACGGTTGTGAGTTGGCCGCTTGAGATGGCAGAGGGTTCAGCGTTTGCCCCTAATACGAAAACAGCAACATATCCTGCTATCAACCCATGTACATGCCCCATTAGCGCATTGTAGAATCTGGCCGAACTCTGTTCAGGCTTCTCAACTTGCAAGAAAGCGGTGGGTCCCAAACTGGGAAACAGCCAGGGTTGATGGGCAACTTGGGCAAATAAACCGACCACCAACATCAGTGAACCTGCCGCGATCGGTGTCCAGACAATATCAGGAATCCAACTGGGGTAACGTTTAGTGGAGGAAGGAGAACGGGTACTGTTCTGCTGGTTTGTCATCCTGAATTACTGGCGGGTATACCAACTGTAATAATCGGAGGATGTGGAGAACGTCCCCCCATTGGCAGAATCGATTTCCTGGCCTGAGGACTACAGAAATTTCATGCTAATTTCATTTTCTTATGGGAGTTATTTTCTCGCATATATCAGTTCCCCCCTTACGTTAGATGCACAGTAAGCGCTGACTTAATAGCTTGTTGAAAAGTACTTATTTTTCAGCAGCTTTTTCAGAAGCAAAGATGAACTAGGGGCAAGCTCAATAACGCACAACTCATGCAAAAGAATCGCCTCTTCTATCAATCTCGTTTACGTTTGGCCAGTTGGTACGCTGGGGTGATGGGCTGCATTTTGAGTTTGTGTGGAATTGGGCTGTATCAGGCACTCGCCAAAGCGTATCAAAAAAGTATTGATGGAGGATTAGAAGCGGTCGCCCAAATCGTTGATAACCGCATTGAGCCTGCCCTGCGGCAACCGGATCAATTGCGGCAGTTGCCTGATAACCTCCTGTTTAGATTGTGTCCTAACCAGGACGAGTGCCTGCCTGCTGACTCAAATACGCAACCCCCTCTAGTCGAGGCTGCAAATCCGGTCGATTACTATATCCGCTTGCTAGATCCCACCGGAAAGTTGATTACAGTGATGGGGGTTCACTTGGAGCCAGTTACATCCGGAGACAACGAATGGCAAACCATTACCGATCATCGAGGAGTCCGTTATCGACAGATTTCCAGGCCGTTGAATAGCCGCGATCAGCCCTGGGGGTATGTGCAGGTAGGGCGATCGCTCAACGACTTAGACCAAAATTTGGCCATGCTGCGCTGGACGCTATTGTTAGGCTGTCCTATTGCTGTTGTGTTAGTTGGGTTGTCTAGCTGGTGGCTGGCCGGTTTAGCTATGCAACCAGTTTACAAAACCTTCCAACAAATGCAACAGTTCACGGCTGACGCAGCCCATGAATTGCGTACCCCCTTGGCCGCGATGCAGGCCACCATTGAATCGACTCTGCGTCTCCAAGATACACTCAAACCTAATTCCCCTGACTCAACTGGAGCGCTAGCCATTCTTCAGCGGCAAACGACACGGCTCTCGCAGTTGGTCAAAGATCTGCTGTTGTTAGCACGACTTGACAATCGTGAATTAACGAAGCAGCAACGGTCGTGTTGTCTCAATGATGTAGTGAACGATTTATTAGAAGAACTTTCGGTGCTAGCAATGGAGGCAGGCGTAATCCTCTCAATAGATATCAAAGTACCGCACTCTGTTGATGTGTGGGGCGACGAAGAACAGCTTTATCGCTTAGTTTTTAATTTAATCAACAACGCTATTCAAGCTACACCCGAAGGTGGGCAGGTTAAAGTGTTGCTGAACCAGACTGACCACACCGCTATTATTCAAGTTCAAGATACGGGTGTAGGTATTGCCCCCGAAGAACAACACCGCATTTTCGATCGCTTCTATCGAGTAGAGCAGGATCGATCGCGCCGTACAGGAGGTTCAGGGTTAGGGTTGTCGATTTCTCAAGCGATCGCCCAAATGCACAACGGCATTATCTTTGTAACCAGTGAACTGGGTAAAGGCAGTACATTCACACTATACTTACCGCTCCAGTAACTATAGCTCAAGCTTAGAAGTAGCCAACATTGAGTCAACTCCCCATCGTCGGATATCTCTTGCTGTAATGTCTAGTTTTTTATCAATCCATTTCTCCATGTCTTCTATAACCGTTGTTTTAGGAATTCTACTTCTTGTCTTAGTGATGACTGATGTCTTAGTGACCACATTAACCGTTGGGGGGGGCGGGCCTTTAACTAGCCGTTTATCGAGGTGGATATGGCGGATTGCTCTTCGCATCCATCAGTGGCGGTCTAATCACCGGTTCTTGTCAGTTGCAGGTTGGATCATTTTAGTATCTACCGTCTTGCTTTGGTTTGCCTTTATTTTTGTAGGATGGACGTTAATTTTTAGTACCACAGGCCTAGAGGTGGTGAACGCTTCTACCAAGCAGCCTGCCACTACTTGGGAGACGATTTACTTTGTTGGCTATACATTGACGACATTGGGTATTGGAGATTATCAACCTCAGGGTACGGTGTGGCAGTTAGCAACCTCAGTTGCATCAGCTAATGGATTTGTCATGGTATCGTTGGCGATCGCCTATCTTCTGCCGGTCGTTTCAGCCGCAACGCAAAAGCGACAACTGGCTGTTTACATTTCCTCTCTGGGTGGAACACCGGACGAAATTATCACCAGAGCTTGGAATGGCAAAAACTTTGGGCAGTTTGATCAGCATCTCATCTCACTATCTCCTCAAGTTGCCCTACAAGGAGAACAGCACCTCACCTATCCCATTCTCCATTACTTTCATAGCCGTGAACGGTCTCGAACACTCATCCTCAGTTTAATTGCATTGGATGAAGCGTTGACCTTGCTGCAATACGGAGTAAAACCATCCTCTCGGCCTGATCTGGCTGCACTTGGCTCAATTCGTCGAACCAATACTGCATTTCTAAAAACGTTATCCTCCGCTTACATCGAACCCGCTTCCGAGAACCCACCACCGCCACCGCTCAATTTACTGCGTTCCAAAGAAATTCCTGTGGTTAGCGATGAAGAGTTTTGGGATGCAATTAAACCGCTAACCCATCGCCGACGGTTGTTGTTGGCACTGGCGCATGAGGACGGATGGACGTGGGATAGCGTCGCTTCTACATTAACGACCAATCGCGCCACTAGTTTGGACGATCAAACTCTCGTTAATCATGTGATCCTGCATTAGAAATCATTACGAATTTAGGAGGTGATCGACATCACCCCGTTCAACGAATTGGCGAATTGAAGGCGATCGCAAACCAGGAGAGAATCAGCATGCGTCAGCTATTGATACAAGTTCCGCAGGGACATGGAAAAGAGGTTTTAGATATTGCTCAATCCTTGGGTGGCTCAAACCTAGCCTTTCTTGAAGCAAAAGGAATTGATAACCCAGTGGATGTAGTTATTGTTCATCTCTCTAACCGTAGGGTTGAAGACTTGATGCAAGCCCTGGAAGGATTCCCCAACGTACAGATTGCCCTAAACCCGCGCGGCATCATGGCGCTACAACCGCCAGCCAGTGAAGCGGCCAATCAGGTGACGGACGTGAAGGCGCGCAGCCCAATTGAAGTATTTCTCTCTGGGCTTCAAAGCGTTGGTTCGTGGAAAGGCTTCTTAGGCTACGCGGCAGCGGCAGGAATCGTGGTCTGGATTGGGTTATTCACCAATACCAGCTATCTGCTGGTTGCGGCGATGCTGATTGCTCCCTTTGCAGGACCAGCCATGAATGTTGCCCTGGCTACAGCACGGGGCGATCGCCATTTGCTAGGCCGTAGTGTCGTTCGCTATTTTGCTGCATTGGTGGTGGCGATTGCTGTAGCCGCCTTACTGAGCTTCATCCTGCGCCAGGAAACGGTAACCGAGCAAATGGCATCGACTAGTACCATTTCTGCTGTAGCCGTTTTGCTGCCTCTAGTGGCAGGGGCGGCAGGCGCATTGAATCTGGTGCAATCGGAACGCAGTAGCCTTGTCTCTGGTGCTGCAACTGGAATGCTGATTGCCGCGTCGCTGGCACCTCCTGCCGGACTCGTTGGCATGGCGGGGGTGATGGGACGCTGGGATATGACAATCAATGGCATCTTTGTGCTGTTGCTGCAACTGGTGGGGATCAATCTATCGGCGGCGATCGTGTTTCGGCTCTACGGCATATCGGCACAGGGCGCACGCTACAAGCGAGGGAAAGCGTGGGCTTTTCCAGCTATCCTTGCTGCCACAGTGGCGGCACTCGCTGGACTATTAACCTGGCAGTTTTCCAACTCTCCTGATTTACAGCGGTCTAGCCGCTCCCAGTGGGCTACGGCTGAAATTCAAACGGCGGTCGAACGCAGCGGCTTAGCCACGCTAGTTGAGGCAAATGTTCGCTTTACTCGACCGGATATCACCGGGCAAAATACATTATTGGGTACCGTGTACGTACAGCGGCAGTCAAGCGTGGATGAAACGGCAGAGGCGATTCAAACGCAGTTAACTGAAGACATTCAAATGCGCTTACTCGATCAGAACTTCAATGTGACTCCCTTGATTGAGGTCACGGTTTTAGAAGAGCCAACGTTGCGCTAATGCGACTCTAACTCAAGCCTCAGGGTTTGAATCTTGATGCACCAGTGTTTGGATCTCAGCTCTGAGTGCAGCAATTTCAGCTTGCAGATCGGCGATCGCCCTAGCACCAGCAACCTCGGCCTCCGGATCTTCAGCATCGCGATCGACAAAAAATGTGGCCAGCGTAGCGGTGACGTAGCCAAACACGGCAAAGGCATACAATGCTAAGAAAAAGCACAGCACTCGTCCTTCAGGCGTTCTGGGAAAATAGTCTGACCCCATCGTGGTGATGATCATGGCTGTCCACCAAAGAGCCGTACCATAATCGGGTAAACCTGAATTGGCTAGATCCCGCTCAAAGGCATACATTCCTGCGGCTCCAATCAACGTTACGATCGCTGTTAATGCCACTACATAGGCGAAACCCCGACGATTAATGCTCGCCGCTAATGCTCGCATGCCGCGATTCGTTCGAGTCATTACCCGCAATAGCTGCAATCCTCTAACCGCCCGAGCAGACTGTAAGGCTCGTAGCACTCTCACAATTCGCAGGGTTCGCAGTGCCGGAATGATGAGAGAGAGGGTAATGAGCCAATTCTGTTTAAGATAACGAACTTTATGAGATGCCAGAAAGAACTTTACTCCAAAATCAAGGATAAAGATAATCCAGATTGTCACCCCTAAAAGGTCGAGAAGAGGCGTAAGACCAAAAATTAGCTCAATAATGAATAGCGCTAGCCAACCGAAACTAAGCACCAGCATGGGCAGATCAAGCCAGTCTTCAAGCTGCTGTAATATCTCATCCCGCTCCTGATCCAACGCTTGCTTGTTAATTGGAGGCAAATCCTTCATAGTCGGCTCGTTTACAATGGGGTTTGTCGCTTTTCAATGTAATCATGTATCATATCGAGCTAGTATCCACAGCGCCACCCGTTCGACTCCAACCAATAAGGCCGTGATGCCAACGGCTAAACCAAACAGAACTAAATTGTTTTCGTTGCCTGCCCTCAAGGCGAAACTGAGAGACGTTGAAACGGCAGGAGGATGAACCACGTCCAGCAAAATCATCAAGACGATCGTGGTGACCATTGCAACTCCGCCTGAGAGATATCCAGAGCCAAAGGTCAAGTAGGTGATTAAACCAATCACAGCCGCCATCATCTGAGCAATGACGAGCGTTCGCACGGTATTAGTGCCATGCTGAGGATCAAGATAGATCAAAAAGGCACTGGATGCGAGCGAGGCAAACAGTAGGCGTTGCCGACTGAGGACTTCTACAAATGCTAATACGCCCAACACGATAATGGTCGGCCCGGTCGCAAGAGCAAACTCACCTTTGAGATTTAGCCTACGCCTCAAAGAGCGATTGGCTCCTTGGATGGGTGTTAAACTAGATCGATTTTGACTCACCGTATTTTTCCGTCAGTGCTTTTCTATTTATTTTCCTATTAGTTCTATTAGTAGGGCATATGGCTCAAAGAAACAATTAAGCCGACGGTTACTGAGAAGCTACTCCATTGGTCAATGCTGTCGATTCCACAAAAGCTTAATTTGAATATTGAGGGTTGACAGGAGTACAAGCGAAAACTTTTGCTAGTGAACTATCCTCTATTTCTAACAAAAGAGATGCAAGGATTTCATGCCAATTTCATTTTTGTAAGTTTGCATAATTAGTATCTCAATTGTATTGAGAAACTGCAATTATTTCTATTAGTATTTTATTAGAAGTTTCACTCCGTTGATAGAGTTAATGCTTCCTCCTCAGAGATAACCTGAACATGATGCATACACATTCATAACAGAAGCAAAATCAAGAGTAATTGAAACTAGCTTCGGTTGTTGATAGTGAATGAGCATCAAGGCGTATTGCACATCTGTAAAAGAGTATTGGATACAATTTACAGCTAATTTCTTAAGCAACAAACCTTTGCCGTCGATGCAGAAATAGTAACTTTCCTATGCCATTAAGAGAAAGAATTGTTTTGCATTTCACGCTGCGGAGGCTAAGAAGTGAATTGGTGCAAACGTACAAACAATTTTTTGGAGGATAAGATGAATAGGCAAAATAGAACCGTTCTGCAATTAAAGAAAAGAACGGGAGTTAGGCTAGGGGCGATCGCACTGGGTTTAACAGCAGTGCTTCTTCCTAGTTGTGCTATAGATACATCCACTGAAGAAAGTGCTGCTGAATCAGCAAACGTCACAACTGAAGAAGTTACCGAAGATACTTCTGCTTTGGTTGGGCAAGAAATCACAGTGAGAAATATGGTAGAAAATACCGTAGGCGATGACAGTTTTCTGCTCGAAACAGATGCAGGCGAGCTTATTCTAGTGGTCAACGCTAGCGGTGCACCTTTTGAGCGTCCTGCTGAAGACATCCCCATTCAAGCGACAGGAACGGTTGAAACCTTTTTGGTTGATGATATCAATCAGGAGTACGGGCTGAATTTGACTAACGACCTGTATGCCGACTACGAAAGCCAGCCTGTCATTATTGCAGAATCTATCGCGTTAGCTCCCAACCCTGAGTATTTTTATAATGCTCCAGAGGAATATTTTGAAGGGAAGGCGATCGCTGTGGAAGGTGATGTCAGACTCCTTGAAAATACCAATAACGCTTTTGCTTTATTTGAAGAAGGTTGGGCTGATGATGTGGGTGTACTCGTTATTGGTGTTGATAGCTACTATGAAGGCGGTGCCATTGAAGAAGGCGAAAATGTTGTGGCTACTGGTGTAGCACGTCAAGCCACTGAGCAGCTTTTGCGAGATGCCAACCTGGGTTGGGATGATAATCAGCTTCAAGAGTTTCTATCGAGATACGAGAACAGACCCGTTATCGCCGCTGATGGTGTCTATCCATCTGCTGTTGATCCTGCTCCGGGTAATTAGTACGGGCATTACGGCAGAAACCGCTTCTCCCAAGCGAGAAAAACAGGACTTATACAGTCCTCCATTGTTGAATTCACACAGAGAATATGGTTAATACACAACACAACACACAGCGCAGCTATTACAAACGTGCAGTTGGTGTCTTTAAAGACCGCGAAGACCTTGAGAGCGTACTCCGTGCCCTTAAAGACAGCCATTATGACATGGAGCGTGTTTCTCTTATCGCGCGGCATGTGGAAGAAGTCGAAGGTGCTGAAGAGGTGACTGACAATCGTGGAGACACAGAGGCACAAGAAGGGGCAGGTATTGGTGCAACCACTGGTACTGTTTTAGGTGGTCTTGGTGGCTTACTAATTGGTCTTGGTGTATTGGCAATTCCGGGTGTTGGTCCTATTCTTGCTGCTGGAGCTGAGATCAATGCGCTGGCTTCAACATTAGCTGGAGCCGGCATTGGTGCAGCGACTGGTGGTATTGTTGGAGCATTGGTCGGCTTAGGGATTCCCGAAGAACAAGCCAAGTCTTACAACGACCGCATTAAAGCAGGGCACTATTTACTGATGGTTAGTGGCACTGAAGACGATCTTCGTCGGGTTGAGTCGATTTTGCGCGATCGCAAGGTAGAGGAGTTCAATATTTATGATGCTCCCGATCTAGCGCAACCGGAACCGTCTACCAGTCGCACAACGGCTTCGCGAGCGGTTGTATCTGATGATAAACGCCGCACCACTAATCGAGATGCTGTGGTAGATACTCGTGATATCGATCGCGACGGCCAACCAGAAGTCGTTATTGTTGATAAGCGAGACAACGTGCAACGATAGAATCTACTGGCTTTAAATCACGTGAGCGAATAGCGCCTCTGATTTTCAAAGTTTGTTGAGCGGTTTAAACTGACCCTTTAATATCTTAATCGTGTGAACAGTGGGGAGTGGGCTAAGCCCACTCCCCACTTACTTAATTATTCCCTTGTGACGTAATCGTCCTGATCCCTCTGACTGAAACAACAAATGTAGCTAATCACTGTAGACGATCAGCTTGAGCTGGAGAACAGTAATTGAGATACGCTCCATAAACATACCCCTGTACCGGGCTTTCAAGAGGAACCCAACCACCTGTACCACGATTAGCGATGTTAACCGTCCGGCTATCAGCCAATACATCAATGACAGCGCTATTCGTTGATGGACTTTGACGAACATTGAGACCTGCGCTCGCATCTACCTCACGGCAATTATCAGGAATAGGAGCAGGCCCGCCAATTCCGCCACAAAAAGTAAGATACTCGGCTGCAACAAAGCCATTAAACGGTTGTGTGATTGGAACCCAGCCGTTGTAGCCCTGATTCTCAATGGAAACGTCGGCTCCGTCGGCTAACACCCCAACAATGGAACTAGTTAGAGAAGGCTGCTGTCTAACATTCAGACCACCACTGTCGATGTTAACGATGCGGCATTCTTCGACAGTCTGCGCTGTTGGTGCTTCCGTTGCATTGGGGAACGTTGTCTCTTGAGCAAAGGCAGGAAGACCAGGTAAGGCCGTGATTGCCATTGATAGGAAAGTAGTGGTAGTCAATTTTTGCCAATTCTTCATAACATATCCTTTCGTTTACATCATTTCGGTGAGCAGTGTTAAAGCGATATCACCCCCGTATTAAAGTCCTGAGTCATTAACGCTTCAAATGGGCTACTGGATTATTGACCCATGTGTCGTAATGCCTGTTGAATCAAATTTGCTGCTTCGGCACGAGTCAACGGTCGAGTAGGTTGAAGAAAGGTGGGTTCAGATAAACGACTCAGATAAATTCTGGCTTCGGTAGCCGCTGCAACGTCATTTTTGGCGTATTCAGGAATTTGATCTGCGTCTCTGTAGTACCAAAGCGAGTCACGAGTTGCCCCGTCGGAATCTAACCCTAACCCATTGGCGATCGCCACCAAAGCATTCACCTTTGAGATCGGTTCATCCGGTCGAAATTCATTGTTAGGGAACCCATTGAAAAAATTAGATTGAGCGGTATTAGCGATCGCTGAAGCTGCCCAGAAATCAGATGAAATATCCCTAAAGCCACCCGTTAGCTGAACTGCGTTGGAATTGAATGTTGCTTGTATCGATCGCATGAAGTTGGGCGTTGGCGTTTGATTGAATGCAGCTTGCACCATCACTGCAAATTCTGCACGAGTAATGGGCTGGTTTGGCCGAAATTCACGGTTAGGGAACCCTTTAATGACACCTTGATCCACTAATTCCTCAATCGCTTCGCTAGCCCAAAAGTCTTCAGGAATATCTGTAAATTCCGCTGGCTGCCATACGCCCAATTCAATATAGGGTCTGCCTCTACGGCCAAAATTGGGAAGAAGGTTGATGACACCAAAGTACTCTAGAACAGTACTAATTAAAGCGATGAGCAAAAACAATGCGATTAGAGAAGCACCAAGGGCATTCCTGTGCTCTGGTCGAGAAGGTTGATGACTCAACCGTGTTTTTTTAGGACTTGAATCAGTTGGAGAAGACATGACTTCGACTACACAAAGGAAGTTTAGATATTTTTCTCAATGAGACGGTGACTCTATTTACTTAAGAATGATAGAGTTCACTTAGAATGTTTAGAATTACTCCAAAAGTTGTACTTGCAAGACTGCTTGCACACTGTCCGTTGACGATACAACGGTTCTTCAACTATTCTCCAAAATATGGAGGTAAAGGATTTCGAACCCTCTTAGATCCCTTTACTTACATAAATAGCCATACGATTATGAAATCAGCATGAAATGTTTGTCATTTAAACCACGATTAATATCACAGACTTATATTGAATAGAAATGAAAACAGCATGAAATTTTGATCGCTCTTGAGCCATAACTGTTTATTCATCCGCTAGTTGGAAGAGGCGGCTGTGGTAGTTCTTTAAAGTGATGCAAAGACAAGCAGAGTTACTGTTGTAATCACTTTAATTAACAGTAAAGTGCACTAAAGTTGAGTTAGGAGATTTTTATGCAACAGCTTAATAAGAAAATTAGTCTGTTCGGAACAATTTGTGGTGGATTACTATTGGGACTGCCAGCAGCCGTCCAACCTGTATCGGCACAAAGCGAAGTTGAAGCAATTAATCCTTGCCCTCGAATCTATTACGAGGAGCCTTTTGACAGCAGCACACTCGTGCCTGAAGGTTGTCCTCTTAATACAATTAGTCGGCAATTAGGAATTAATCAACAAACTGCTCCAGTTGGCAGTACGTTGGGCAATCCTGATCAGGTTATTACTAACCAAAGTGCTCCTCCATCCACCGGGGTTTACGATCGTGCACCTTACACGGGTACTCCCGGTGGAAATTTACCGGGGGCTCCATTGACTCCCAATACGATTTCTCCCACAGATGCTCCCACAACCCCTGCCCAAACT
>NZ_JADEWO010000074.1 GCF_015207605.1 Oculatella sp. LEGE 06141
TGGGGTCTTGTCCCAGTCCGATTGGCTAACATCATTGATGGAGGGGACAGGGTTCTCTTCCATCTTGTTAGCCTAGCAGCACCTCTCGATTTTCTCAATTCCCTTTTTCAACCCCTTGAACAGTTACAAAAAATGTCCAGTCTTGGACAGCTCGTTGCCGGGGTTGCTCATGAAATCAACAACCCGGTAAACTTCATCTTTGGCAACCTGTCCTATGCGAATGACTACACCCAGGACTTATTGCGACTGATCCAGTTCTACCAACAACAGCACCCTGACCTGTCTGCTGAAATGGAATCAGAGGTTAGCCAGATTGATCTAGAGTTTCTGATGGAGGACTTGCCAAGACTTCTAGCGTCCATGCGAATTGGGGCAGAGAGAATTCAGAAGATTGTGGCATCTCTACGAACCTTCTCCCGCATGGACGAAGCTGAAATGAAGGATGTCAACCTGCATGAGTGCCTTGATAGTACCTTAATGATTTTGCAGAGCCGTTTGAAGGCCAGTCCAGTTCGACCCGAAATTAAGGTAATTAGAGAGTATGGTACTCTCCCTCTTATCGAATGTTATGCCGGACAGCTCAATCAGGCATTTATGAATATTTTGAGCAATGCGATCGACGCATTAGAAGACGCATTTACCAACCAGGTGCAATACGCTCCTTGCATCACTATTTGTACTCGCCTGGTTGACCAGAACCAGGTATCCATTGAAATTACCGATAATGGTTCTGGAATGTCGCTAGCAACACAGCAGCGGCTATTCGATCCCTTTTTTACCACCAAAGCAATTGGTAAAGGCACGGGGTTGGGGCTATCTATCAGTTATCAGATTGTGACGGAGCGGCATCAGGGATCGCTACGATGCACCTCGGAACCAGGACGAGGCAGTTCATTTATGATCAAAATTCCAATGGCACAGACTTGTCCAACCGTGAGAGTCTAGCCCTGTGGCAGGAGTGAATGCAATTAGACGATTTGCTGCAAAGAGTAACGTGTGGACTATTTTTCTGGTCTAGAAATTAGTCTGGTCTAGAAATCAGTGGCAACCGTTGCTAGTGACAACGCTAGATGACTCTGGTTAAATGGCTCACTTGAATATTGCTTCACCGATTTCAACTTCATGGGTTGAGCAGAGTCCAATGCGGTGGTTACTCGATTGCTACCATCAACCCTGGCTTCATACGCTCCAATTATGTGGCGATCGCTCGACATAAACTCAAGCCGAACCGTTGCCCATTTAGTATACGAAAGCCAATTCCATCCTTCTTTCATTCAGATTTCGCGTTCAACCATTTGCTCAAATTTGCCCAACCCCAATCCTTTGATTCATGCCCAACCCGATTCTGAATTTTTAGCAGAAATTCGCCGCTTAAACGGCACGCGCGAAGCGGTGTGCACTGATGCAGTTGCTCCTGCCTGCCCTGAGAGCCGATTTTACGCTCTTTGAAACCTATGGCTACACAGCAGAACCACCCCTGAGCTACCCCACTACAGCCATTAGAGGATTACAAGACCCTCAGGTTTGCTGCAATGAATTAGAAGCGTGGTGATCGCAAACTAGCACAGCCTTTTCGCTACAAATTTTTCCGGGCGAACCCTGTTTTATTCATTCAGCCCAGGCACTGCGGCTGCCCTATCTGGCGCAAGAACTGGATCAAATAAAGTCTGCCATTAGTGCATCCAAATCAGTAGCCAATCCGTATTAGTAGGAGATCGATTACCCGCTGCTACAACTGAACGATCGCAAGGCTCGTTTAGCCAGTAGTGTGGTACGCATTTTCTCACCTACAGAAGGAAACACTGATGAACAAGGCCAGACGGATTCTAGTCAACGTTGTTTTGGGAGCAGTCACCTGCTTGTTTTGCGTTGGTCTCTCAAGCCCCTTAATGGGTACCAGCGCATCACCTACCGTTCAATCGTCTTTAACGCCATCTAACGCCGCGCCCTTCCAGCGCACGGTTGAACGGCACCTGGCACAAAATCTACAAAATGCTGAGTCTGCTATCGTGGCTCAAGGAATGACAGGCAGCACAATGACGCGCTATGTTGCGGTAATGACCAAAGAAGAGGTTGTACCCAGCACTCCATCTACCTTTGCTTTTGGGGCTGCCGGAGCGGTCTTGATGGGCGATCGCCTCATCATTCGAGGAGACTTCAGCAATTTGGCTAGTCCTCTGCGCGATTTTGCAACCGACCCGGTTGATCCACCCAACCCCAACATCACCTCTGGAATTCACATCCACCAGGGCGATGTAACGGTCAATGGCCCCTTTCAATATGCGTTGAATGTGGATCTGGGTAACAACGAAACCACGGGTCGATTCAGCGGAGAGTACACCTTAACGGGTGAACAGTTACAGGCGTTGTCGAACGGCATGTTGTATGTCGATATACACACTGCCCAAAATCGCGGCGGAGAGCTACGTGGCATCCTCCAACCTTACTAAATCCTGCCTTGAACATGGAGCGCTTCCAGTCAGAATGAGCTGATTTAGTGTCAGTTAAGTTTTAGACCTGGTGGCCGGAGCGAGCTTCGGGGCGTGGAGTTCGATACGCTCAATCCACGCCCTTGCAACTACCGTCGGCGGAGCCAAAACCACCGCACAGGAGAATCGGCATTTCAGGAGGTTTGCCAGTCAGGACTGGAGGCCGAACACTCTGTAAATGAGGTTGGGGAGATAAAAACGCCCTCGGTTCGCGGCCTGCTGACTCTGTCCTCACCCAAACCACAGAGGAGCGATATTGTAAAATGCAAAAAATTGGCCAACCCATTGGGACTTCTATACGCTGCGACAGCGGTTATTGGCTTCGCTATTTGAAAAGAATGTTACGGTAGCTGTCGTTCCGATCCCCACCTGGCTCTCAATCAAGATTTGCCCACCGTGTAGATCTATACATTTTTTAACCATCGTCAATCCTAATCCGGTACCAGGAATTTCACCCACATTCTCGGCTCGTTGAAAGGGGACAAACAGGTGCTTTTGAGCGTCTGCGGGAATGCCGATTCCGGCATCTCTGACCTGTAAACTGACTTCGCCATCTGTACAGCAGAGCGTTAGATAAACATTTCCGCCCCGAGGGGAGTATTTGATGGCGTTGGTTACCAAATTGGTCAGAATATGTCTAATCAAATTGGGATCTAAGCATGTATCGCTGCATTCACCCTGTTGATTAAATATAATTTGATGGTTATGCCCTGCATTAAACTGCATTTCGTCCAGGATATCCCGGCAAAACTGGCTGATATCGAGCAAGATTGGGTCGAATTTTAGACTGCCCCCTTCTGCTCGACCAACGGCCAACACATCATTTAAAAGCTGATCCATCGATCGCACCGATTTCTGGATCAAATATAAGTATTCGCGGCGACGCTCTTCGGGCAACGAAAGACCGTGATCTTCCAACAACTGAGCCGCCGACAGAATTGAAGTCATAGGGCCGCGAAACTCATGGGCAACCATCGACCAAAAGCGAGATTTCAGTTCGCTTAGCTCTTTTTCTTTTTCTAACGCAACACGAACCGCTTTTTCGGCTAAGCGGCGGCGCAGCGCAACCTCGATCGCTGTATGTAAATCCCGTTCGTCAAACGGTTTAACAATGTAACCAAACGGCTCCGTAACTTTGGCTCGTTGCAACGTGGCAGTATCGGCATAGGCCGTTAGATAGATAACAGGAATATCAAACTCTGTTCGGATGTGTTCTGCCGCTTCTATACCATCCATTTCCCCTTTTAACTGAATATCCATCAGTACCAGATCGAGCGGCATCTCGGCCACAACCTTGATCGCTTCTTCGCCAGACGCAACGGTGATTGGCACAATGTAGCCTAGTTTTTTTAGTCGTTTTTCGATATCTCTAGCCACGATTCGTTCGTCTTCAACGACTAGAATTCTTTCACTAACCATGTGCCTGCCCCTTCCCTGTACCACCTATTTCTGAGAACGTAATCGTAAAGGCTGTCCCGTTGGTTCTATCAAGCTCGACGTGTCCCTCTAGCTGTTCAGTAAAGATGCATACTAACTCCAGCCCTAAAGATTCGGTGTTACGGAAGTCCAAATTGGGCGGAAGACCGACTCCATTATCGCAAACCGACAAAACAAACCGATTATCGCTTGCGGTAGAAATATCGATTCGAATTTCATTCTCTTCGCTGGCTGTTGGAAAGGCATGTTTCAGCGAGTTGGCAACGAGTTCATTAATAATCAAACTACAGGGGATTGCAGTATCAATATTAAGCCAGATTCCTCTGGCATTCGTGTACAGGGTTGTTGTTCTTAAACCAGCCGCATACGACTGCATTAAATTGTCAGTCAGATCACGAATATAATCATCAAAATCTATTTTTAATAAATCATTAGATTGGTATAGCTTTTCGTGGATCAGTGCCATCGACCGGATGCGATTCTGGCTGTCGTTGAACAACTCCAGCACTTTTTCGTCTCTTACGTAATCCGATTGCAGCCGCAAGACGCTAGAGATGACTTGCAGATTGTTTTTAACCCGGTGATGGATTTCTTTGAGCAATACTTCTTTTTCTTTCAGCGATAGCTTTAACTGCTCCTCGGTGCGCTTGCGTTCAACGAGTTCGCTTTGCACCTGCTGATAAAGTTCAGACTGTTGAATGGCGATCGCCATGTGAGTCGCTAACTGCTTCAGCAAATCTGCCTCAAAGGCTCGCCAAACTCGTGGCCCAGAGCAATGGTAGGCACACAGCAACCCCCACAACTCCTGACCCTGTAAAATAGGCACAACCAGACAAGCCCGAATATCGTACAACACCAGAATGTCGATGTGGCACTGAGTTAACCCAGCGGTATAGATATCTTCTGTGGTTTGAACCCGTCCGGCTTTGTAGGCTTGAGCATAGTTCTGGCCAAAGCAGGTGTCTTTAAGGGTGCTATTGAGTGCTGGTCGCCAGCCAGCGGCCACCGATTCAACCACCACCGTTCCACTCATATCCGGGTTGAAGCGGTAAATAATCACCCGATCGGTCTGCAAAAACTGCCGAACTTCATCGACTGCCGTTTGCAAAATGGTTTCTAGATTGAGAGACTCCCGAATTCGCAGAGCCATTGCGGCTAAAATGCTGCTGCACTGAAGTTGTTCTAGCAGTTCTGCCGGGTTGTTTAGCGCCTGCAATTCTAGCGCGGAGGGATGGGGCTGAACCCCGCTTGCTTTTTCTGCGGCAAACTGTTCGATCGATTGCTGTAGCTCTTCTGCCACATGACGCATTTCGTCGAGCGGTAAGGTATTCAGAAAACAGGTTGGGGTTGCAATGCTGAGCAACTCTCCCTGCGCTCCGGCGATCGCAAACCGCTGCATTTGTTGTTGCTGCATCTCCCAGTACGCCACCAGGATACTTTCTGATGCGCTAAACCGAAGGAGCGGAGTGGCCATCACCGTCTGAGCCGGAATGGTTGATAGATCCAGTCCCAGCGTATGCAGTTGAACCACATGCCGCCGCAGCACAACGCCAACTGGCTCCGGATGGTGCTCCCCTTCCGCAGTTAGTACGATCGTTTCAGCAGACTGCTCAAGCATCGTTTGAGCCAGGTTCAACAGCGAGGTAGACATAGGAGCTTGAACCACCGAACCTGCCACCAGTTCTGCTAGAGGGGTCGATTTCAGCAATTCGTCGAGCTGCAAGACACTGCGAATTCCAGCGGGAGTGACCATTCCCATCAGGTTGCCATCATCGTCCACAACGGGCAAGTGGGAAATGTTGTGCTGACGCAGAAGAGCCAGAGCTGAAAAAACATCGACTTGATCAGACTGAACCAGAGCGATCGCAGGTTGGCTGATCGCTTCAGCCACCGATGTATTGACTAAATCGTTGCCTGAAACAATGGCTCTTAGCGCATCGCTCTCGGCAAACACACCCAGAACAGTTGAACCATCTACCACCAGAATGCCGCTAGCCCGAGCTTCACTCATCAAGACGGTGTTGAGCGAGATCCCCATACCCGGTAAGTTACAGCTACTCTGGGCTTTGCCCATAATTGCAATAACTTCTGCCAGCGATGTCTCAGGCGGCACCTTTAGTGGTCGCCGATCAATGGCCGACGTTAAGTTAAGCAGAGAAGTAATCTGATGGTGTTGCATGAGTTAGCCCATGTTAGATCGTGCTACAGCCAAATGTTTGTTTGGCCCCCGTCAGACGGCTATTCTTTGGAATCAGAGTCTCGGAGGCTATTTAGAGGATGTCTTAACAGTGATAAGCTCCAACTCCAACAGCCCCCTAATCTCCCAAAACTGGGTGACTTACCGAATCAATTTTGTTTCAAAGTCCCCCAAAATTGGTAGAGTTGATTCCTTAAACAGAGAAAAAGCTTGGAATTCGCATTGCTCCATTGCCCGTATTTCGGTGTCCAACACGAAGATGGGATTCAAGCGATTTTTCTCCTCTTAGAGAATCCTCCCTACCCCAAAATTGGGGGATCTAGGGGGCTAATTTAGAATGTTGAACCATTCTCAGACACCCTCTTAACCGGATCGTCTAAACCGGATCATAAGGTCTCCTAATAAGGGTGGAGCATTCGGCAGATAGCCCTTGAAAACCCAGACGTATCGCCGTAGCTTCCTTCTCGCAGTTATACTGCGTCCCTACAGGTACCGGACTATAAACCAGATCTTTAAAACATCTCTAGCCTGCACGGATATGCTTCCACAACTTTCCCAATTGTAAAGGGTACTCTTCACCTACTTTATAAAAGTAAGTACTGAAATGTTTCATTTGGCCGATTGAATGTGAGTAAAGAGGTACAACATTCAATCTACAGCGCTAACCCTGATCTTCAAGCAATTTATCAGCCAACTAGCTGACCTAAATCTTACTTTCTATTACTTAGTATGTGAATATATTCACTGAGGGATTGTTTTAACAGTGCTAAGTGTCACTCAAACTACTTCCTTAAATTCCAACAAGTTGTGGAATTTGGGGGCGAATGCGTAACACTTGATCGGGTTCAAATCCCCTCCGAGTAGCGTTGAAGGTGGCCTGATTCTGCATGGCTTTTCTACCCCGCTAGAATTAGCGTCAAAACCAGGGATAGAGTTCACCCGTTCAAGTTCTCCTTTAGGTTAAGGAACTCAGAGAACTGAGACAATAGCTGCTCTGGAAACACTAGAGCCAGAGAACGCGCAAACGTTTGTTTGATACGCTCAGTTCTACTTAATCTCCTTACATTCACTGAAAGGAAAACTTTTGCGTGATCTCATTTGCAGAGCCGTCAGGAAAGGTCGATTGTTTGACATTGCTGAATTGCGGATGAATTCGCCTCATCCCTCGCAATGTTGGGAACTTTGGATGTTCGGCAGTTCCCCAACATTGGGAGATTTGAGGGGGCGATCCGAGCCATGAGCTATCAACGATGCATTCATCTATTCAGCAACGCCGATTACTTCTAATATGCTTCTAATATGTTTCAAATGTGTGTTCAAACATCCTCCAGGAGTTGTTCTAAACTAGGCTGAACCAATTTTTGCCAATTCGCAGGAGCCGCCTGTCCAATGTCTAAATTGCTTAAACGAACGGTCTTACTGATTGGACTGTTTACTGCATCGCTCTGTCTGATCGTGGCTTGTAATTCCCAGCAGGCCAGCGTTTCTAATCAATCGTCCTCCGCTCAATCGCTCAACCAAACCAAACCGCTGGTTGTGGGGGTTCCGCTGTGGCCGGGATTTGGAGCGCAATATGTTGCCCATGAACTGAAACTTTTCCAGGAAGAAGGGCTAGAGGTTCAGGAAGTCTTTTTTCCAGTGCAAAGTGACTCCAACACAGCGCTCTTAACTGAACGAGTGGATCTGGTGCTGACTGGTGTTCCCGATCTGATTACGATGGCAAGCCGGGAGCCATCCTTGCGATTGATTATGCTTTGCGATTATTCAAATGGTTCAGACGGAATTTTAGGGCGCAACATCACCCAGCCAGAAGATCTTAGAGGTAAAACGGTTGCCAGAGAGAATTTATTGATTGAGATCTTGCTACTGCGGCGCTATCTCGAACAAGGCGGATTAACCGAAGACGATATCAACATTCTGACCATGCCTGCTGCCGATGCTGCAACCGCATTTGCTTCAAAACGGGTTGATGTTGCAGTCACCTGGGAGCCGTTTCTCACCAGAGCGGCTGAAGAGGGAGATGGAGAAATTATTTTTACCACCGAAGATACCAACATCATTCCGGATGGATTTGTTACACGAGATGCGATGATTCAAAACCGCAGACCAGAACTGCTAGCTTACCTGAGAAGCATTGACAAAGCAGTTGCTTTGATTGAGAGCCGAGATCAAAAAGCGGTTGATGTGATTGCCAAACGGTTGGGAGTGACTCCTGAAGAAGCTCTGCCCCAGATGGATGGCGTGCGGTATTTAGGAATTCAAGGCAACAAAGACATTGTATTTAATGCAGAGCATCCCATGAACATCTTTGATAGCCTGCAATTTGCGGCGCAGACAGCACAAGACATTAACCTGACTCCAACCCTGGTGGATGTCAATACGCTGTCGGATGATTCGCTTCTGAACGAACTGTAGCGATCGCCTCCATATCATCCAACTGCCAGAGTAGTGTTGCAACTCCAGACCAGAATCGGGTTGTAGGATCTGCACTCCGACTCTATTCATGGTGGTCTTCTAATTCTTTGCACCACTATTGGTGAATTAACAGATAGATCTGGCCTGAATCTCTGGCCAGATCTATCTGGTTAGACTATCTAAATCGAACTATTTGAGTAGACGCTGGCTCAACGTTTCAGCTTTGCTTGAAATGCAATGAGTTGTTCGATGGTGAGCAGTAACTGTTCAAAGTTGATTGGCTTACGCACAAAATCAGTTGCACCTGCGGCCAACCCCTTAACCCGACAGGCTGTAGTGTGCGCGGTGATTAGCACTATTGGAATCGATCGCAGCTTGCTATCCTTGCGGATGGCTCGCGTTAGCTCGTATCCGTCCATGTTGGGCATCATGACATCCAACAGCACCAGATCAGGAGGGAGCGCCTGCATTTTTTCTAACGCTAAACTCGCTGTATCCGCAACATCAACGGTATATCCTTCAGACTCTAGAAACGCTTGAAGCAAAAATATATTGTCTGCTAAATCATCAACGACTAAAATATGGTGCTGCTGATTGGACATTGCATAAAGTGGTTTAAATCTTTCACTGTTCAACGGCATCAGTCTTAAAGATTTGTATCTATGCTGTTGATGTTCCACGTTTCTTATACAAAAGGCATGTAGCTAAAGACGGATTTGCCTGTCCTTTTTCCAAGAGGATGGTTTAAAAGTCTAATTTGTAGCCCAACCCCCGTGTGGACGTAGCATTCGGCGAATAGCCCTTGAAATAGACCCAGACGTATTGCCCGTAGCCTGCTTCCCGTGCCTTTACAGGAGATGTTTGCTATCTAGTGAACAGCACATTTGTTACAGTTCAAGCATCATTAGCATTCCGTTGCCGTTACCTTCCAGGTACGGGGTTGATAAAACTGACAGCGGCTCATGGCTTGCCCCGCTTTCACGGTAAACCGGAACGATTCAACAATATCGAACGACTTAACACCGCTCCTGACATAGACTCTGGCACTATAGACCCCTGGAATTAAACCGCAATACGGCAGTTGCATTTGAATAGTAACCGTCCCAGGAGTGATGTTGAGATATTCACCATCGCTGGCCGATGTGAGATATAGAACCTGATCATTTTCACCAGAAAACGCTTTAATAATAATCCCTAAATTGGCATCGCTGATATCCTGGTACGCTTTGCACTCTACATGCAAATTAGCAGGTTCTCCACAAATCAGCGTTTCCAGGCGGTTACCCTGCTCATCTTTGAAATACAAGGAACGAATGTCTAAGCCCGCACTTTGGCTGCGCGGTTTTTCAGGTAAAATCAATTCTCCTTTTGCGGCTTCTGATCCACTCAGACAAAGATCTTCCTCATATTGGCGCACCACCGCTTCCGTTGCACCACCAGCAATCAATTGCCCTTTCTTTAAATAGATAGAGGTATTACAAACATTCAATACGCTGTGCGAGTTATGCGACACCAAAATAAAGGCGGTGCCCTGCTCCCGTAATTGGGCTAAGCGACGGTGACACTTCATCTTAAACTTGACATCTCCAACCGCCAGCACTTCATCAATTAATAGAATGTCGGGTTCGATGTAAACCGCACAGGCAAACCCCAACCGGGCAGCCATACCGGAACTATAGGTTTGTACTGGTGCTTCTAGCGCGTCCCAGATTTCGGCAAAGTCAACTACATCTTTAAACCGTTCATCGATCTCGCGGGTGGATAACCCAAGAACAGACATGTTGGCGTAAATATTTTCGCGTCCAGTAAGGATAGGATTAAATCCGGCTCCCAGGGCGATCAATGGAGCTACTCGTCCTCTCACCTTGACGGTGCCGACATCGGGATGAATCAGGCCGCTAATAATGCGTAATAGCGTACTCTTTCCGGCACCGTTTGAGCCAACTAGCCCCAGGGCTTCGCCTCGCCGCAACTCAAAACTGACATCTTTGAGTGCCCAAAATTCTTTCGATCGCAACACTGTCCCGTTTCGTTGCCCACCCGTTAACTCTGTAACAATGTCCTGAACTCCATAAAACAAAGAATGCTTCAAATCTCGGCAAAACTTCTTGGCGACATTTTCCACCGAGATAACAACGTCTTCGTTGTTGGAATGTACGGTGTTATCTGAATCAATTGGCTGTTGGGTTAGCACTAGAAAACCATCCTTACCAAAACATCAAAAAAAGAGATTAGCAAGCAGACTTTTCCTTGGCCTGAGTCTCTGTATTAAACGATTGAAGCGATAGTTTCAGTTTAGTCACGAAATAGGAAACTGCTTCTGCGGTTCGGCAACCGAAAACCCCCTGAACTAGATTGTACACAAGGTTGCGATCGCGCACCTTGAATCGCGGAAACAGCCGCAGCGATTGCTCGACCGCCTCTAAATACCTCTGGTATTTCTGGTTGTCGAGGGACGGGTAGTCAACATATAGGTACTCTCGACCCATATCAAAGTAGCCCTTTGCCAACGCTTTACGATAATTGGGGGTTAATCTGCTTTGTTCAGTCAGTTGGCTTTCTGCCTTTTTCATTACATAGCAATGGCTATCTAACCAGCGACGTTTGCAGGACGTAGACACGGTAACTTTGCCATATTCTCGATAAACAGACTCACACCCGGCTTGATAAAAGAAGGTTGCCCCACTCATGGCAACAGTAAGCAAAAAGTCCCTGTCCTGTGCAGCCTTGAGGGTTTCATCCCAACCGCCACACTGGTTGACGGCGTTTCGGGTAAAGAGGACGGCGGCAGGCGACACCCAGCGATCGTTTGACAATAACGATTCTAGAAAATCTGATTTCGGGCCACAAATTTTCACCTCGCTTAAATAACTGGTGCCATTGGGCGGATGGTGTCGATATTGCCAATCCCCATACACCACATCTGCATTGGTTGCTTCCAAACATTGAACCTGTTTTTCTATTTTGGTTGGAAGGATGTAGTCATCGGCATCCAAATACTGAATATAATGGCCGCTCGACAAAGCAAATCCCCGATTTCTAGCATGGTTGCCGCCCCGGTTGGCTCCCGTTTCCCAGGTTAGCCGATCCTGATACCGTTTCAGGATTTCAATGCTGTTATCGGTAGAGCCATCATCAACAACAATGATCTCAATGTTTGGGTAGGTTTGGTTCAGGCAACTGTCGATCGCCTCAGCTAGCCACCGTTGTGCATTGAAGCAAGGAATAATAATTGAAACAAGCTTTAGCATCTGCATACTCCTGAGTTAAGCCGCAACAGTCTGGAGAATCTCGCTCGTTGAAATGAACCGGATCGATGCTTGTGGCTATGAGTCGCCCCGAAACAGACACAGAGAATCTCTATCATGGCTGGCAGAATCAAACCAGCAGCCATTGGCGATCGCTCGTCTGAGAGGATGTCTTGACAGTGCTAAGCTTCAACTCGAACTGCCCCTAATCCCCCAAAATCGGGGATTTCCGAATCAATTCTGTTTCAAAGTCCCCCAAGTTGGGAGATTTAGGGGGCTAGTTTAGAATGTTGAGCCATTCTCAAACACCCTCTGAGCTTCAGTAGAACAATACGGTATGCGCTAAATGCGCTATGAACTAATCCGTTCAATGACAAACGGCATCGCCAAGCGAAAACTAATCCAGGTCAGCAGTAATCCCAGCAACGTAAAGACACTGGCTATCCAGAACCCAGTCACCTCTGATAAGACTCCAGTAGTTGCCAACTCTCGTGTGGTAACGAGTAACGGGGTCACCGGATTAAACTTAACCAACATCCCAAACGTGCCTTCACTGGGAACCGGATAGACAACAGGAGTAAGAAAAAGCCAGAGGCTAGTAACCATAGTCAGCCCCTTTGAAACATCCTGATACAACGCGCCTAGAGGGGCAAGCAAAATGCCAAATAGGGTTCCCAACAAGATTAAATGCACCAGAGCAACCGGAGCTAAAAGCACCGTCCAGCCCACTGGAACTTGAAACCAGAGAAATAGAGCAACAATCAAAATTAGCTTAATGGCAAAGTTGAAAAAGACTTCACCTAGTTTAGATAACACGATCGCCTCACGCGGAAAGTTAACCCGGGTGAGCATTGGCTTAGCAACGGTTACCGCCTGTACGGGGCCGTTGAGCGCTTCCACAAAGGTTTGCCAGAGGGATGTGCTAAACATGACATAGGCCGTGTAAGGAATATCCGTTTTGCCAACATTGAAAACATTAGCCTCCCCGGCCAGTGTAAACCCGACGGCCAGGGCGATCGGCGGCAAAAACGCCCAGGCAATACCCAAAAACGATTGCCGATATTGAGCTTTGATATCTCGCCGCATCAATTGCCATGCCAGTTCCCGCGAAGCAAGCAGATCTCGCCACATTTGCTGAAGGAGTGCGATCGGTCGCCTCAATCGATTCTCTGGTGTATAAATGACCAGAGGTTTTTGCTTCAAACTCCGGCTATGATTCAACGTCGTTCTCCTCACACTCATTAACCAAGGATCTGTAAAGAACGGAGCTATCCCGTTCTCAATGGCTCGACAAAACTTCTACCTTACTTGAACTTGCCACCGCAGTCTTTATTTGCGGCGGTTGTTGCTTAGCATGGCGATCGGTAAGGTAACGATTCAGCACTTTATCAATGCGAACCAGAACATTTTCCAGTCGTTGATTGTCTCGTCCAAAACTGAGACGACGAACCAGAGGCCGGATAATGGTATTCCTGCGTCTCCAGCCCAAACCGCCATACTTGGTCTTGAAGTACCCGTCTTCTGCCAAATCCCATTTTTCCCGCAGGCGATTCAGGCTATTGAGCACCCAGGCATCGCTCCAGCGCAGCATGTAGTAAGGAATATCAGTGAGTTCAAGCGGAGGGCCAGGTACATAAGTCACCAGGCTGGCGGGTTCAAAGTAAATCGTTCCACCAGCCTCAGCGACCGTCATACAAAAATCGAGATGCTCTTTAGTGTTGAGCATGGCCTCGTCCAGCATTCCAATTTGGGCAAAAATTGAGCTGCGAACCAACACACAATGAAACTCAGCGAGTTCGGTCTGCTGCCGCTGCAATTGATCGCGGATATCAGCGACGCGCTTACCCTGCTTATACATCTTCTCGCGCAGGCGACGTCTTCCTCTGGTGTCGAAGATGACATGCGATTCACCCCCGGCAAAGTGTACGATTTCATGCACGGGTTCTTCTTGGCACATTAATGGCCCCACAACAGTCGCATCGGTTTCTTCCGCACACTGCACCAGGTGCGCTAGCCAACCCGGAGACGCGATAACATCATTATCGACAAATGCAACATACTTAGTCTCAACCTGAGCCAGACCCAAATTGCGAGCATGGTTGGGGGAAAGGTAGTAAGGGGTACGAATCATTTGGAACCCTTGCTCTTGGGCTTGAGTCTCCAAATAGCGACGCACTTTGGCTGGCGAGTTGCCATCAACATAAATTAGCTTGAAGGGAACATCGGTGTATTGATAAATGCTTTCTAACGACGATTGAGCGCAGCTAAATCGCTCACGCGGGGTAACCACAATCGTGACTAGCGGTTGTTCAATGGTGATTGGATGCATAGGACAATTTCAGGTAACTCTAAATAAAGGCTAATTAAGACGCGGTGTAGTACAGATCATCTGGACTTCAAACTTGATAACGGCTACGGTTAGCTTGACGCAAGCATTACAGCCTGAGGAGTCGATCGCTGCGGCATCGTTTCTCCGGTTAATACCCGTTGATAAATCTCCACCAGCTCATCATTTAACTGGTGCATATCATAATGGGCTTCAACATACGAGCGACCTGCTTTGCCCATCTCCACCCAACACTCTGGATGCTCAATCAGGTCAATTAGTTTCCGGGCGATCGCCTCTGCGTCTCGTTCGGGCACCAAAAAACCAGAAATACCGTCTTGCACCAATTCTGGAATACCGCCATGCGTAGTAGCAATCACGGGTAGCCCCATTGCCATGGCTTCTTTTAAGGTGTTGACCGGAGCATCCTGGTTACCATCTGCGGCGGTAACGCTTGGAGCAATAAAGACATGGGATTGGTCAAGTACATCAATGATCTCCTGTTGCTGCCTCCAACCCAGCAGCTTGACACAGTGAGCCACACCCAGTTCTTGAATCAGTTGCTCAAAATACTCTTTAAGATAACCATCGCCAATGATGTTGTATTCAAGGTTGGGATAGCGTTGAACAACAGTAGCAATGGCACGAATGCCGTACTCAATTCCCTTCTTTTCAATTAATCGCCCTGTGGTTGCTACGCGAATTTGACCATCCGAACTGGGATATCGCGGCTTGAACGTAAACTTACTGCAATCAATACCCGATCCGTGTACTACAATCTTGGCTTCATCACAACCCAGTTGAATTACACGCTGGCGAAAGAAGTTACAGTTGGTGAGAAAGAAATCGCCAGTGATCAGAAGCTCATCATAAACGCGATCGCCCTTTTCTTTGAGATACCAGCTAATATCCCACCCGCGAAACGATGACATCAGTTTTCCCTGTAGTGCTCCCAGCTTGCACAGCATTAGAGCCTCAAGAGCATAATTACCAAACTGGCAATGAATAATGTCATAGGGAGGTCGATCCAGCGTCGGAATGGCTGCATACAGCGGACGTAAGGAGGCGACACCTTTGCCGTATTTGAAGACATTGAGCGCTCGCAAACAAACAATGGGATTCCGATGAAAATTGAACACCAACAGTTGCAATGCTTTTAGGACTCGCTCAATGTAATGATCGGGAACCTGGGGAGCATAGTAAACGCGATCGAGTAGACCATATTTTTCCACACTGGGATGCATCTTTGTTTCGCCCGATGGCCCTTCCAGTGAATACAGCTCAACATCATGTCCGCGATCAATCAATCCAGTGATTTGGTTCAGGATGAATGCCTCTGACAGAACAGGGAATCTGCCTAGAATAAAAGCAACTCTCATACGTCTTTCGTCTGACCTAATATGCTCTCAGCAGGTAATAACAAGGAAAAGTCCTTGCAGAGACGAATAATCAACCTTTCCAAGCTTTCTTTCACAAGCTCTAGAAACTTAAACTAGGCTCAGATAGGGTCTTGACTATCAGCAACTGCAACATCTTTCACTTGAAATCGTTGAAAACGAACACTACAAACGCCGCTTGAATGACCCACCTTTGAACCTCACTTCAGGTCAATGTTAATTTTTTGCTGGCCGCTCATGGAGCGATTAAGCTTTAACCTTGTACCCGATAGCTCACAAATATATTAGAGAAGAACGAAATCAGGTAGCTACAGATCAATAAAATCTTTATCGTTACTTCATATTAATTAGCATCAATTAGAACTTGTAGCAATCGCTTCAAAACCATGACACAAGCGTCTTTTGTCCGCTACCAAAACATACATTCTTCTGCTCATACGCACTGTTGGAACGCATATTCCCATAGCTGCCTTACAATTTAAGGCTCTACAAAGAGGACTGTACAAGTAAATTTATACATCGTGCAGTATTCAAGCCAGCTAACACTAACAATTAGTGCTAACCAGCATTAATAAACAACACTGCACCAAAATTGAATCACAAACTACTCAAATTTAATGGATTTGACCTGGGTCTTTCGTGAGAATTTTCTCATCCAACTGTTTCACCTTTTCTACCTTTAAGCAGATGTCAGATTCAGCATTCATTCGATCGCTTCTCGCAGGTAACAATGGCTACCATTGAATTATTTGGAAACCACTGAAACCGTTTATAGAATGTTGGAATAGATACAGAAAACAGCCTCCGTTAAAGAACAGCGACCAGAACGAAATATTCTAATTCAGGTAGACCTGTCCTCCATTCAAATCACCGCTTTAGCCAACCGCACTGAAGGTACTGATTGCGGTGCTACACCACATCCACACATCTATTAAAGCTATGGGCTTTGATTTAGCCTGCTTTCCTCCAGATGTGAAATGAGTTAGTAGCCATACAGCAACTGAGGTCGGTATTGCTGCCTGGAGGTATGAACGGGTTTGTTTCAACGCCTGCTGTACGGGCAATGCAATGCCTCCAAAATTCGTCAATGTATTCAGTAATACCGTTTCGCTCTGACATTGTTCCGATGTTGCTATCACCGCTTGACTCGATCACTTCTTTCGGCTAGGGGTAGTGAGGATTCATTTCGGTTCGGATGAGCAGAGCAATTTTTACGACGGCTCTGCCCCAGGAAGACGGTCGAAACATAACAATACGCAGGCCGCATTAAGATAAGCCGCATTCGATCCCTAATGCCTCTAAAATTGCCGGACTTCCGAGCCAGCCCTAACTTTAAAGTCCACCAGCGTTAGGGGCTTAACGCTCGCAGCAAGCCAGAAGGCACCTCGAATAACAATCAGTACCCTGTTACTCTTGTTGTGGGGTATGGGGTAGATAAAGCGTTCAGTCGCCCAAAACACGTGTGCCAGTACTGTTCCTGCGCCCCCTGCCGGATGACCACTGCATTCCTGTGGGTTACAGTGGGTTCCTCTTCAGTCCCTACCTCTTCAGTCCCTATAGTTAATGTGCTATTGTGTGCCTATTAGGATTATTTTCGGCTGCATAACTCGTTTACAAGCGTTTCTCCGAATCTAACTCTCTACATCCATCGATTCTGGAGATACTGTATGTCAATCTATGTCGGCAATTTGTCTTACGAAGCAACGCAGGACGACATTGCCCAGGTTTTTGCAGAGTATGGCACAGTTAAGCGTGTTCAAGTGCCTACCGATCGAGAAACAGGTCGTTTGCGAGGGTTTGCCTTTGTTGAGATGGAAACAGAGGCTGAAGAGACAGCAGCGATCGAAGCATTGGATGGCGCAGAATGGATGGATCGCAGCTTGAAAGTCAACAAAGCGAAACCCCGCGAAGACCGAGGGTCTTCAGGAGGTAGCTTTGGTAACAGAGGCGGTTCTTCCCGTCGCTACTAAATCGCCGCCAGGTCGCCATTGGTTCATCACCAACTCAAAGCAGAGGGTCAACTCAACTGGTTTTGTCTCAGATCAACCACGAGTTCCCTCTTTAAACAACTTACCCACCACAAGTTTGTGCTTAATAACGTCTCAGATTAGTCCATACGTAAGGAGATTTAGATGACCCAAGTTATTCCTGGAGAAAATGAAGGAATTGAGTCAGCGCTACGTCGATTTAAGCGGGAAGTTTCGAAGGCAGGTATCTTTCCAGACATGAGAAAACACCGCCACTTTGAGACACCCATTGAAAAGCGCAAGCGTAAAGAAATTGCCAGACATAAACAGCAGCGAAAACGGTTCCGTTTATAAGAACTGAACGAACCGAACGCACCTGTCAACTGTTACGTAACCCATTCATTTCCTTAAACTCCATATGAACGTCAAAGAACTGTTGAGTCGTCATGCTGCGGGACAACGAGATTTCAGAAACCTGAATCTGATTGCAGCTAACTTGAGAAATCTAAATTTAAGCGGTGCTAATCTGAGTGGCTGTAATCTTACCAACGCCAATTTGACCAGAACCAATTTGAGTCGGGCGAATCTTACGGATGCCATTTTGACTGGGGCAATCCTAACAGAAACTAATCTAACTGGGGCAACTCTAGCAAACGCAACACTAAGTGATGCAGGTTTGGGTCAAGCCAATAAGCCTGGAGCCACCGTGAGTCGATAAGCGCCATTAGCAATTCCACCTTGCACCAGATTCTTGGCTGTTGTGAACAAGGCTATCAACAGATGTTTTTCCGGGAGGATCGGTTGCTATGACTCCAGAAACAATACGCACTATTTCACAACTGAGACACGAATTCTACTCTCTCTTTGCGGCATCCTTATCGACCCCGGTTAACATTACAAACGAAAAAGCGTATTCAAGCAATCTTTCCAGAGCATCCTGGATCGATGCAAAACAACAGTTGAATTACGTTTGTATTTATGCTTACACTGCACCTGATGCACTGGTGCCTGAGCGTCCGTTTATATTGCGAGTCGCTATTAACAGAGGAGCCGATGTCATTGCGGCAGCAAAGCGGGGTAAAGGCAACCAGGGTCTGAATCGCAAGTGGCAATTTGAGCTAACTCTACTGCCTGAAGAACTTTTGGAGTTTCTTCCCTGGGTGGTAGGTTTGGTGAAATTCTACGACAGAGGAGCCGCTCTATTGCTGCCAGAGCCACCCTGTTCGCTCGATTTGCAGCCTGATAACAGGCTATCATTCCATAGCGCATGGACTCCCAGGGCAAGCGATCGATTCTCGCAACGAATAATTTCTCCATCGGATCTGTGCCATGTTTAAGCACTTCACAGAGGCGGCTATTCAAGTCATCAAACTGGCGCAAGAAGAAGCCCGTCGTCTTGGTCATAATTTTGTTGGAACCGAGCAGATTCTATTAGGCTTGATTGCAGAAGAAACTGGCGTTGCAGCAAAGGTGTTGCAATCGCTGGGTTTAACTCTGGCGGATGTACGGCTTGAAGTCAAGACGCTGCTGGGTCAGGGTACTGGCTCGGTGGGTGTCGAGATTCCATTTACGCCCCGCAGCCGTCGGGTTTTGGAAATGGCGATCGAACAAGCTCGATTGCTAGACCATCCCTATGTGAGTACCGAGCATTTACTGCTGGGGTTAATTCAAGATGGGGAAGGGTTAGCCGCCCGAATTCTAGAGAACCTGGGGGTTGACCAACGCAAAATTCGGACAACTGTACTGCAAACGATCGCCGAGACAAAACCAATTGCGGCAGGCGATCGCTCTAACCGTAAAAAAACGCCCACCCTGGATGAGTGTGGAATTAACCTGACTCAACTAGCCGCTCAGGGTAAGCTCGACCCGATGATTGGTCGGCAAACCGAAGTAGAGCGGATCATTCAAATCCTGGGGCGGCGCACCAAAAACAATCCCATTTTGATTGGCGAACCGGGAGTCGGGAAAACCGCTTTAGCCGAGGGGCTGGCGCAACGCATTGTTAACCGCGACGTACCGGCCACCTTAAACGACAAGCAAGTTTTAACGCTTAATGTTGGCTCGTTGATTGCAGGCACGAAGTACCGGGGCGAGTTTGAAGATCGTCTCAAGAAGATTGTGAACGAGGTTCGCGCCTGTGGTGATGTCATTTTAGTCATTGATGAAGTTCATACCCTGGTGGGAGCGGGTGCCGTAGAAGGAGGGCTGGATGCAGCCAACATCCTGAAACCGGCACTGGCACGCGGCGAACTGCAATGCATTGGCGCTACAACGCTGGATGAATACCGCAAGCATATTGAACGAGATGCGGCATTAGAGCGTCGGTTTCAACCCGTGATGGTGGGTGAACCCAGTGTTGAAGAAACCATTTTAATTTTGCGAGGGCTGCGTAGCCGTTATGAGCAGCATCACAAGCTGATTATTTCCGACCTGGCTCTGGAAGCAGCCGCTAAACTGGCAGACCGCTATATTGCAGATCGCTTTTTACCAGATAAGGCGATCGACTTAATCGATGAGGCCGGTTCCCGCGTCCGAATCAGCTACACCAAACGGATCGCGGCAGCTAAAGACCTGAATAAAGAGCTGCGTCAGGTTTTAGAAAACAAAGCAGAGGCTATTCAATTACAGGAATTTGAGCAAGCCGGAACGTTTCGCGATCGCGAACTAGAGCTTCAGGCGGCAATTCGAGCGCTACCGCCTGAGGAAGCGTCTCCTGCTCCTGAACCGCCAGCCAGCAAAAGGTCGGACAGCAGCGCTGCACCTGTTGTAGACGAAGAGGACATTGCCCACATTGTGGCCTCGTGGACAGGCGTTCCGGTGAGCAATCTTACCGAATCCGAATCTGAAAAGCTGATGAAGATCGAAGATATCTTGCACCAGCGGCTGATTGGTCAAGAAGAAGCCGTGAAAGCTATTTCTCGCGCCGTTCGGCGTGCTCGGGTTGGGCTGAAGAATCCCAATCGCCCGATCGCCAGCTTCATTTTTTCGGGGCCAACGGGTGTGGGTAAAACCGAATTGGTGAAAGCACTCGCTGCCAGCTTCTTTGGGTCGGAAACCGCCATGATTCGGTTGGATATGTCTGAGTTCATGGAGCGTCACACCGTTTCTAAGCTCATTGGCTCTCCTCCTGGCTATGTGGGTTACAGCGAAGGAGGACAGTTAACAGAAGCCGTCCGACGACAACCCTACACGGTGGTGCTGTTTGACGAAATTGAGAAAGCTCACCCGGATGTCTTCAATCTGCTGCTGCAAATTTTAGAAGACGGTCGCCTTACAGATGCCAAAGGTCGCCGGGTTGACTTCAAAAATACGCTCCTGGTTATGACCTCCAATGTTGGCTCAAAGGTGATCCAGAAAGGTGGCGGCGGGCTTGGCTTCAACTTTTCCGATGACCCAGCCGATTCCCAATACGCCCGTGTTGTAGCGTTGGTCAATGAAGAACTCAAACAGGTCTTTCGTCCAGAGTTCCTCAACCGATTGGATGAGATCATCGTCTTCCGGCAGTTGACCAAGGCCGAAGTGAAGCAAATTGCTGACATCTTGCTGCGTGACGTGTTTGGCCGTTTAGCAGAGCAAGGGATTACGCTGGACGTTACCGAGCGGTTTAAGGATCGCCTGACCGAAGAAGGCTACAATCCTGAGATGGGAGCGCGTCCGCTGCGTCGGGCTATTACACGCCTGTTAGAAGACTGCCTCACAGAGGAAATCCTGTCGGGACGGTTAAAGGATGGGGATAGTGTTGTTGTTGATGTCGATGCTGAGGGACAAATTAAGGTGGTTCCGGGCGATCAACCCTGCCCTGTATCCCCATCAGCATAGAGCCAGGCGGATAGGCTGAACAAAGACCATCGCCAGTGGCATCGAAAATGGCAGGCAATCATACACACGATTGCCTGCCATTTGTCAGATATTGGGTCAACTGCCTCTGGAGGTTAGCGTCTGGCAAATTGAGCTGGGTCTTGATCGCGCCGATGCTTTAACGGAATAGGGGAGCCTGGTTCATCCCCGACTAAAGCAGCGGTTGTCTCTAAAGCTTCTCTTAGCCGTTTGGCGGCATAAATGGACATGTCACGAGGAACATTGATGCGATCGCGCAAATATCGCAGTGCCGAGTCAGATCCGGCTGGCGGCTTACAGCGTTCACCAGTCATCATGCAGGTCAGGGCACAGCGCAGAGCTTGATCAAACAACGAGTCAGTCGCAGGGTTAACTCGAATAATGTTGGCACGGTGCTGAATCACGCGGTGCAGGGCTTCCGCACGCGAGTTCTCTGGTTCGGGGTAAGTGACATCGGGCAGACCGATCCAGGGGCCATTATCCACCCGGTTCTTGTTCAGGAGCATTTGAGGCTCACCATTTTCCCAACAGCCTCCCATTTGCGGCGGTAGATCATGGGCGTGGGTGTGGAAATCGCTTTGGGTGCCACGGTAAGTAGAACGGCTTTCCATTGCCTCAAACCAGGCGGCAAATCGCGGGTTTTCCTCGCGCAGCGAATATCCTTTGTAGTAATACAGGCTGGCATTCATGCGTTCAACGTAGGGCGTGAAGATCACATCCGCAGTGCCAAACTCTTCCAGGAAATAAGCGCCAGGGGTACGAGCCAGGGCTGTCTCGACCTTGCCCACCACTTCTATAAACTGCGATCGGTTCCGCTGTTCTTGTCGAGGCAACATTGCCGGATAGCATAGCCAGCTACACCAGGCTCTAAAGAGAAGCCGCTCCAGCCGCCGCAGAGGAATCACTGTGGCATCTTCCATCCCCTGTCCTAAAGCCCCAAACACCTGTTCCAGAGCAATCAAAATATCATCGCTTTCAGTAATGATCTGTCCATCCAGTTCAAGGGCGGGTAACATGCCGGAGGGCACCTTGCGCTTATACCAGCTTTCCTTCTCCCCGTAGCAAAACATTGTCACTTTTTCAACCCGGTAGGGGATCTGTTTTTCCTCAAGCCATAGCCAAACTTTTTGACAGTAAGGGCACCAGGCGTGGTTGTCGCGGTATAGCGTTACCCGTACATCCGATTCGTTACAACCAAAGAGACGCAACCGAGCCTGAGCATTGGTTGCTCCATTGATGGGCTCAGCTTGAAAGTCCGTAAGCGCTTCGAGTTCTGTCCAGCTTAAGGGAGCGATGGTCATCGGGCGAGTGTCCTGAATAAGCTCAAAGTTATTAGCTTAACCTGAGTTTAGAGGATGTTTGCAAAGTATCAAATGGGCTGCATTCGTCTCCTTTTCTTGCTTGCCGCAGGTGTTACAGCAGTTCTCAATCGAGTCAGCCACAGTCTCGCCAAGATGGGGGCGGGGTGTAGGGTTTGAGGCGTGGTGAATGAAAATGGCTGTAAATGGCTGGTTCATCACATTCTCAAGCTGCACGGGTGGTGATGTGAACAAAAATGCTGCTTATCCAGTGGCAAGAGACTCCCTTAAGGAGCTTCAAATCATGCAATTGTGCGAGAAGAAACTGGAGTGGCATTGAAGAAGAGAATTGAAGCGGTAATGATGTCTCACTCTATCGTCAGGGCTGGCCTGTAGCTGATTAAGCAACAGCATGAGCTACCTACCAGTTACAACAAGCCAGTTACAATACCACTCCACAGTACATGACAAATGTAATGCTCGTTGCGTGACGTTTATCAGATTTGGCTTAGCGCTTTGCTCCTTTATCTTGAAGTCATTGAAACACTTCATCAAAGGATTATCTCTATGGTTATGCAAGACGTTCAACCTCAAACCATCAATGGAATCGATACCCATGCAGTCACCGAACTGCTCGATATGGTTGTTCAAGATTTTACCCAGGGCATTACTAAGTTTGAAGTAACAACGGCTTGGGCCGGTGGCACTGCAACCGCCACACGAGTAGAGAGCTGGCAACTGGGCGGCAATACGCTCCCTAGAAAATTCACCATTCGTACAGATGAACCGGAAGAGTTTTGTGGAGGAAATACTGCTCCGAATCCTCAAGAAACTCTGATGGCCGCTATGAATGCCTGTATGACCGTGGGCTACGTGGTGGGTTGTGCCATGCACGGCATCGAACTGGAAATGCTGGAAATCGAGTCTGAAGGAGAACTTGACCTGCGTGGTTTCTTTGGTTTGGATGATACCGTTAAACCAGGTTATGACAAGATTCAATGCACGGTGCACATCAAAGGTAACGGTACACCAGAACAGTTCCAGGCCATTCACGAAACAGTAATGGCCACATCTCCAAATTTTTGGAATATTACAAATGCTGTCAGCGTGAAGCCATCGCTGTCTGTCGAATAACAGGATCATGGGCTGGCTACCTGAGCGGATGTTTCAAAAGTGCTGATGGTTACTCGAACGCCCCCCTGACTCTTTCTGGGGACTTTGAACCAGAATCGACTCGGAAGTTTCCCAAGGTTAGGGATTAGGGGGCGAATACAGCCCATTTGATACATTTAAGCCATCCTTTAACCCATGTTCTTTTATTGGTTGGGTTTCACAGTGTTCAACCCAACCCACATACAGTGGCGGTTTATTTGGGTTAGCGGAACCCAAAAAAGCCAACGCAAGAATCGAATTTGTGAGGGTTTTGTCAGTCAAACAGGGTTTACGGGTCGCTTGAAGTTCCTATTTGATTAGAGGATCGATTTATGATTGCTACACGTTCTCGTTCCTACAACTATCAATCTACGCTAGAAGCATCAATTCGCATCAATTGGCACGTCAAAGACATTATTGGTGGAAATAGTGTTCTAGATTTCACCAAACCCTTTCTGGCTGAAGCGTTAGCAGGTGTTTCCTCCATTCAATGCTTGAGCGATCGCGAGAAACTCCTCCTAAACCAGATTCGCGGCAACAGCTATCTGAACCTATTTGGATTAGTGGAAGAGTTCATTGTGCCGCTGGTGGTTGAACACGTGCAGCAGATCGGCTATGAAGACATCCATGCAACGCAAGCTTTTCTACATTTTGCCGAAGAAGAAAGCAAGCATATCGATTTATTTCGACGGTTTGCAGAGGCGTTTGAACAGGGGTTTGGAACTTCCTGCGGCTGTATTGGACCCAGTAAAGCAATTGGAGATGCGGTTTTAGCTCACCACCCGTTGGGGGTCGCGTTGCTCGTCCTTCATATTGAATGGATGACTCAGCGACACTATTTAGACAGCGTGCAAAATAATGCCGCAGAGGATCTTGATCCGCAGTTTTGTAGCCTCTTAAAGCATCACTGGCTGGAAGAATCTCAACACGCCAAGTTAGACACCCTGATGGTGGAATATATGGCTAAACACTTAACTGAGCAAGGTATCCAGGCTGGAATTGATGCCTATTTCAAGATTGTTGATTTCTTGAACGGTGGGCTAAACATGCAGACTCAATTGGATATTGACAGTCTTTCTAGAGCCAGCGATCGCGTATTCACAGGTGCCGAAGCTCAGGAGATTCAACTGGCTCAGGAAGCATCATACCGATGGGTATTTTTAGGCTCAGGCATGACACACCCTAATTTTCTTCAAACAATGGGTGAACTGAGTCAGGCGGGTTTGGCTCGTGCGGTGCAAACCGCCAGGGACTTCTCCTGAATCAATTCAACGAATCATTAGCAATGCCAATCAATGATCTTGTACAGCAATGGCCTGTTGAGTGGGTTCAACAGGCCATTGCAACGGCACGCCACCCACTTTAACTTTATAGGAGTGCCATTTAACTTAACTCAACTGGTCGTTGAGGAAAGTAAGGGTTTTCTCCCAGGCATCCTCAGCCGCTTCGGCGTTGTAACGAGTTCCAGAAGGGTTGGCAAAGGCATGATCAGCCCCTTCGTAAACGTGAATTTCGACAGGCTTATTTAGTGAGATCAGAGCCGATTCAAAAGCGCGAACCGTCTCAACTGAAGGATTATCATCCAATGCGCCAAAAATACCCAGAATTGGCATCTGGAGCGGCTGCAACTGCTCCGGCTCCGTTTTCAACTCGCCGCCATAGTAAATTACAGTGGCATCAAGCTGCTCTGGCAACAGCAGAGCGGCATTCAAAGACCAGCTTCCACCAAAACACCAGCCAATGCTGCCAATCTTAGACGCTTGCTGGTTCGTTTCTAAATATTGGTAAGCCTGTCGAAGATTCTCTTCTAGCCGTTGGGGATTCTGTGAAGCCGATTGCACCTGCGCTCTTGCCTGGTCTGGAGTTCCTGCCACCTGCCCAAACAGATCAACCGCTAACGCGGTGTATCCTTCTCCTGCCAGTCGTCGGGTCATCATTTCAATGTTGTCATTGAGTCCCCACCATTCGTGGATCACGATTAGCCCTGGCAACGGCTCACTGGTATCGGCAGGACGTGCCAGGTACCCAACCACCGGAGTGCCATCAACGGTGGCATAGGTGACACGTTCTGCCGCAACGGGCACCGTGGGCGCTTGGGCGATCGCCCCTGTAGCGATCGGGCTGTCGTGGAGATGAGATTTGAGAAGTCGGCTGCTATAGTCTTCAGCCGCCAACTGGCTCTCACTGGGTCGCAGAACCGACCAGGTGACAATCAGCAAGAACGTAAAAACAGCAATGCTCAATACTTTACGCATAATTGACGTTTGAAGAACCTACAGTTACAAAGTGTATCGATTTGAAGCCGATCGCCCATCCTCCATGCGGGCAGCAATGAAGGCCATACCGACTGAAACCCACACACTCACTCTAAATTGGGCTCTTACGCAAATTTGGTGATCTGGGTTCTTGGAGTGCTCTAAAACCTCAAGTCCCTCGTTGGCGTAATCAACAATCTCACCTCTTTTCACCAAAACTGCGTAAGATCACCAAAACTGCGTAAGAGTCAAAGATCTTGAATGGGAAGGATGGCTAACCCGTTTTGGAATTGCACCATTACTACCAAACTTTCAAGGGGCAGTGCTTAAAGCTTCTACAATTTATCCCTCAACAAGTCGAGAATTTACTGGGTTCTGGGGAATTATTTCGTATGGGGTTACAGCCGGAACAGCCTTTGATTTTACTACTCCACTGCCACTACAAGTTGGTTTACGCTCGCCAGGCATATTAGGGGCAGGATCCTGGGTTTTTGCAGGTGAGTACGCTCATTTGGGTGCGAGAGACCCTAATTTTGCGATTGGAGGATTTACTATAGGTTTTGGCCAGGGAAGCTACATTAGTCGAATGACTGGATATGCTGCTGATGCTAATGTAAGTTTTTATTCAGGACTCTCGATACCTCTACCAGGTTTTGAATCAGAACCTACAAATCCTACCCCTACATAGATAAAATGTAATCGTTCACGGGGTGGGGGTATCAGTAGGCAGCAAGGATGGAACAGGTTCTCCCTGGCGAGCAGCCCGACATGCCTCAACCAAGTAATCTAACACTGGGCGATTTTGAGATCGCAAGGTTGTCA
>NZ_JADEWO010000148.1 GCF_015207605.1 Oculatella sp. LEGE 06141
ATGACCATAGCAATGGGACGAGCGCAAGCCAATCGAGGATGGTTTGATGTCCTCGATGACTGGCTAAAGCGCGACCGATTCGTCTTCGTTGGCTGGTCTGGTCTACTGCTGTTCCCCTGCGCCTACCTGGCGATCGGCGGCTGGCTGACCGGCACCACCTTCGTTACCTCCTGGTACACCCACGGGTTGGCGTCTTCCTACCTGGAAGGCTGCAACTTCCTGACCGTGGCCGTATCCACCCCACCCGATGCGATGGGACACTCCCTACTGTTCCTGTGGGGCCCCGAAGCGCAGTGGGACTTGACTCGCTGGTTCCAACTCGGCGGGTTGTGGGCGTTTGTTGCGCTGCACGGTGCATTTGCGCTGATCGGCTTCATGCTGCGTCAGTTCGAGATTGCGCGTCTGGTGGGCATCCGTCCTTACAACGCGATCGCCTTTAGTGCCCCAATCGCAGTGTTTGTCAGCGTCTTCCTGATGTACCCGTTGGGACAATCGAGCTGGTTCTTTGCCCCCAGTTTTGGGGTAGCGGCTATCTTCCGCTTCTTGCTGTTCTTCCAGGGCTTCCACAACTGGACGCTCAACCCCTTCCACATGATGGGGGTTGCTGGAGTGCTGGGTGGCGCGCTGCTGTGTGCGATTCACGGGGCAACCGTGGAGAACACGCTATTCGAAGATGGCGAGAAGGCGAACACCTTCCGTGCCTTCAACCCGACCCAGAGTGAAGAAACCTACTCGATGGTGACGGCGAACCGTTTCTGGTCACAGATCTTCGGTATTGCCTTCTCCAACAAGCGGTGGTTGCACTTCTTCATGCTGTTTGTGCCGGTGACGGGGTTGTGGATGAGTGCGATCGGAGTTGTGGGTCTGGGGTTGAACCTGCGGGCTTACGACTTTGTGAGCCAGGAGATTCGGGCTGCTGAAGACCCTGAGTTTGAGACGTTCTACACGAAGAACATTCTGCTGAACGAGGGCATCCGCGCCTGGATGGCTCCTCAAGATCAGCCGCACGAACACTTTGTATTCCCTGAAGAGGT
>NZ_JADEWO010000075.1 GCF_015207605.1 Oculatella sp. LEGE 06141
GGCAGTCTGCCAACAGTTCATCGAGCATTTCATCAACGCGATTGGGTTCTTTCTTCTTGCGTACCATGATGCGGTCTCCTGAGTTACTGGGATTTTAGACCGCTTACACAAAATTCAGAACAGTCTCAAACAGAGTCTTTCCCGTTCCTCCTTTGCCACCCAGGATCAAAACAATGCGATTTGTCGGTTTTGATGATTCAGCGGATGCCATTTTTACTGATCCCTTTTAGGTCTAACTCGATTGAGATTGAATTCCGGCTCAACCCAAGGAGATGACTTCTGTTTGGTCTCACCCTGCACTGATGGAGAAGGTTCAGGAGTTAGGGTTGCCGACGTTGGAGGCGAACCATTCTCCAAACTGTTTTCGGAGGTCGGTTCTGAACAGTCTGAAGAAGCTTGTTTTTCTTTCTCCTGCTCCTGGCTCTCACCCATTCCTGATTGATTCTCAGATTGGTCGATCGTCAAAGAATCTAATGAGGGCAACTTTGCCGTTTCTACTGGTGGTGTGGACAAAGCAGATTCAGGCGTTCCTAAATCGGGAGTCGAGCCATTCTCTAAATTGTCTTTAGATGGGAGGTCTAAAGCGATGCTCTCTTGCTCAGACGTTTTGCAGTTGAAAGTCTGAGAATCAATCTTTTGCTCATCAGTTGCCTGTGGTTCTGCATTGCTAGGCTCAGTTCCCGGTTGACCATCTCGAACACAGCGCGTCACATATTTCTTGAGTGTGCTGGGTTTGATTTCAATCCCACACAACTTCAAATCAGATGCGACTTCTTCATACGTGTGCGTTTTCAACGCAAGCTGAATCGGTTCGAGCAATTCTGCTATCGATTGCTGCATCGTAAATCGGGTTCTTGGCTGACGGGCCAAATCATTCAGCAATTGATAGCCATGTTTAATTTGTTCGGCAGTGTATTCAACTTTCGTCATGGGAGGTGCTTGTGGTGGAGAACATTAGTGGTTTCAACCCCGCTACTAATTCATTTGTAGATCAGCAGGATTGATGCAAAGAGTGCAAAGAGTTTGGTTCTAGCTACGGTGCCACACTCAATTCTTTAAGTGGGTCTTCGATCGACTTGATGGGAGGTTTTTCACGCTCTTGGGAGCTTTCTGCGCTTTAGCTTCGTCTTGCCTCGCTTACATTCCTGCACATGGTATTTGAATGCATGAACAATGTCATCGCACCCATTGTTTTGCAAAAACAATGCCACATCCTTATATATGTGCAATTTCAACGCCAACAGAATGGAGTCAAGTGACTGGCCGATCGCTTGCCCAATGATGAATTTAGTTTTTGACTGACGGGTTAATTCAATCAATGAGTTATGGATCGCTTCAAGTTGATCAAGCGTGTAGATTTTTGGCATGGAAATCAATAAGGGATAAGAAACAAATTGGTGGTTTCACCCCCACCTGTTAGATATATCGACTGGCGAGCCCATTTTTATGCAAAAAGTTGATTTTTTTATTTTTAGCTGTCGTATCGTGCCCAATCTCAAATCTGAACCGAATTGGCTCTTGATCTGCCGTGCCGACTGAACTTGAGGCATCTCTTGCGACAGCTTGACGTTCAATTCCCAGATTGAGCTTGATATCCTGCTTCACGATCGCCCTATAGTGCCAACCAATTTCAACTAGCGCTATTCCTCACTACCGTTCTATGATTCGTTCCTGGCTACCGTGCTACGTCCGATTCCTAAATCATTCCTAGAACTCGAATGAGTGCTATTCGCATTAGAATTCCTGTTAGATATTGATTTATATCCAGTTACATCGTCTCCAAGTAATTCCTGTTTTTTCTCCTATATTGTCACCCTACAATCCACTCCCTGAAAGCGTCTCGGCTTTTAGATCTTTCACACACTACGCTATCTTTTCAGGTTAAAATGTTATAAAGTCGCTGTATTCGTTCAACATCAATGCTTTTAAGGATTTTATAGCGTCATATCGATTGTTACCCACCAACCCACACCGGGGATACTGCCGATGATGACAATAAAGAATCTTTCTGCATCCCAAGCAGAAAGTTACTACGAGAAGGATGATTACTACACCAGCACTGAATCCAGTGCCAATACAAACTTGCCAATTAGAGATAGTCAATGGTTTGGTACTGGAGCGATCGCCTTGGGGTTGCAAGGTGAAGTTGATTCATCTGACTTCAAGCAGCTCCTACACGGGTACAGTCCAGAGGGTCAACGGCTACACGCCAAGCGAATCAATCCTAGAACGCATCGAGCCGGAACAGACTATACCTTGAGTGCGCCTAAAAGTGTCTCGATCGCTGCACTCATCCAGGGCGATCGCCGGGTTGTTGCTGCTCATAACCAGGCTGTTGGAATAACACTGAGTATTCTTGAGCAACGCTTTTCGAGAACCAGAATCAGCAACAATGGCACCCAGGTTCATGTTCATACTGGGAATATCATTGCTGCCACCTTTCGCCATCACACCAACCGAGAACAAGAACCACAACTCCATACCCACTGTGTTGTGATGAATGCAACGCAGCGGTCAGGGCGATGGCAAAGCATGAGTAACGAAGCCGTTTTCATTCACCAGAAGTTGCTAGGACAGATTTATCAGAACGAATTAGCTTATCAACTTCAACAAGTCGGTTACGAAATCACGCCCTTGGCGAACGGTCAGTTTGAACTGGCTGGATACAGCCAAGAGGTAAGGGACAGTTATTCAACTCGAAGAAAGGAGATCAAAGCCTATTTAGCAAATGTAGAGGAAACGCTGAATAGAACTCCTTCTGCCCATCAACGGGAACAAGCTGCCCTCCGCACTCGCAGGAATAAAGCAAAGGCGATCGCTCGTGATGTTCTACAACAAAACTGGCTGAACATGCTTGACACTCACAATCTGGCATTGCCCCCGATACCTGAACCCGAAGTCAATCCCAAACTTCAACCGAATCAACTCAGGGCGATCGCCCTGATTGATGAAGCCATTCGTCATCTAAGTGAACCAAACGAAGAACTAGACAAGGCGACAAACGAAGAACCAGTTGAAGAACTAAACGAAGAACCAGTTGAAGAACCAGACAGGGCGACAAACGAAGAACTAAACGAAGAACCAGACAAGGCGACAAGCCAGGAACTGAAGCGCAGACACATTGAACGATTCATGTTGGAACACCATTTGGGACAGTACCCATTCCACATATTGCAAGCTGCCATTCAATCCAATCGAGAACTGATACCACTGCCGTCTGACCCAGAAACGTACATCACTCAATCGGCTCTCCAACGAGAACCAGCGTTGCAGCAATTACTCGAACCTGTTCAAGTACCAGAATTGCCAGAATTGCCAGAATTGCCAGAACCGAATAACAATCTCAACCAGAACGCTACTTCATCCACTCAACTCTATTGGATTACCCCTCATGCCAAGACCTCGCAAAGCATCGAAATCACCATCCGTCGCGATCGCCTGCGAGCAAAGCGTCTTAGAATTAGCCTTGACCCAAACCTTGGCTCACGTATTGGAGAACGGGTTGCTCAGAAGCTTAGAGCCGCTCTTAACTCAACTCGATCAACTCAACGATCGCCTGGAGAAACTGGAACAACACTCCCAAGTTTTGCCAACTCAGATCAATCCGCTCAACCACCGTTTTGTGGAATCAACCTTGACCCAAACCTTGGCTCACGTATTGGAGAACGGGTTGCACAAAAGCTTAGAGCCGCTCTTAACTCAGCTCGACCAGATCAACGATCGCCTGGAGAGATTGGAACAGCACTCCCAAGTTTTGCCGTCTCATCTCCACCCACCCAGGCACCACAACCCGATGAACAACCAGACCTATTGAGCAAAGAGCAGCAGGATTATGTGAACCGTATTCTTCCAGTTATTCGGACGATTTGGGAACGGGTCAAAACGAGCAGACCCTCCCTGAGCCAGATCACATTCGAGAACTATAGAATCCAGGTTTCAGATAGTGACCAACCGGAGCTTTATCGCTACCAGCAACAAGCCACCAGTTCTACTGAAGACAAAATACTGGAATGGACTGCTGTGGGGTATCGCGGATATGGACTAACGCAGAAAGACTGTGAGGCGATCGAGCGGTTAGTTCAACAATTACAAGCACGCAGACACCATCAGCAGATGCTTGCAAACCAACAGGCACAAGCCAAAATCAAGCGGAAGCGGAACCAATCCCAGATGGAACGATAAATCACTCCAATTGTTCTAGAGCACAATCGTTTCTTATCTGCATCCCCTGAATTGTTTTTTTCACCTGTGGCCTGTGTGATTTCTCTACAGGAATACTGATCCCGAGAACTTAGAGATATAGGAGATCGATAGCGATCTTCGAGTAGAGAAGAAACGAGGGGTATTCCAAAATTCCATTATGGTTGCACCGGGGCGACATCAAAGGAGCAATTCAGATCCCTAGATTGACGTGTAGGTGCAGATCTAGCACTACCAGATGTGGATGCCGTTGAGCGTTGGTTTCAGCAGTTAGATAGTCTTGTCCATTCGAGCAACCGCTCAAGTATTGACAGTAGACGACAGCCCAACCTTCCTTCACCATTTACAAATTGATGGATTGCTTATTGCGGTAGACCTCAGCAACAGTGCGACCGTACCGATCGACATCCACTGTTCTCAGGTCAACGCCAATCCTCTAGGCAGGAGTTGAGCCGTGCAGCGGCATTACTCCCACTCAATTGGGAGGATTCTGGGGCATCCGTGCAGACGAGCCGAACAGTAACGCTCTGCCCTCCGGCCTGCACTCGAAGTATCACCGTCGCCAGTGAAGACGACAGTCGCAGCAATGGGGTTAGCCGCTGGATTGCTCACTGTGCAAGGGCGGACTGTGGATTCGATAGGCAACTACCTAAGCTGATGGCGATCGTGCTGATGGCGAAGACGATTGGTAGGTTGCGGTTCAGCATTGGTTTGACGTGTTCCCAGTTATTAAATGAGGGACAAACACAAAGAAACTCCCAACAGAAGTTAGCTAATCGGCGGGGAGCGTCGGGAGAGCACGGGGCTTCCCGCCGATTAGCTAAAAGCGGGTTTTCAATTTTCAATAATCTTGATTCAATTTTATTTATTCTGTATTGCATACTCTTTTTTCTTGTCTCAATACTATTGACTCTTGAATCAAGATTATTTAGAGTTGAAAGCGATTCGTGAGGAGACAAAAACTGTGGCTCACAAACTCGCCATCTTCAATATGAAAGGCGGCGTGGGTAAATCAACCAGTGCCTACAACCTCAGCACCGGACTCGTGCGGTTTCATCAAAAGCGAGTCTTGCTAGTCGATATCGATCCCCAAGGTCATGCCAGCGCCGCGCTCGGCATTCCCATTTGGCAAATTGAAAAGCAGCTTAAGGATGTCTTGCAACGCCAGGTCAAAATCAAAGATGTAATTCTCCCTACTGCGAGCGGTGTTGATGTCGCTCCCTCCAACATCCTGCTGGCCGAAGAAGAAATCCCCATCTCAGGGCTTCCCGGTCGAGAGCTGCTGCTAAGAAAAGCAATTGGAGCGATCGCAAACCAATACGACTATGTACTGATCGACTGCCCCCCTAACATCGGCGTGTTCTCGGTCAATGCCCTTATGGCATCCGACGCTGTTCTGATTCCCGTAGACATGAGCTATTTGGGATTGCTCGGCATCAACGGCATTGAACGGGCACTCTCCCTAGTGCGAGAACAACTCGACCATCCGATTGACATCACTGGAGTTTTAGCAACCCGCTTCGACGCCCGCAATAACCTCAGCAAAGAAGTCCTCAAATCGCTCCAAGACCACTTCGGCTCCAAAGTCTTCCAAACTCTCATCCCTGAAACCGTCAAACTCAGAGAAGCCCCCAGTTTCAGCCTATCTATCTTTGAGCACGAGCCACGCGGGGCTGGATCAAAAGCCTATCAAGACTTAGTAGATGAGATCATCGCGATCTATGAGTAAAGCAAAACCTCGCTCTGCCTTAGGCACCAACCCCCTGTCTCAAGGCATTTTTAGCAAAACAGTTTCGCCCGAAACCCCTGCAACCGATGATTTCAAGAATCAAGAATCAAGTAATCAAACCTTACAGGATCAAGAATCAAGTTTATTGAAAATTGAATCAATAGAGGAGAGTCAAGCCACTCCTGAGCCTATCAAACTTGCACCAGGCCATGATAGTCCCATATCCTCTTCCAGCAAAAAATCAAGAAAGCAGAATCAAGAAAAAATAATCAATAAAAAAGAATCTGTAATCAAGCAATCAGAACCAAGCTTCTTGAATGAAGCATTGGTAGAGCGAGTCAATCTGCGCCTCTCAGTTGAAATGAATGATTGGCTCGATAGCCTCCTCAAACAGGGCAAACGTACCCACGGACGCAAAATTCCAAAAGAAACCTGGGTGCAGGCAGCCTTAGAGATCTTTCGCGCCCTACCTATAGATTGGCAGGCGATCGACTCTGAAGAGAGCTTGCGAGCTGCCTTACTTGAGGTTGAATCAAGACTCAAGACTCAAGATTAAATATAAAAGTATCAAGAAAAAAGTATCAAGAATCAATAAAAAATAATCTTTAGTCTGTAAACTTTATTGTGACTGACTTCTTGTCCTCCCCCATTCCCTTCAACTACGACCGATTCCTCACCGACCTCAAGGAGCAAATTCGATCGGCACAGGTTCGAGCATCGATCGCCATTAATCGTGAGCTGATCTTGCTTTACTGGCAGATCGGGCAGACGATTCTGGAGCGGCAACGTGATTCAGGCTGGGGAACTAAAGTCATTGACCAACTGGCAAAAGACCTCACCAAAGCCTTTCCAGAGATGAAAGGGCTCTCGTCTCGCAATCTCAAATACATGCGCACCTTCGCGGAGGCATACCCCAATAACGAATTAGTGCAACGCAGCGTTGCACAATTGCCCTGGCGGCACAACATTGCCCTTCTCGAAAAGCTCAAAGACCCCGACGAGCGACTCTGGTACGCCCAGCAGGCGATCGAGAATGGCTGGAGTCGAGACGTCCTGGTGCTACAAATCGAGACAAACTTGCGCGATCGCGTCGGTAATGCCGTTACTAACTTCCAGCGGCTGCTTCCTAAAGCTGAATCGGATTTAGTCCAGAGCCTACTCAAAGACCCCTATCATCTGGATTTTCTGACTTTGGGCAGAGACGCTCAAGAGCGAGAGCTAGAAAATGCGCTTGTCTTCCACATCCGCGACTTCTTACTAGAGCTTGGCATGGGGTTTGCCTTCCTCGGCAACCAGTACCCGCTCGAAGTCGATAACAAAGAATACAGGCTCGATCTACTTTTCTATCACGTCAAGCTCCACTGTTACGTTGTCATTGACCTAAAGATGGGCGAGTTTCAGCCAGAGTTCAGCGGCAAAATGAACTTCTACGTTGCCGCCGTAGATGACATCCTGCGGGCACCCAGCGACAATCGCACGATCGGCATCATCCTCTGCCGTAGCAAAAGCAAAACAACCGTGGAATATGCCCTTCAAGAAATGGGCAAACCGATCGGCGTTTCGACCTTTCAACTCAGCGAAACTCTTCCTGGTGCTCTAAGAGATAGCCTCCCATCTACAGAACAGTTAGAAATGCAAATTGAGGCAATTGCCTCCGAACTAGAGGATAAATAAGGATGTGTTTGAAAGACGAGCTGCTGAGGTTAGTACCCCATAGAGGCCGTGCTGGAGATGGCGTTGGCTGGGTTTCTTGATAGCGAATGCTTGAACTTCTCGGACTGCAAACCTCGATATTGAAGCGGTGAATTTCTCAAGCTCTCAATGGATGAAGTCCCAGACTAATAAAGCAAAATATCCATAGTGTTCTAGTCACCTTCAACAAAGCAAGATGCAATCCAGCCTAACTGGTTTGGCTGAGTGTTATTGATCGCTCCGGCTTCAAACACCGGAGAAAGGGAAGGGGCGATCGCCTCATGCCAGTTCACTGCATCGCTATAGGCGGTGCGTCCCGTCAGATAGACCACTTCACCTGATACCACTGCTCCTAAAATGGCAGCGGAGTGGAGGCTGGGATAGGTGCGGAAGTTAGCATTGCCAGGTTGACCTGCACAGGTCGTGATTCTGTGAACCTGGTATTGGCTGTCATCTGGGACAGCCGCTTGAACTGGAGTCGGAGAGGACAGCATGGGGGACGGAGTAACAGCAGCAGGTGCCTGTAATGGCAGAGTAGCCATAGACGGTGGGGTTGGCCAGATTGAACGCGTCTGAACGGAAGGAGCTTGAATAGATGGATGTACACCCCCTTCAGCTCTCGTCTTTGATAACGCAGTCGTGCTTCCAATCATCAGGGCGATCGCTCCACCTGCGGCAATAATTTGAGAGCGGTTCATGGCTATTTCCTGAATTTAATTACTCGGCTGAATTGATTGACGATTGCGCTGCAAGAACACTCTCAGACGTGGATTTACCACAGGTGTCGCAGACGTAATATCGGCTACCTCTAGAAGATTTGACTTTGCTGAGGATGCCCGTTTCACACTTTGGGCAGCGTCCCCCTCGGAAGGGGTCTGCTGGCAGCGTTGCTGCAACGGCAGAATCAGGGTTTGAGCTATCACCCATCGTCATTGCTGCACCGCCTGCTGCCAGAACTGCATCTGCTTCTATCCGTACACTGCCGTAGGCTTCTACGTCAAAATCGACACTATCAAGATTGGGAAGCAGAAATAATTTGGGTGAAATTGGATCAGCAACTAAAGCAAGGCGTAACCGTTTTGCCTCATCACCAATCGCTTCATTCTCTTTCTCAATGGCTGACCGAATGGCATCAACATTGGCAAGCATTGACTTCAATCGATCTTCACCGTAATAGTCAGAGCCATACTCATTAGCCCATGCTTTAATCTTGGCGGCTTCTAGAATAATCTCAACTGATTTTTTGCGATCGTCATTCGTCCAACCCTTGAGGACTCTGGTATTCACCGATTGCCCTGCAAAAATCCAGCCTGTGTTTCCGTGACCGCCATCGTTAAAAATTGAGCGCATCTTACTGGCAGAACCTTCAGCAGAGAAGTCCAGCGTGTTGTCTGCCTCGTCAATCACCCAAAGCTGGAAGAACTGATCAACCAGTTGGCTCATCGCCGGGTCACGCCGCCTCTGGTAGTCCTGGTAGATGCTGCCGATCGCCTTTTTACACTGCTCGTCATTTCGAGCAAACAGGAAGGGTTCGAGCGGGTAGCGTCCCTTGTCTTTCTGGGAGAAATCAGCATTGGGGTAGGACACCCCAACCAGCAGTTTGGGCATTTTCATTCCATTAGGAACGTTGCCCTTTCGCCCACCCGTTTTGAGGAAGTGACTCACCATTACCGCCATCAGTGGGGTTTTTCCTCTGCCCTTGTCGCCAATAATCCGATAGCTAATTGGGTTGCAACTGAGATATTTCAGGAAGTCTTCAGCCGTACCAACCGTTTTCAGCACAGCAGCCGTATCGACTGGGGGCTTCTGTGACAGTTGCACCCAAACCGACATCAACCCCGTTTCTGAGTCATATTTGAACTCTGGCTTATTAAGGCAGCGGGTCACTTGAGGAAGTTTGTCAGCGTGTTCATTCAAGTCAGCAGGCAAAATCAGCCGGGGGTTGCGATCGGTGTGAAACTGAAGGGTGGCTTCATGCTTGCGGTAGTCGCTGCCAGCGCGATCGAGCAGAATCCCGTGCATCCAGAAGTATTTAATGATCTGGTTGCCCATCCGTAAGTCTTCACGGGTGGCTGGATTAAAGTTATGGGGCTGGCGTAGGGTTTCGATCTGCTCCTTCAGTTTGGCAATCTCGCGGGTCGCTAGATCGATTTGATTGAGGAGCTTTTGAACGTACTGATCGGTGTCGCCGTTAAGCTCAATTTCTAGGGCTTCTGCCTGCTCAACCACACTTTGAAAGGCTTCATCCTTTTTGACTCGGAACTCGCTCAGAATCGCCTCATGCTGGCTTCTGAGGATGAAATTCTGTTGGAACTGGTTCAATTCCAGTCTGAGCCGATCTGCTTCTGTCTGGTGGTTGGCAATCTCGCTGTAGAAAATCAGCTTATCGCCCGTGTTAAGCGTATTGCGATACTTAACCTTTAGGGCTGAAAGTTCCTCAAACTCCTGCTGTAGAAGACTGAAAGCCTCTTTAAGAAAGGACTGAGGATCGCTGAAGTGGGAAAGGTTGGCAATGTGATTCAGATGATCACCAGCAACGTGCTTGACCTCACCCGCGAGGCGTTGCAACTGGGGAACAATATCGGTTTGAGAAGCACTTTCCTTTGCCCCCTTCAGCAGCCGATCGCGGTACTCACCAGGGCGTTGACGGGCACTACTTTCAATCGCCGACAGCAGGCGATCGCGGTATTCCATGACTGCCTCAGACATGGACTGTTTGACGCTTATGGCCAGGGATTCAAAAGCGTGATGAAATTGTTGACGCTCCTGCTGTTGAGTAGACACTAGAGCATCAAACCGCGTTTGGAGCGCATTCATATGACGGCGAGACTCCTCAACGTCCGACAGGGCAGCAGTCAGGGCGGTTTGAGCCTCAGTTAGCTGTCGCTGTAGGGCTTTGCCCCGTTGCCGTTCCTGTTCTCCCTGCTCATTGAGGGAGTCAATTTGCGCCTCAAGGCGATCGATACTGGCTTGCAGGAGGTCAGTGTAATGATGGGCTTCAGTTGCTTCCTGTTGGGCAGTAGCGAGGGCTGTTTGAGTCTGGAGTAATCGGAGGTTGAGGGCTTCAAACTCCTGGTATTTTTGCCCCCAGAAGGCTTTCCATTCCTCAACTTTGTTGGTCAGCTCCGTGACGTGAGACTCGGACAGTTGCAGGGCGTGACCGTGCCGGGAGAGTTCTTTATCGAGAACATTAGCAGCGATTTCAGCATAGAGGCTGGCGATCGCCGTGTTTGCCCCCAATGTACCCACACCCGCCATTAATGCCGCCAGAGACAGGTTTTTGGTGACCTGGGTTTCGCTGAAGCAGCCGAACAGCCCCAACACGGCGATCGCGCCAGCGGCAAGATCGGCAATCAGTCTTGGCTGTTTCAACTGTTGGAGCAGTTCGGTTCGTTCCATGTCAGGCGTCCTCCTTAAACGGCACTGGCCAGTTGACGAACATCCGCATCCAGTTTTGCGTTGGCTTCAAAAACCGATTGCTTCAAATCAGCAATTCGGCTTTGTTTCAAGCCTCGTTTTTGCTCCCACTCCTCACGGATTAAAGGGGTGAGTTCAACCATGCCATCCAAGATCGCCTGCTCCTGGTAGAGACGTTCTTGCGCTTGCCCCCACTTGACGTGAGCCGTTTCCAAGTTGGTGCGAGCCGTCTGGTAGCCCGTGAATTTCGTGTGATTATTCACTTGGGCGGTGCCGTGGTCAATCACGGTGCCCACCAGCTTCTGGAACGCAACTCCGGTGCTGACGGCATCCTGATTGAGCGCGATATTGCTCTGAGCCAGTCTTAGGGTTTGCCGCTTCTCCTCGATCGAAGCGCAAGCGGCATCCGCATCAACTTTCGATGTGCGAGGCAGAGGGGAAGAGTCGCTAAATAAATCAGTGGCAAAATGGGCGTTTGGGTCGAATTCGGGATACTGCAACCCATGCTCCACGTCTCCTAAGTTGAAATGGGCAGACAGACTGCTACTGCTGTTGCGGCGCTGAGAACTGGAACGACCAGACGTATCGTCCTCAGAACGGCGTGAACGGGATTTGCGAGAGGTATCAGCCATTGAACAGTCTCCTTATTGTGAAGGGTTGGGCTAATCGAAAATCTTGGAGGCGTTTGCAACCAGGGACACTAGCGAATAGGCGATCGCCAAGGCCGCAATTTCTAGAACGCGATCGGCTTGCCCATAGGCCAGGGCTAAGCGGAGTCCACAGTAAGCCGCGACTAGCGCAATTAGAAACCACATGGCATAAGCCACATTGCGGCGGGTGTAGTACATGCTGGGTTTACCTCCAGGTGCTTTGAGTGCTGTAGCTCGGAGTCGAGTCGGGGGCGGGACGGACAGCGCTGGCAATCAGCAACCAACTCCCCACCCCCATCAGTGCGATCAGTCCGGCAGCTACCAGCGAGAAGGCAAAAGCGTCTTGCTGTTCCAGCCAGGAGTTCCATTGATCCCAGAGGTTAACCGTCAGATGAATCTCAGGAGATTGCGAGTGTTCAGCGGCCAAGCGTTGCGCTTGAAAAATGTGCTCACTGGCAACCCGTTGCGCCTCAAAAATTAGGGCAGCAGTCTCTTGTGGACTCAGAGAGCCAGGAGGAACCACACCAGCCGACATGGGAGTGTGGGAGGCGATCGCCTGCTCCATCACCCGCGAGATATCGGGTTGGAGGTACTGTGCCACTGCGTAGGCCGGATCGGCGGGGGTAAGCGATTGAGCAGGTGAACCGTTCGGTTCAAAAGCCGTGGTGGTGGCGGGTTCAGTGTATATCTCGGTGGGGATTGTCGGAGATGAATAGAGGGGGGCTGATTGGCTTTTGACGATCGCACCCGCCTGACAGTGTTGAATTAGGGCTTGCTTAAAGGCTTGCGCCTGCGGGGTATTGATCAGATCGGCTAGCTTCAGTAGACCCGAAAGGGAGTAGTAGACCCGAACGATATGGTCTGCCCCTTTAAGTTTGAACCAGTGTTGGTTTTCAACTAATCGGGGGCGGTGCTTGAGTAAGTGGTATTCCTTCTGCACGCCGAACGCGCCCATTGCCAAACTATGGGGGAAGAGGTAGCCGACATGGCGATCTGGAACAAGGTGCTGTAGATATTGCTGCATGATTAAAGCCTGAATTGGTAAAGGGTTGAGGTGGCGATCTGTGGGAGGTGGGCGATCGCCGGAGTACTTCAGGTAAGTTGCTGAGTTAGGTACGCCTCAATGGCTCGTGTGAAGAGGGAATCAATGGATTCGTTAGGGTAAAGATCCAGCAAGGCTTGCAGGCGACGAAACAAGGGTTCTGGCAATTCAATTTCGGTGGCGATCATGGGTTTGTCCTTTTGGGTAGTCCCACTTTGTAGAGCATCGGAAACCCGACAGAGTGAGTTTTACAGTGTTGACAGCAGTTAGAACAATTTTTAGGGCTAGAGCAACCTGTGCCTGTTGATAGCGAGTGAAAGCTAAATCGTTTGACTGAAGGGCGATTTGGAAGTCCATCGCAGTGAGATGACAAGCCGTTTGAGCGCGTTGAATTTGATTCACCAGTCGATTGAGTTCAAAATTCGCGGTCGCCAATTCGGCGAGTTTGCTGCTGTTCATGGAGTTGAAAATGGTCAGGAGTCTGTAAGCAAGAAGGAACAATTAGCCCGATCAGCAATAAACCGATCGCCAAAACAATTAGGCTGATGGCGGTTGACCGCTTTCGGCTTGCGACTTTCCCGGCACAGGAAGAGAGCCAGCTTCAGCCGCTTGGATTGTGGCTTTGAATGCCGATTGCTTGAGTTGTAGGGCGGTATATCCCAACTGCACTCCCTTCAACTGGAACTCTTGCAGAAGCAACTGATCGCTGAGGCTGGTCGCTTCCTGGTACTGAGCATTCAGGGCTTGAGCCTGTTGGTATTGCTCCTGCATCTGGGCGATCGCCGCTTGCTGGAGAGATTCAAACTCCTGCATCCGTTGTTGAATCTGAGTCAGATAAGCGGTGTCATCACCGGGTGAAACAATGCCGGGAATCGCAGGCAGGGCAAGGGATGAACCTGTATGCAGAACCATTCCACCGGGGCGATCGCCACCGCCTGTTGCAGAAGGTTCAGTTTGCTGAGAAGCGTGAGATTGCTGGGATGCTTGAAAAGCTGTAACCAGTTCGGCGTTCTCTTCCCAGACTTGAGCTTTCCATGCTTTGAAAGGCAATCCAGACGTGCGGTAACGTCCCATCAAGTGAATTGCCATTGGAGTATAGCGATCGTCAGCCAGTTTCAAGTCAGATTCAGGGAACCAGGGGCAAGCTTCCTTTATTTTTTGAAACCATTCCTGAACAGATTTTCGAGAGACACCGTAATATTCTGCGATCGCCTTAGTGAACTGTGGCTCAGCAGGTTCCCAGATCGGCGGATGCAAGTTCGTACCACCTTCGCGGGGGGTGGGTGCAACTTCGCTGAGAACTTTGCTCAGAGGCTTAGAGGGAGGTGGCAGTAGGGGTTCGTGCTGCATGGCAGATGACTCCACAGATAGCTCAAAGGCTGACGTAGCTTGAGTTTCAAACATGATTCGCAGTCTCCTATGTTGACTTTGCAGGTGTAGTCAAAAGGTGGGTGGGAACTGGCTCTCACTTCCTACGAATCAAGTTAGCACATTTATCACCATTTATCACCACAACTTACACTTATCACCATATAGAATGGATTTAGCCCCAAGCGGTTAAACTTGGAGCATGACGAAGCAAGACCGCCTGAACATTGACCTCAAGGGATTGAGGGAGCGAATTGAAAACTTCAGAGATGACCCCGCATGGAAAGCTTTATCAATGTCAAAGAAGATTCGCCTACTAATTGAGATGAGCCTCAACGACCACGAGGTTCAGAGTTCGGCTACATCATCAGATGGTGAAGCGCCGAAGTCGTTACAGCAGTTAGTTTTGCGAAACTGGGCAGTCTTAGCAGAAAATTCAGGGGTTGACTTGGAACGATTGAAACTTTTGAGAGACGGGCAGGGAGAGCCTTCTGAAGTAGAGGTTTTGAGAATAGCTCTTGCATTAACGCTGTCTGAGTCGTTTGTCTCTAGCCTGCCACTTAAAAATGGAGGGAAGCAGACGAATGGAATTACATGATTACTTGCCCTCCGGGTGGGTCTTAAAAACCACCCATCATGGATTAATGTTGATGGCTCCTGATTGTGAGCAAGGTAAAGACTTTGTAACTGGGGCTGCTCGTTATTTAAATGAAACCGCCCAAAACATTCGGGGGGTGATTGAAATTTGTGCTGCTACAGGCGATCGACTTGCCAGCATTACACCGAGTGAATTAATCAAAGGAAAGGGCGAAATTGATTCTGACTCATCAGATGATCAAACACTGCGGAAAATGCAGTTAGAAGATGCTCGACTGATGGAGCGCATTCTTACCAGCCAAGAACCAATGGCAATGGTAGGGCTGACTGACCACATTCAAGTGTTGATTAATCAGCCAATGGCAACCAGGTTAGGAACAACTTGCAAGGCTGCACGAGGGCGTAATCTTAGACCGCTCCACAATCACGGGTGGTTGCCTGAACTCCTTAAAACATTGCAGCAACAGGAGCAGGTTAGAGTACGATACCAGGCTTGGTTAAACGCTCAAGACGAAGTTTATGGAGAGTTAACAACACTTTTTGAGGTTGGAACATTTCAAGGAGAGCCTGTGAGAATTGCTACCAACCTCGACTTAAATATTATTCAGCCTCCTACGGTAGAAGTGCTGAAGGTATAGGAGAAAGATTGCCATGACTCAAGCAAAATCACGATTTAGGACTTTTGAAGAGTATGCGGCACTAGACCCATCTGAACTGCCGGAGGGCAATTATGAACTGGTGGATGGGGTAATCGTTGAAATGGGTGCTGAGAATGACCAGAACCTAGAAATAGTAAGCTTTCTATTCTCTGTGTTTCTGCAATTTGTTCCTTACAATCTATTACGCAGAGGTACTGAGATTGCTGTACCAAGCCGCTTAGTGACTTCCAGATTCCCTGATTTAACAGTATTGGCGGAAGAAACTCGTGCTGCCATGAAACGAGATCGGCGATCGCTCATCGAATCAAATATGCCTGCTCCAAGGCTTATCGTTGAAGTGGTTTCACCAGGAGAGCCGGGAAGTGACAACTACGACCGCGACTACATCGAAAAGCCCAAAGAATACGCTCAGCGCGGCATTTCTGAGTTCTGGCTGATTGACCCAGCGAGATCGGTTGTCTGGGTGCTGAAACTGGAGGGCAGCAGCTACAAAGCAGCAGAGTTCCGAGGAAGCGATCGGATTGAGTCTGAGCAGTTCCAGCAGTTAAACTTGACGGCTCAGGAGATTCTTGCAGCCGGGGAGGTGGTGTAACAATGCGGGTTCCAAGTCCCAGCACTAACGCCACAATGGAAGAACATTCTTTCGCGAGTACTGTGGCAGAAACCTTAGACTCCAATCCGCTCCTCCTTCGCAACTGGGAGGCGATCGAGCAACTAAAAGAGGAGAACAAACAGATTGGAATGGGCTGGGTAGTCGCGGCTACAGGACTGTTCGGCGTGATGACTGCTCCTTTGGCTCCGGTGTATTTGTTGTCTGCAAGTGCGGCTGCATTTCCCGTAATGCAGTGGACACAATGGCGAGCCGCGAAGGTTTTTCGGTTGTTGCAGACTGGAAAATTGCTTTTAGAGAAGTTTGAGGCGCAAGGGGTAGAAATCTACTTTCGCATTCCGGTTGAAGAGGCGAATCCGATCGATCTGTTCGTGCGGTTTCCCAAGAAGACGCATCTATTTATTGCACTGCGATCGAAGGGCAATACAAAGATCATCTACAACGAAGCAATTGAAGAAATTTCAGTTAAGAAGAAAAAAGGTCGAGCTAGCCGGTGGGAGCCTAATCCGCTCGTTGAGCTATCCGATCAGGAGCGGTGGTTGACGAAGAATCGAGACTTGTTTGGAATGACATCAAGAGAAGCGTCTAAGACTCCCACCGCAAAAGTTTTAGTAGTATGCTCACCGACTAAGATCGATGAACATCGAGAAGAGCTTTACTCTGAAGTTGGCACGTTCAAGACGCTCGCCCTCAGAAGAAAAGGAACCGCATTTGTAATTCAAGAGGAGGAACTGCTTGACTTTGTAGCGGCTTGGTTAGCCAAATACGAATAGGTCTAAAACTGCAAAAACCCTCGTCCCGATGGGAGAAGGGCTTAAGCAAAAAGCCTGTAGGAACAAGGCTTTAGGGTATTCAAAATTTTCTTAGCCGAAGGTTTTGACCGCTACCCACGATCTTGGAAGGTTGTTAGCCATCCAACTTCTAGTTTAGCTTACGTTACAACGATGAATCACCACAATAGCACTGAACTTTATACTTAGTAGGACTTTCGGCGTTTTTTTGTGATTTAGTTATTTCTGTAGGCTAAGGCTAACAATCTGAATTCGTGGCAGCGGAAGCCCAGTTCCTTGCAAACGTTACAGAGCAAGCAAGGACTCTAACTCATGGCATCCGCACAGACAGTTTCAACTTCAGCAATCTCGCTCACTCACATTCAGAACTCAGAGGTTCGGGCGGTTGCTGAATTTCTCACCAAATTGGGGCTACCAGCCCTACCCGTTGCCCCTTTTCAAGACCCCTATCGGTATCACAAAGAAGTGAAGGGCGACCAAAAAAAGGTATGGGCACACTGCCCACTATCAAAGGATTTCAAGCCAGAACCACTTTTTACAGGTAAAAATCCGAGCTTTTTACACCCCAACGGCAAACCCCAACTGGTGCGCCATCAGGATTACCAGAATCGCTTACCGAACCAGAAAGAGCTTCAGTCTTGGTGGAAGAACCCATCTACATCTAACGGTATTGGGACACTGGGCGGATGGGGCGGCTACATCTGGATTGACTTTGACCTCAAGCAATTCGAGTCTCAGGAAGAATGCGATCGCGCCTTCTACGGGCTTTTGGCCACTCATCCCCGTCTACGAGACTCTTGGTGGGAGCAAACCCATAGTGGAGGGTGGAGGCTTGCTGTAAAGCCCCAAAAACAACCAGACTTCACGAACTTTGCCCTAGAGCCAGGTGGAAAACATCGCGGTGAGGCATTAGGCAAAGGACGTTTCACGGTACTAGCTCCCACAATTGGGGCATCTGGCAACCCCTACCGCTGCTGCAATCGGGCTGTACCCGTTGAAATCGATTCCCTCGAATCGATTGGCATCTACCCCCTTGCCAAGCAGCAGGAGAAAGAGCGCGTCTCTAAACCGCAACGACCCATACCAGCCAGGGCAATCGCGCTAGAGCAGTTGGGCAATCGAACAGCGTTAGCCGTCCTTCAAGGCGACAACTGCAAAGGAGATCGGTCTGCAAGTATCGCTACAGCTTATAAGGAGTGGGCAGGCTGGGAACGCTGGGCATCTGGCAGCGGCATCCCCCTCAACTCCACAGCAGGAGAACTGGCTCACCAGGCGGGTGAGGCGTTGGGAGTTGACAGCGATCGCGTCGATCGGATCATCAAGAAAATTGACCCTGCCCAATGCCAACCAGCCGCGCTGCATTGCGGGGGTGAGGAGGATTGCTGGAAGCGAATCAGAAAGATCGATCGGGAAACGTTTGAAGCCGTTGCGCCTCAATCCATCCGGGAATCGTTGGAAGCTCTCTATAACAAGAAAGGGTTTGGTGGCGATCCCCCTTCCAATCGAGGGAACGGCGGCAATGGCGGCAACGGTGGGAATGGTGACGACGGTGGCAATGGTGAGAACGGTCGCAACATTCCTGACGACAATCCAGACGCACCCTTCAAAGAAATCTGTGAAGACTTCAAGCTACCTTTCGAGCATTGTGTGACTCGTCAGCAGTTTGATGGGTCAGCTTACCGCGCTGTGTTTGGTGGGGAGCAAGGGGATTGGACAGTAATCAACTCTGCTTTCTACCGCTGGTCAGGCAGACATTGGGAGTGCAAAACGGATGCACACATTCACAAAATCCTTAGCGACTACGGGCAAAAAGCTTTCAAGGTCAGTTTTGACCGGGATGGAAACCCTTACATCACACGCCCCTACGAGAACAACAAGCACAAGGAATCTGCATTCAAATATTGCCGCTCTCGGCTTGAGCGTGAAATCTTGACAACCAACGCTCACCTACTCGGCTTTAGCGATTGTGTAGTTGACCTTCGGACAGGTCAGACGATGGCTCACGATAAAGAATTCCTTCTGACCAACATCATTCCCCACGAGTACCAGCCTAATAGCGAGTGCCCTGAAGTCTTCCGTAACTTCATTGCTGAGTCGTTCGGAGAGGATATGTTAGAGCCGATCCGGGCATTCACCTCAATGATGCTCGATCCTACCGCTCCTTATGGGCGGTTCCCTCACCTGATTGGTAAATCTGGAGGGGGCAAGGGAACGCTGGGACGATTCTGGAGCAGCTTGTTCGGCATTGAGGGAGCAGGTTCAGCGTCAAACTTCTCTGATTTGTCTACACCAGAAGGGAGGCATCAATACCTCACAGGCAAGCGGATTTTCGCTTTCCCAGATGTAGGGGGCTATTCACAGGGGCTTAGAGCCTTCTATGAACTGATAGACAATGGCTCCATGACTGGACGTGCTTTGTTTAGTCCTGTTGCCTACTCAAAGCTTTGGAACTGCCGTTTCTGGGTTGCCTCAGTTGACCATCTCCAGGTAGAAAACGCCGGGGATGGGTGGGCACGTCGCGCCTATTTAATTCCAGTCAAAGAACGGACAGTAGCACCCGATCCCGACCTCAGAAACAAGCTGGAAGCGGCAAAAGCTCAGGTTATCAGTTGGGCGTTGGCAATGCCGCGAGCCGAACGTGATGCAATTTTGCTGTCTCCACCCGCAAGCGATCGCGTCAAGTCGTTGACCATTGATGCGGCACTGTACGGCGATTCTACACGGTCGTTTGTTGATTTGTGCCTACGTCCAAGCTCTGATTTGAATGCCACTGTCAGCCACAGCCAACTCCACACCTTGTACGTTGCCTATTGCCAACAGCACGGGTACACGCCATTAGGTCAGAGCAAGTTTATTGCTCACTTGCGAACAGTGCTGCCAAGAAACTACGCCGATCGCGGCTGGACTCCAATGGTAAACGGAGTGAGATCTCGGATTCCCGCGCATTGGAAATTCCTTGCTCCGTTGCCCAATGTCTTTGTGTCAAGCGGGGGTGGCAGTTTCGAGTTTCCAGATAACCCACAGTGGGTGTGCATCAAATCCCGTTGTGTTGAGGGTGGGATTGAGGAGTTTGAGGATTATTGGAGTCCCAAAACGCTAGAACCCTTGCACAGCGAGGGTGTCCACCCTGTCCACTCTGGGAAATCTGATTCTTCTGAGGTGGACAGCCTGAAACCCTTACATAGTGCGGGTGTCCACCCTGGATCAAGTGTCCACACCCTAAGTTCTGCTTCAAATTTGGAGATAGAAACTCTGCAGTTTTTAACTATCCCAATTGAAGAAGCTGTCTTAGATCTTCAAACTCCAGGTGAACAGCCTGGACAGGGTGGACAGCCTGATACAGAGCAGGTTTCAGAGATTTTAGAAAGAGTGCCCAGTCTGGACAGCCTGGACAGGAGAGACGAAAGTGACGAGCTATCCCCAGAACGACTAGAGAAGGCAATTGCTGCACTTGCAGTAGTCAATTCCCTGGAAGCGTTTAAGTCGTTCTACAACCGCTATCAGAAATGCCCTGTAGTACACCAAGATCAGATTGTGGCGGTAGCCCCTCCAGAGTTGAAGGTACGCTTTTACGACTGGTTGGACAAGCTTGAGTTGTCCTCAATGCCATCCTCTATCGTTGTTGAACCGACTCAAGAACCTGTAAAGCCTGCGGGAAAAAAGTGGGTTGTTGCTCGTTTGTCGAAGGAAGGAACTGAAACGACTGTAGAAGTGAAAAGTGAAAATTTTGACAGCCTTTCCGTTTACGTGCCTGGTACTGGAAGGAGAACGATTCCCCTTTCGGATGTCATTCGAGTGTCGGATTACACGGGTGATTGACGAGCGATCTCAAGAATTCTAGGTGTAGCGTCTTACCGTCTTCTCCGGTGCGAATCGAAGCCTTACCTATGGGTAAGGTTATAGGGAATGCTTGTTTTAATCAGCCTTCAATGAAGCGGTAGAGCCAGTCTGTTTCAGTGCAATTGCATAGTTGTTGAAGTTCAGTATTATAAGGGATGAACGTGCTGAATATGCTCCAACTTCCCATGCAATTGCTGAATGGTTTCGCCATATCAGTACATGTTGAGTAGAATAATTAAGCAAAAAGAGCCACCAGTTTTAACATGAAAAAAACTGATACTGTTGTTCAGTTATTGAAAGAGTGCTTTCCCAGAGAATGCAATATTGTAGGGTCAACGAATGTTCGAGATATTGCAGAAGGAAAAATAAAATATGTCTCACCAGAAGGTGCGTCTAAAGTTGACACTAATCAAGTTTTACAATTTCTTGCTTTGCTTGCCATTCTTCTAAATAACACACTCAGTATTTATATCATCCTTAAAAAAGAACGAGGTGAAAAACCTCAGCCAGATATTTTGAGGATAGAAATAGTTAAGCGAGGATTAAAGCCACCCAATATTGATGAAAATTTTCTCAATCAGTTGTGTGAAGCAGTGTGTAAAAAGTTGGAAGACACCACAATTGAAGACGAAGAAAATTAAATAATTCAAGAGATACTATGCAGCTAAGCCATCGTTGGAACCAATTAAAACGTAAAGTGTTAGTTGAGCTTTATTATCTCTTTTTCAGAATATGGATTTATCCAATTTTTGTTTTTCAGCTTGTTGTGCTATTAAAGTTTCCTTCATGGATAAGCTTAGGAATGGTAATAGCTGGATTTTCAGCAGGTGTTTTAATAACCAATATTTCTACTGTCTTAAGTTCTGTTTTTGTCTACTCAATGCTCTTAGATAATTTCCTCAAAAAGTTTGATGACTGCGATTATTTTGAATATAAAATGATTGATTATTTAAGTACAAATAGCCTTCTAGAAATTGAAAAAACTCGCCCCGAAAAAATAGCTATTAATTTTATTAATAGAATTTTCAAAAGTAAAATTCAGGTGAATCTTGAAGATTTTATTAGTATTTATGTTGTCAAAGTTGGTACTACTGGCGTCTGTCCGTCATGTTTTTGTACCTACACAGCTCCATTTGGTCAATCACATATCTTCATTCGAGATACACCAGACGAAATTACAGATTTTGGCAAATTTGTAGTTCATCATGAGGTAGGGCATAGTCTGATTTATAGCTCGCTTTCCAAATTAAGATTACAAGTTGGAAATAAAACACTGTTTCTCCTTTTTATTTGGAGTTTGTGGAACGTATCCTGGTCTATTCAATCTATCTTTGTTCTTCTAGCTCTATTATCTGCAGTTGTTTTACTAAGTAAAGAGTGGCATTTACGCAACGCTAATCTACATTTAGAAGATGAGATTTGGGCAGATAACTTTGCAGTCTTAGCCCTTTCCCAAGACGAAAGAATCAGACTTCTTGATGTATTTTCCTCGCCTTATATTGACTCTCTTTTATATGATGATAAGTTAAGTCATCAGCAGAATAAAGAGCGAATAGAGCGATTAGTACAAAATCTTACTCAGTCTGCTAATCAAAATACTCAAAGCATTGATCATCTTCAAAATAGCTCTCATGCTTATATACCAATGGAAGTTTTTACTGTTGGAATCCTTGTTATTACTTTAGCGACTTTTGGTCAAGAACCAACAGCACAAATACTAATCCAGCTTAGTCTTTTTCTTCTATTACCTCTGTTAGTTCTTCTTGTTATTCTAATATTAATTCATGCTTGTATCATACTAGCTATATCACATAAGCTAACAATCAACGTTCTAGTAACTGAACGCTTTTCTGAAGATTCACAGGTAGAACCGTCAGACTCAGACGTACAAAATTAGTAGCTTTAATTAAGTCTTTCTACCTTATTGTTTCAACTGACATTCGCTTCAGTAGCAAAAAGAATAATTGGCAAAAAAGTTTAAATTAGTTGCAAAAATTGCAACAGATTTGCTCAAAAGCAAAATGAGTTAAGAAAAATTTTTCATACTTGAGAAAGTCCAATGCTCGATGGTCGTGGGCTTCTCCAGATTCCCCGGTGTTGCGTTTGGTGTAGGTGTATTGGCGGCTAGTTAATTCGGTCATAGGCAGTTTTCCTTCTGCCTCTGCTGCCTTGATTGCTTTGCGATATTGCGGAAGGGTGAGCTTGCCAATTGTGGCTTTTGGGTAGCCTTCTTCTAGAAGGGCAATTTCAGCCTCACATAGAGCCTTGATCTCCTCTTGGGTAGTCGTTTGCTGCAACTGCTCAATAAACGTTTCAATGAGGCGATGTAATTCTTCCTGAGTTAGTTTTGTGCGTTCCCCAGTTGCAATGCGATCGCGGTAGCGAGTAATGATGTCTTCTCGAAGGTCTTTCATGGTGTGTCGATAGGTAGGGGTGAATTGAAGCCCCCACCGAAGATGTCGCGTCCCGCGATAACTGACCGTGATCCGCCGCTATTTGACCGGGAGCGATCGAGCATGAAATGCTTACTAGGAGGGAATTTGCGTTATGTAACCCGCCTCTTTTGGGTCGTCCCGCGCTAATCGACCGCAGATTGAGGGAGTAAAATTCCGCGCTATTTGACCGCGTTTTTGTGCATTCGCTCCGATTGAAGGGGAATGAATCGAGATATTGACTGTGATTAAGAATCCGACCTGAATTAAATTGCTCCTTCAGTTGAATCTGAGGCGTATAAACGCTGTAGCTACAGCACTAGATCCTCAGTAATGGGTTTATCATGACGGCTGTTATGACGTTGCCCCAAGCCATGATTGTCATGATGATTGTCGATCGCCTCCTTGCGTTGTTTCATGGCGGCCTGAACGCGCCCTTGAGACATGGAATAGCCACTACCCCGAATGAGTTCGAGGATGATTGGAACTGAGATAAACCACTTGTGATTAAACTCCCTTGCTGGGAGATCATTCCAGTTCATGATAAGGTCGATCGCCTCCCCAATCATGCCAAAAGCTTGCTCCTCATCCTTCATCCGCTTTTGTGTTGAGGTAGAGGCCACAGTCGTTTTGGTCTGGTGTGTCGGTTGCGATGTTGGAGCATTTCCAGATGGAGAAGCGATCGAGCTAGCCTGAACCTCAGTAGCAGCAGTGCCCCCTAACATCTGCTTAATTTGCTGAAACTGCGATACCTCCGACTGTAGCCGTTGATTTTCAGCCCTCAACGCCTCCAGTTCCCCCTGGTCTTGAGACTGGTTCTGCAATTGCTGAAGTTCAGCTTGCACCTGGTCACGCTCAGCGATCAATGAACGATTCTCCTCCCTTAACCGTTCAACCTCTGTTGTGAACCACTGGAAGGTCGAGCCAAAGGATTCAATCGATGTTGCGATCGTCGGCGTTTTATCATCCTGGAGAAATTCAATGACTGCCTGTAATACCTCAGCATGAGAGCCATCAACATTCAACTTGTGAGCCGCTAGATCGTGTAATTGATGCATTAACTCAGCAGGCACATAAGAGCGAGACTTGTACGAACTGGGCTGAGATTCAGCTTGAGAGGTTGTCATTGGTTCAATCTCCTGTAATTCTTCAGTTGCGGGTGGTTCTGGTGATTCTGGCTCAAGTTCGACAGTAGTAGGCAACGCGCCAAACCGCTCAAGTAAGATGCCCTTCTCATTAAGTTGCTGTCCCTGTGCCCCAACCAATCGGTAGTGAAAGTAATGCTCAGTTGCACCAGCATTCTTGCGGTTGGCTAACTCACGTTCACCAATGATGTGCCCTAGATGGGCCTGCACGAAGCGATGGGTTGCCTGATTGGGTGGACAGAAGTAATGCACCGCAATTTCGGCATAAATGCCCCGTAGGTTGTGAGCCGAAACGCTCTTTTCCCCTATCAGAACTGGAACAACCTCTGTGTCTTCAAATTCGCGCTTGATGTGGTGCCTAACTGAAGTATTGAGTCGTGAATTAATTTCATCAGGAGATAGGTCGGCAAGTTCCTGAATTCTAGGATGCGATCGAAACTTATCAAGTGCAGCGATAACCTTATCACTTTCAATCAGAGTAGCGATAAGGAAAGTTTGCGCCTCATCTAGAGATTGAATGCCCTTTTTGAGTTGTCCTCGAAACGCGATCGCGTAAGGGTGAGAAGTGGGCTTGAACTCTCCCTTAGCCACAATCTCAGAGAACCTTCTCCCTGTGACCGCTATAAGCCCCACAGCCCACTCATAAGGGGTTTCTCCTTGAAGTAGGTCGTTTGCCTTAGCAATGAACCTGTTAGCCCGGATTGGCTGTAAATCGTCCTGCTTCTGATTGTTGGCGGCAGTGGTTTTCTCCTTGAGCGTCTTATGAACTTGATTGGGATAAAGCAGATGTTTGAGACCCCAATGTGGATAAAACTTGCCGAACTGATTCGGCTCCAGGTCTTGCTTAGGGAGTCTGCCCTCTTCCACTGCCAGAGAAATCGCTTTACGCCATTCAGGAAGGTATTGATTAGCAATACTAGCGGTTGGATAGCCTTCTTCTAAGAGGTCAATTTCAGCCCTACAGAGCGCGATCGCCTCTTCTTCTGTCTTACACCGTGCAAGCCTATCAACGAAGTGCAATGCTAATTCTGAGCGTTCCTGCTTGCTCAATTTAGTACGTTCCCCTAGAGCAATGCGATCGCGGAAGCGGTCGATCAATTCCTTGCGGGATGTGTCGTGGGAGTAAGAGAGCGGAGTAAACATAAAGCTTTAATCCTTATCGCTATCCTTAGCATAGCTATCTATATTAAACCTTGTCAAATGCGATCGTCTTTCAATAAAGCTTAGAACTACTGCTATACAAAGCTTTGTGATTCATCAACGAATGATAAGGATATTAAAACAAGAGGCGATCGATAAGGATTAGGATGGATTTGAGTATCTTATCAATTAAAGGCAGCTTTCGATAAGGATAAGGTATGTGATCTTATGGGTGATAAGGTTGAACTCAGCAGGACAAACAGGCGCAAGCCTGAAACGATTACAGGGCAGCAGTTTTGGGGGTTGAGCTTTTATAGGGGTGGCGATCGTCTTTTATATTCCTTATCGTTTACTGCCTTATGAAGGGTGTTATCCTTGTCGCCGCAGGCGATCGATAAGTATATTAAATAGGAAGAGGTGATAAGTTATTTGTATCGGTTGACAAGAATAGCTTTTTGGTTAACCAAAAAGCTATTCTTGTC
>NZ_JADEWO010000076.1 GCF_015207605.1 Oculatella sp. LEGE 06141
AGTCTCAGACCAAGACATGGCATCTCTCAATATTCTCAAACGAAGCATCTGTCCTCACTGGAACTACACGATCAAGCCTCGCTCTGGACTCGACTCAAAAGTGTGAACTTATTTTTTAACAAGCCCTAAGGTCATACCGGTGCCAGAGCTAATGCTGCTAGAAGTTTCAGTCCCGTTGCCGGGATTCATTGGGCTGCAAGCCAGTCCAGCACCATGATAAAGCAGCTTAATGAATGGTTTCAGTCCCGTTGCCGGGATTCATTGGGCTGCAAGATGCCATTGATTTCACAGTCGAAGGCATGACTACAGTTTCAGTCCCGTTGCCGGGATTCATTGGGCTGCAAGAGCCGCCTGATGTCAGATAGGGTCTATTGGACGAGTAGTTTCAGTCCCGTTGCCGGGATTCATTGGGCTGCAAGTTATGTCTAAAGCCGTTCAAACGGCAGGGTCTAGTAGTTTCAGTCCCGTTGCCGGGATTCATTGGGCTGCAAGCAAAGGCGAGAATTTTTTGCATCCTGACCTGGGAATGGGTTTCAGTCCCGTTGCCGGGATTCATTGGGCTGCAAGACGTTTGGTTTCATCAGCCTCAGCACTTCAACCGCTTGTTTCAGTCCCGTTGCCGGGATTCATTGGGCTGCAAGCTAAAAACCCCATCTTACGAAGCTGGAACTCACCCGTTTCAGTCCCGTTGCCGGGATTCATTGGGCTGCAAGACAGGTGGAGTAGATGTCTTCGTGCCATTCTTCACAGGTTTCAGTCCCGTTGCCGGGATTCATTGGGCTGCAAGAGCGCAGCCTGAGATGCCCTCCTGGTAACGCTTCTGGGAAGGATTTTGGCAGACCTCCAAAAAAGCGCCCATTCCAGCCCTTCAGCGTCGCTGATTTTCAATTCTTCTGGTGAAGTGAAAATCCAAACATATTGATTTTTCAAGGTTCTGGCGATTTTGGCGAAACCCCCAGGGTTTTGACCCCCGCTTCGATCTGCCAAATTTAACGTACCCCCATCATAAGACGATCGCCTGCTCCTGTCGAGGTTCCTCCGAACCATAGGTAATCGTTCGCCTCAGCGCCCCAGCGTCCAACACATAAATCCGCACCGAATCCTCACTCGCCTTCACCAACATCTCCACCTGAATTTGCAGCTTCGCAAACTGTACCGCCGTAAGAAAACACTCAAACACACTGTATTGAGTCCAGGTACCATACCCAGACAACAACTTGTGCAAACGAGTTCGGCGCTTATTAGCCGCCTTCGTATCCGGCAGATCATAAATAATGAGATAAAACAGCGTCGTCATCGGCAAACCAAACTCAACGCAACACCAACGGCTTGTAAGGAATCCCTTCCTGTAAATGGCGTGCCAACAACCGCGCCTGTAACTCAACCGCTCGCCGATACGTGCAGCGATAGCCAAAAACAGGATGCTTAAACTCATCACCCATCTTGCGCTCAAACGCCTGCAAAAACGTCTTACGCGGAGCCTCCAGCAGCCGATACGCTCCCAAACTCTCCTCAAAATCCTGCGGTTGAACCTCCCGCTTATTCAGCACCGATAGCACCACATTATCCGCCACCAATGGCCGAAACTCCTCCATCAAATCCAGCACCAGCGCCGGTTGCCCCCGTTGCGCCTCATGCAGATAGCCAATATATGGATCAAGCCCTGCCAAATGCACCGCAGCCGTTACCTGAACCCGCAACAACCCATAGGCAAAGCTGAGTAACGCATTCACCGGATCAGTAGGAGGGCGACGATTCCGTCCGCGAAACACCCAGCGATCGCCCACCATCTCCGACCAGCACGCAAAATAGTCACGCGCCGCCAGCCCTTCAATGCCTCGAACTTGATCCAGCGTTTTCTGCTGCTCCACCTGGCTCTTGCGCTGCTTCAGCGGGCTTTCTCGAATCGCATGGCGGTAAAGCACCGCGTTTTGATTGTGAATTTTGGCAGACACGATCGCCTTAACCAACCGCAACCGTGGCTCGGCATCCAGGTAACGCCCATACTGCGCCAGCCGCAACTGCCCATTGCGCGAATAACCGGGCAACGCCGAACCCAAATGTTTGCCAAAACTGGACAAATAATGCACCGACATACCCAACTCCAGCGCATACATCAACGCATCCCCCGTTACCTGCGGATTCCCCATCAACACCACCTGTTCCACCGTTTGAGCCGGAACCGATCGCTTTGACCAGGAACCATCCTCTTGCTTCAGCGCCACCGTAAACGCTTCATAGGCTTTACTCAAAACCGCATCCGGCTGAGTCACATAGAGAATCGACACCCTAACCCTCCTGTAATAGCTGGTTCACCTCAAACGGCAGACAAATCCCGATCAAACTGCACGACTGGCACTTCCGCGGCTGATCGATCGGCGCAGGCATCGCCCCATGAACCGCCTGTTGAGCCGCCGCGATCGCCCCTGCCGTCGCCTGCCGTAGCTGGGGCGTAAACATCATCGTTTGCCGCCGTCGATTGGCATGGTAAAAAATAGCGCCATAGGCAATCTCTCGTCCGGTTCTTTCTTCCAGACACAGAGCCGCCGCGCACAGTTGAAAATGATCATTCAAATGTCTGGCCATCTTGCCCTTTTTGTACTCTACTGGCACCAGTTGTCCTTCCCCTTCCTCAACCGCATCAATGATGCCGGAAACAAAGAGGCGATCGCTCCACACCCACTGCTGTTGATGCATTCGGGCAGTGCCCTCTTGGATCACACCCGCTTCATTGATATTGCGATGCAAATGGCGACCGAGAAGGATATGATCGTTGTCCTTCATTTCACCCAGCACATACTCCAGATAAAAACGGCGATGACAATATTCCCAGGCATTCAAATAAGCCAGGGGTAAATAGTCTTCCATGAGTCGTCTCAGCGGTTAGGTCTTAAATGAACGTATCGTCGCACCATCCCCATGCCCATCGGTGTCTTTCGTCCCACCCCGGCATAAATCGCAAAATCTGCCAGCGCATTGATCTGTTGAACCGTTAATGGCTCCACCTCTCCCAAAATCTGAAAAGTGATGTTCCCCACACAGCCAATGAACTTACTGCGACTGTCGATCGCAATCTCGGTACGAATATCAAAGAAGCTAGGATAGATGGGTTCTAACACCGCATCAGCAATGGGAATCGGACTGTAGCGATTCCATCGCCGCAACAAACTGTGAAACACGAATTCTTTGGTGGGTAACGCACAGTCATATTTTGTTTGCCGGAACGCCGTAGGGGTGCAACATTGCAAATGAATTTGCCGTTCCTCTGTAGAAGCTTGCTCAACCATCTGGGAATACGTTGAAAAGGTTGCCCAGGGTTGTATGGCCTGTGGCGTTCCTAAAACACTAACCACCTGTAGCTCTGCGGCACCTAAATGCCATGCCTGCGATGGACTGAGGCTCAGCCAGAGATGCATGAGTTTGCCAAACAGCTCGTCATCCAATAACGAAATGCGCCACCAGCAAGGCGTACCTGCGGGAATGGAGCGATCGTGCTGCCATTGCAATGAGTCTTTTGGGGTACTAACTTGCAGTGGACTCAGGGTAAATGCTTTTTCGGTCTGCTGCTGATGTAAGGTGGTGGCCAGTTCTGGGTCAACTGATTTTACCAAATCCAAAAATAACGCATGGAGATGGCGACCGCTGAGGTGAGCCTGAGGAATGGGCGATCGGGGTAGGAGGTTGAGGACAAGGCTGTAGGGCATCGTTCAACTCGCAAAGCGATACTGCATCTGCACCGGAATTTTTAGTTCGGGTAAACCATCAAAGGTGTAGTATTCCCCAACCATTCGCACATTACGGATCAGGCTAACCGGAGGCATATTAATCGTGTCGTAACTCAACACCTGATTGGTAAACATCACATCTAACGGATTAAGTGGATGAGAACAGGTAAACTCCTTTGCTGAATGGTGCTTGGGGCTAGGCAGTTCTTTCACCTCTAATCTTGCTTTGCTGGCCCATTTGCCGATACGTACCCAGCGGGGTAATGTCAAAGGCTTGTCAGCAATAACAAACAGCTCAAACCGACTTTCTGGTGCAATTTCCTTCGTTCTACCAAAGCTAGGAATATTCTTTTCCGTTTGCTTCATCTCAACATGATAGCGATTGTCTGCATACTTCCAGGTATTCAAAACCGCAGCATGATTCAATGCTTTACCTGGAGTCACATAAATGCTTTGTTGGTTAAGCGGTGTAAGATGCTCCTCATACTTAGGCACCTGTTCAGGACAGAAGTAACGGTAAGAATGGTCTTCTGCAACAACGGTGTTGAATTGAGGATTGTCCACGAATCCCAAGACATAGGAAAGCGCATAATTGTGTAAGACGGGTTCTGTCTCGTACAAACGGCCAATTTCACGAGTGGCGAAGTAGAGGCTGTCATGTAACTCCAAAGTGCAATGATATGCGATCGCCATAGTCATCACCCTACTTTTGCTGCTGATTTCTTTGGCTTTTCAACATAGGCAGTAAAATAAGCCTGTGACTCATTCATAGCCTGTTTCAATAGTGCTTTTACACGATCTTCATTGCCTGTAAGCGTTTTAACTTCGTCAAGCAAAGGTTTAAAGGCATCTCCAATCAGATCAGTGTGAACAATGAATTCTTCAGCCATCAGTTGAGCGATCGCAGTTTTAGCCGCAGTGAGAACATCATCTTCATTAAGAGGATCGGACAGATGTAGTGTGTTAGTTGCTCGCATACAGTCATAGATTGCTTGAGTCCAGCGTAAATTGCTAGTAATCTCGCCATCGGCAAATACAACTCCAATTAACTCATTTCTCACACGACCTGTGCGAGTAGTTTGCGCGCCATAATGTCGAGTTCGCAAAATGTTGTTGAACACATACAAAAAGCTTGCTTCTGTAGGATCTTTTAGGGTCACTATACTGGGGAAAAACACCTGAGGACGAATGTGATCCTGCTGATTAATCCGGCTTGTCACTTCTCCTTGCTTGCTCATTGTGCCGTTTTCAAACGGTGCATTCAGGGTGAAGGTTTCATGAGATTCATCAAATGCCGTGATTGAGAAAGCAGTATCGACAACAACCTTAGATTTTTCAGAACCAGAGTCACCGATCGCAAATCCATAAATGATGCAATCGGGATTGTTCATTGCAAACTTGACGTTATACTCACAGTCCTCAGGCTTGACTAAGCCATATGAGCGCAGTAGTTCCCGCCCTACCAGACGTTCTGGGGTAGACTGCTTCCGCTTAAACATAGCGAGACGGCTCAACGGAGTAGAATCTTCAATTCCCGCCCGCACTCGTGCCTTATTCAATTCCCCGTCAGTTTGAAATAAAGGATAGGATTCCGTCACACGAATGGTTAAAAAGTGAGCATACTTGCCCATTGGCTTGTAGGGAATCGCGTTATGAAAGAACTTGGAATCAATCGTTTTGAGAAATGCCATACTGTGTCTCCTGAAATGGGTAAAAAGTTCGGTTAGTTCATCTAGAAACGAATCGACTGAATTCAGTCATCACCATTGTCACCGTTTGTCGGTTCGTCTTTTTCTTTCTGTTCCCGATTTTCTTTGTCCTGATCAAGGCGATAGAGAAATTCGCAGGTATCGCGCAATAAATTGAGTTGCCGCCCTGCCAAACGCGCGCGATCGCCCGAAAACGATTTCTCAAATACATCACAAACAAAATACCGGGAGAAATCTAGAATCGCTTCTCGTTCCTGCTCCCGCTCATTGCGCTTGAAGACTGGATATCCTTCAGCCGTTGAAGCGTGGACTCGATCCATCAGTTTAACAATCCTTGCTGCCACTAAAAACACGAGATCTTCACCTCTAAAGCCCTGTGAATCAGCGTTTAGAATTACGTCGGCGGTTTCTTTGATCGGTTTAAGAACTGCATTACTCTTAGGGTTATACCGTTTATCCGCACGATAGAAGCGACGATATAACTTAGTGAGTTTTTGAGGATGTCTTAATGCTGACTGCTCATTGCACACAATTAATTCCTCCAATACTTCATTGAATTCAACATAAGGATCGAAACAGGGATAGAAGTGATAGGTATAGAGCCTAATTTTCTCAATTCGAGCTGTTTCGCCAGATTGGTTTCTTGCCCACCGATTGAGATAACTAAACACATAAAGCGGGCTTGTCTCAAAGTCTTTTGCCAGTTCCGTTAATTTGCCCCAGTTGGCATCATAGCCACCTTTGCCCTGCTTAGCATTTACATCCAAGTGGATGGCATAAGCAGCCGTAAGAACATTTAATGGGGCAGACCGTTGGCTACCATCAGGAGCTTTCCAACCTTCTAAAATGTAGTCGAGTCTAAATCTGTCTTGTCCGGTCAACACTCGAAAGGCTTGTGGTGCGCTATCCAGAAACACGCTTTCTTCAAACTCTGCACCGTCATTAAAAGGAGGAATAGGAGATTCAGAAACCACTGTTTTGACATCCAGGATCATGGGAAATGCAAACGCTAACCAGGCAGGCATCACCCAGGATTCTGTGTCGGTTGGGTCTTTCCCCGGTGGCAGTGCCATGAAATAAAAAGTTAACGGTTGATCCTCTGGATAAGAGAGTTTGAAGGTTCTGTCTCGTTTGTATTGCGGATCATCTTCGGGCAGAGCTTTCTTGCGATCGAGGTCTTCATCGATTAAAAAAGAGTCAACCGTTTGATAACGAGAACGCTCAAAGTTTGCCTCTAAATCTTTTGAAATAAAGTGGTTGCGAATTGTTGTATCAAATCGGGTTTGGGCAATGCCACTATAGGCTTTCTGCAAAAACTTGTTAGTTTCGGGTGTGAAATAGTAGGTTGGGTAGAAATAGAGGTAGCGGTATTTTCCATCTTCAAATCGCTTGCCCACAGCTTGAGTTTGGTTCATCAAAATCTGTCTGAGCATTATTTCTAAGGCGGCGATACTAGAAATATTGCGTTTAGCGTTTGAACCACCCAGCATTTGTTTATTGGTGTAAACCTGTGGCGTGAACAATACTTCTGACTCCATTTGCTCTTTTACAGAGTAAGCCGAGTGAGACACGGAACAAATTGCAAGTTTGCCACGCCCAACTTTTTTTGCTGCATTATAACTGGCTAATTCTTTTAAGAAAATATCAGCCTGTTCAGTTACATCCTGATTTGCGGAGCGGTCAGGCAGCATTACGACCCGTTTCACCCACTCACGCAGATCATCCCAGCCATCAGGTAAAGAGTATTGAGCCACGATCGGTTCAATTAGGTTGGCTAAATAGGCAATAACTTTTTCTCCAATTTCTCGAATACTCTCAATTCCTGAACCTTCAATCAATTGGGTTGCTAGGAAATACCACTCATACGGAACACCTCCCGTATTGCCTTTGAGTTTCATCTCCTTCAATCTTTCGTTGATCTGTTGAATTTCTCGAATTTGGGGTGAATACTCTGCTAATCCTAAAAACTCAGCTACTTTATGAACTAAATCTTTTGTAGTCAGTTCAATCGGTGGAAGCTCACTCAGCGATTTATCCTTTTTTCGGGTTTGCGATCGCTCTTTCCTGACTTGCTCAACGCGCTCAACGCGATCGCCCCAAATTTTACGACTGATGACATCTCCAAATTCTGCCAGTTGATCAACCCGAATATCATTCTTAAGCTGGAAATTATAGTCAGCCGATAAAACTCCCTGCTGCTGAAATTCAGCTAACTTCTCGCTGCGGCTAGGTGCTACTGAACTCTTGTTAGGAGTGAGAATCCGTTGAGTTGCATTCAATGCAATTTGCATCAAACCTTTATCGTCACAAAACAGAGTGTAGTAATCTGCATATTTCATCCCCTTGCCGTCTCGTCCAAACCCCGTTTGACGTAAACGCAATTGCTCGAAACAAAGCTGTTTCATTTTGCTAATCACGCGATCGGGTAAGTTTGTTGGCTCGATCGGTGGCGCATCTTTGTGAGCTAAATAGATAGCACCTGTGGGTAAATAAAGCAGTGGTTCATAGTAAGTACAATTCTCGGTATTGAGACTTACATAAGCTTCCATCACGGCATTATTGACAACGTTGGTGAGTACACCCCGGTTCTCAGAAATACTGTGGTAGGTAAACCTAAGCTGTCCGTCACTCAGATTATGCAGCAATTCTGTTAATCTGTAGTGTTCTGCATCCTGGGGATGTTTGACAATGGATGCAAGGGAGTCTGCCAAACAAGTCAAATCAGCCAACTGACGAAGCGATCGATCTTTTAGTGCTGGATTTAACCCATATTCTGAAAAGTTCCAATTGGTATCCCATCGACGTTGAGCATTAAACGCAATACACATCAAGTCATCAAGGTAATCCTTATACGCTTCAGGATCACTAGAGTTAATGAAACGATCAATGCCTAACTGTTGAATTTTTTGATTGAAAAGTTGTCTTTGCTGCTCTAGAGGAAGTTTGCGGCAGTTCTCAGGAGAGTCTGGGAACTTCTCAATGTCATGTAGAATAAACCCGGCAATCACTAACCGTCGCTCACGTTCTCTGACTACCCGTTTAATCGTCGTGTCTAATTTTTCAAGCCGTTGTTCAATTAAATTGGCTGGAAATAATCCATTTAACAAATGGGTATTGAGAGATTGATCGGTTGCATTGTCGCGTCGAACTTTTGCTTTTCCTTCTGCCTCTCGTTGTTGATCCAGCTCATCAAAAAACTTGCCCCCTTTTGCGGTTACGCCGATCGCCACTTTCAACAAGTTGGGCAACACATAGTCAGCAAAATCTCGCATAACAACATCATCAGGATTTTGTGACTGAATCGCTTCGCGCAATAGTTTAAGTGTGAGTAATTCGCGTTGAGTGGATTCAATGGTGCGATCGGACGTTTCTCCGTCAAACCCGAAGTTATCCTCAAGCCAGTCCAAACTATCATTTTCAAAGTTCATCTTCTACCTCTAACGAATCCACATATGTTTTGATCTGTTTTACATACTGTGGATATATTTCTAAGGTTTCTTGAATTGTGTAAAAGACTTCGACTGGATCAATATCTTCATATAAATGGGCTAAGACATTACGAAATTTCCCAAATTCTGCAAGCTGTTCACCAAGCTCAAGTGTAATTAACCCAAAACGGGCAGATGCAAGAAAAACTTCTGAATTTTCTTTTGGGCTAGACTCGTGTAGTCTTTTAAGCAATAAGCGATTGGAATCCAGCGATGCTTGAATAACAAGTTCTAACAATCGCTCCACGGCTAGCTGGGTAGAAAAATTATTGAGATATTCGTTGAGTTGTAAACTTTCAAAATTCTTAAGAGCATTAAGATACTTCATAAGACTTTTAAGTTTTCGATGGATGGAGATACGATCAGTTCTTTTCATCCCTACCACTTCTGTAATTCAAGCTCTAAAAAATCTTTTTCTTGCTGTTCTATCTGCTTAAGTTCAAAATCAGTTTTAAGCGACTTCTTCCGAAATGCTTCAAACTCTCCAGGTTCCTGTTCGTACAGAAGTTTTCCATCACGGGCAATAACGTGAGCTAGAAGATCTGAACATTCGTTCAGGATTACGAAATCGACTTTGTTTTCTGGCAGTTGCAAAATCTGCTCAAAAATCACCCAACCTCTAACAAAATCCCAGCCGCCCTGTTCATAGGTTTGTCGAAGCTTCTGATCGTATAGAACAGCGAGATCCCAATCACTATTGAGATTGTTGTCTCCTCTTGCTCTAGAACCAAAGAGAACTAATACCCTTAGATAAGGTAATCTTTCTAGAATTTGCGGTAAAAACGATTTGAGATCGTCTATGGAGTAACAGCAATAGGTGGCTGTTTGTTCCGTAACAAGCAGTGGTTCAGATTCGTCTAAAGATACAATTCCACTTAATACCCGGTACTCAAATTGATTATTATTTTCTCTAGTCTCAATCGAATGACCCTGTTTGCGTATTTGATGCAATGTTGCTGCAAATCGAAAACCCACCTTGGTAGCTATCTCTTCTCCAGAATGCCACTGTCTGTCACTTAAAAGCTCTAGTAACTTCTCTTGGTTAGCTGTACTATTGATGACATTCATAAGATACTTGTACCTCGCTAGTTACTAGGGAAAAAGAATCCATTTTGGGAACTCTCAAAACTTCCTCAACCAGCACCTGAATTTCCCAAATTACAGGTTGCCCATTCAATATTTGAGGATCTAAGCTAATCCGCTCCAGCAGCTTTTGATCGTTCATAACTGGTGTATAGCTTGATGAGGTTTTTAGGAAGAGGGAAGCTTTCAAAAAGGTAATGTTTCTTTGTTTCTGTACTTACTTGGTGACTCTCACCAGCCTATTACTTCAGGGGGCAGAGACTGCCTATGTTTGCACTTAACGCCGAAAGCTATTTATAGGCTTCCCTCTCTGATATTAGATTCTCCACTCTCTTAGAAGAGAACCCAATGTGACAACATCAATTGGATTATTTGAGCAACCGATATCGATGTTGTAGTCCAACTCGATCAACGTCAATTAGGTATCCCTTGCGTTTGGCTCGCATAACTGGATCTCCAAATCGCCAACCAACTTTAGCAGCAAGCTCTTGTCCCCAATGCCACTCGCCATCTGCAAGAGCTTCGAGCAACAACTCAATTTTGCTCTTCTTTCGTCCTGGCATCTTGTCCTCCATATAATGATTTTTCCTGAATGCAAGTAGTTCAAACAAACTACTTTTGACTCTGGTGTCATAAAACTAACCTGATCGATAGCCGATTGCAAGAGAATTTTGGAATCTTTTTTAAGTTAAGACTTATTTAACCGTTAAATAAGTCAGGACTTAGCTTGATGCTGATACACTTGTAATAGTGATGGAGCTTGGTGCTAACTAAAGGCATTGAGATGAATCCCGGCAACGGGACTGAAACAAATATGTCTGCACTTACTGGCGTAAGCTGTTTCATCTCCGTCACCTCATGAATCCCGGCAACGGGACTGAAACAATTAGAAGATCAGAGGATCGCTGCCTTTGGTTTTGAGTTGGTAGGCAAGGGTGTCCAGTAGTAGGGCGCTTTGCCCGAAGGCGATCGCATAGGGAGCAGTGGCATCATGAAAGCTGTAATTGTCGCTGATGGGATAAATATGAAAGTGCATGGGTAATCGCAGTCGTAACCGTACTTCATGCACTGGATGACGCACGACATAGCAAACTAAACCTTTCTTTCTCAACCGTTTGTTAATTTCGGCTGCCCAACGATTCTCCGGTTGGTAAATTTCAATTCCCGTAAGGACTTGCACCTGGTAGGCATTGGCTTTGTCTCCCAAATTGCCAGAATAAGCAAACTTCCAGTTCGATCGCTCCTCGCGGTAGTTCACCAACTTCATAAAGGCAAGGCAGTGAGCAAACTGTCCCTTCGGAATGGGTTGCTGGGCGCGAGTAGCGGTTGCTTGAAGCGAACGCATAAAAGCCGCTTCCGTCCAGAATTCGATCTCTAAATTGCTCAAGATCCCCGGCAGATCATAGGTCTTGAATCGATCGGCTTCATTGGGTTCTGTTAAGTCATATAGACCACACTGCAACGGACTAGAACCTCGAAAACTGCAAGCATCGTCGGCGATCGGATTACCTTTCTTACCTGAGAGTTGCTGCCATTCCTTTGCCCATCCACTGACTCGACCTGCAACCGACTTTAGGTTTGTATTAAAAACAGTTTCACAAATCTCTTTAAATTTCTCTCGGCTCTCGGCATAGTGGGGAACAGTACGATGCCCCAAGTCGTAAAACAAACGAAAGGATTGAACTGCACCCCAGCGAGAATAGTAACCTCGAAAATCATTAATCGTTCGGTAGTTGTCCCAAATGGCGTCATTCAAGAAGGGTCGATCGTAAGTTGCGTTGGGTTCTAAAGGGTGCGCTTCTGCTTCAAACAGCCGTTCTGCAAAGAAGTTGGGGATGAGGGCATAAGCGGTAAATCCATCAAACGAAATTTCAACACCATTACGCTTGTACCCATCGTGTCGTCCTAATCGTCCTAATCGCTGAATAAAGTTTCCAGCATCTGATGATTCAAAAATGAGGAAATTGATTTTGAAATCAACTCCTACATCAATCGTGCTAGTTCCGAGTACTAGATCGGCTGAAAGAGATTGTTCACGGGTTACTCGCCCTGAAAGTCCGGTATTTTCACCAGCGGTCAAGCCTAATGATTGTAAAAGCTCTTGAAAGAAAGGCGTGAGCCGTTTAACAGCCGCGATCGAGTTAAGAATAATTGCTCCTTTGCTACCAGGATGCTGCTGAAAATGAGACACAATCAGATCTGAATTTTCCTTGAGCCAGATCTCAGATACTTTTGATGACGAATCTAGAGCAATAAAGTTGAGTTGAATTAAACGGGCAACTTGTCGCCAATTCATCGACTTCAGTTCTTGCTGCTGCTCTAATGTATTAGGAAATTGATATTTGCTCTTTTCGGTCGGATTAATCACCCTGCACCGAAAACCAGATTGTCTTAAGCGTTGAATCAGATGTTCATCTGGAGTGGCAGATAGAAACAAGAATTTCTTGCGTCGATTGGTACAGTGAATTAACAGCATCGTATTGATAACACTGGCGATCTGAGGAGCGGCAAAGACATGAAATTCATCAAAAATGAATAGATTAAAATCTTTGTCAATTCGTCCCCATAGTTTGTCGGGACTATCATCTGGAGTTAAATAAGCTCCTCGATGGAGGTAATGAAAAATATCAGGATTCGTTAGCAATACTTCTGATTGACTAGTGCGAGTAGCGATCGCAGACCCTTTCCTTAACCCTTCATTCTCTGCGTAGATTTCTAACTCTGCACCACTCAAGCGAACCACACGCGGATCGTTAACGGGCTTAAATTGAGCAATGTATTCATTGGTCTGGCTTTCTTGATCTCGTGCCAGTTCATTTGTCGGATACAACCCGATGGCTGAACACTCTCCCTGTAGCACCTCCAAATAAGCTGCCAAACTCTTTCCATCCGATGTCATTGCAGTATTGAATACCACATCTACGCCTGGATCGCGCAGTGCCTTGAGAGTTTCCACTTGATGCCAGGAAAGTGTCCATCCTTCCGGCATCTTTACTCCTTCCGGCACATCGTCAGCAGGGAAGGAATACACGGGTTTGAGCGTAATTGAATAATCCGTCATCGCAGTAATGTGTACGTAACTGCTTGCAACATATCCATAGTGTCATCCATACTGGAGATGGTCAAGTTCAAAGTGTACGTACAAATGGGTCGTCGAGGTCAGGCAATTACACTATCGATTTCCGAGCAGGACAAGGCTCAGCTTGAAGCCCTCGCTCTCGAATTTGGTTTAACCTGGGGCGATCGCCCCAATATCTCCAGGTTGGTAGAGGCGATCGCACGTCGGCAATTGGTCATTGCCCCCAATCATGATTGGCCGAAAGAACGAGTCAATGCGCTGAATCGAGCTAGAACAGCACTCATTGATGCAGGAGAAATTGAAATGGCAGTGGCGATCGCCCAACTGCTTCTAGAGCGCAGCGAAATTACGATTCCCCTGCGAACAGAAATAGAACAATTTATCCACAGACCTGCGCTTCCCTGGCGGGTTGAAATAGAACGCTATATTCACCGTCAATGTCCGTTTCAATTGTCATATCAAGATGCCGCAGAGCGAGTGTGGAACTTTACTATTCACTATGCTGAAATTGCAATTCATGAAGAGCGGCAATACCTTGATTGTTGGTGTGAAGAAACGGTAGATAACCGGGATTTGCCAGAACTCATCCACAACTGGTGTCTCAGACTCGATCGCATCACGGATGCAGCCGTCTCTCCGGTGAAAGGAAAATGGCGTGACGGGTTGGCAACCATTGCTGTAGAAATGCACCTCTTCTCGGGGCTTGCATTTGCATACCGCAGTAAAACCGCAAAAGATGAAATCAATGAATGGCTGGAAGAACCGCCCCAGGTGCGGCGAGTGGTGCGGCGCATTTCAAACTCATTCTGGTTTATTCGAGAGGTGTTGCGCTATGGCAAGGATTGTGAAATTGTCTCACCTGATCGGGTGCGCGATCGCATGAAACGAGAAGTTCTGGAACTATATGCAAGATATCACACGATCGCTCAACCTGAATGATGCAGAAGCGATCGCTCGATATCTGCATTGACTATGATCATTGATCCAATAGAACTGCTGTTTCTTCTGGGACGTGCATGATAAAAGAATGAGTGGCGATCGCCTGGTGAGGTGTTTTTACTCTGGTCGCTACGGGCTGCACTGGCTCATGAGGTAAAAACAGAGTTTCAATTGTCTTGTGCAAATGAACCTGAGAGATTTCTCGTCAAAGCCAGTGGATTCGGTTAGAATTTGGGAGCGTTAGAATTTTGGCAAATCGAAGCGGGGGCAAAATCCCTGGGGGATCTGCCAAAATGGCTAGAACCTTGACAATTTAATGCTTTGAGGCGTTTTTCTAAGTGTGTTGGGTGGGCGTTTGGGGCACGTTTTGCGGTCAAATTTAGCGATCGCCAGGACATCTGCTAAAACCCAATTTGAAACCCTTGTCCAGCAAGGCATCTGGCACACGCCCTTTCAATCCTCTAAATCCCGGCAACGGGACTGAAACTGGATGAGTTGCCTCCAATTAAGGGGCGATCGATGGCTTTCAATCCTCTAAATCCCGGCAACGGGACTGAAACCTGACTCTTAGCGGAGAAGCGACACGTAGAGGCAAGACTTTCAATCCTCTAAATCCCGGCAACGGGACTGAAACGACCGAATCATCTTGATTAACGTCCAGAAGGTTTGACTTTCAATCCTCTAAATCCCGGCAACGGGACTGAAACTTTATAATTGCCAGCGTCCTTAGAAAGATATTTAGCTTTCAATCCTCTAAATCCCGGCAACGGGACTGAAACGATAACGAGCAAAAGCAGCAATTTATTGACGCTAAAACCTTTCAATCCTCTAAATCCCGGCAACGGGACTGAAACATCAAGGCAATTTTTAGAAGTCATTAGAAAGTAAACTTTCAATCCTCTAAATCCCGGCAACGGGACTGAAACGAGCCAAGTTCTATCAGTCTCCTGTTTCAATGTTTTGCTTTCAATCCTCTAAATCCCGGCAACGGGACTGAAACGAACAAATCGCTAACAAGTATCGAGGCGCTAAATAACTTTCAATCCTCTAAATCCCGGCAACGGGACTGAAACCTAACCCCCGGAATTTGCATTCGAGCCAGAGCGTCATACTTTCAATCCTCTAAATCCCGGCAACGGGACTGAAACAGTTTGCCAGCAAACAGAAGGAAGAAGCCTTCCTGCGGCTTTCAATCCTCTAAATCCCGGCAACGGGACTGAAACACGCTCATGATTTTGCCGTTGACCACCATCAATCCGGCTTTCAATCCTCTAAATCCCGGCAACGGGACTGAAACTATCTTAGTTGCGCGATCGCTGTCTCAACGCCTTTCTGGTCTTTCAATCCTCTAAATCCCGGCAACGGGACTGAAACAGCCCACACTTGCTAATGACTTCTAAAAATTGCCTTGATCTTTCAATCCTCTAAATCCCGGCAACGGGACTGAAACCGATCGCCCATCATACATTACCCTCGATCAACAGCGCCTATTCATCTCGGTAATACTTGCGTCCTAACAAGACAGCATTCTGCTCAGGGCATCCCAGTCCTATCAAACTGGCTGCTCGTGGTGTAGCCTTGGGATGGCGATCGCCGCGATCGATAATAAAGGCTGGAGCTAGATAAAGTGGTGGGGAACAATGACTCAGGTTGTAGCGACATTTTATAAATTTGTGAAACTGCCTGATTTTGCCGAACAGCAAGCACCCATTCTTGCAGTGTGTCAGGCACAGGGAATAAAAGGCACGATCTTACTGGCCGCTGAAGGAATTAATGGCACGATCGCCGGAACACGACAGGCGATCGACGCTGTTTTAGCGGTTCTCCGGTCTGACCCCCGCTTATCTGATTTAGAACACCGCGAATCCTATGCCACATCTCCCCCATTCGATCGAATGAAGGTGCGGCTCAAGCGCGAAATTGTCACCCTGGGGGTACCAGAAGTTGACCCAACGGAGCAGGTAGGTACCTATGTTAGCCCCACCGAATGGAATGACTTAATTGCCGATCCGACCGTGCTAGTCATTGATACCCGCAATGATTACGAAGTGGAAATCGGCACCTTTAAAGGCGCACATAATCCTGAAACAGAATCATTTCGCGACTTTCCCACCTACGTCCAGCACCACCTCGACCCGGCAAAACACCCAAAAGTAGCTATGTTTTGTACAGGCGGCATCCGTTGCGAAAAAGCATCTTCGTTTCTGTTGAACCAGGGATTCCAGCAGGTGTATCACCTCAAAGGTGGCATCCTCAAGTACCTGGAAGAGGTGCCGCCAGAGCAAAGCCTGTGGCAGGGCGAATGTTTCGTGTTCGATCAACGGGTGGCTGTCTCCCACGGCTTAGATGCTGGCACCCATGAGATGTGCCGCAGTTGTGGGCACCCCGTTTCAGATGAAGATACATCATCCCCGCACTACCAAAAGGGCATCTCCTGCCCCCATTGCTTCGATACCCTGACACCCGAAAAACGGGCACGGCAGGAAGAAAAACAGCGTCAGCTCAAACTGGCTCAAACGCGACCAATCCCTCGCTGCAAGATGAAGCGGAAATGAAGTCACAGGAGAGACTGGGTTGCCTGCAACAACACCCTCATCGCCTTTACATACAGCAGAACGACCTGGCATTGGTGTTGATGAACCAGGGCATACTCTTCGGCCAGGCAGGATTCATTGTGTAGCGACATTTCTGCCAGGACGGCCATTCGTTGAGCATGTTGCCGAAGTTGCTGCCCTACCTGTTCCATCGCTTCTGCCTGCTCTGTGGTCAATAACTGCCCATCCAAAGAATGCGCCAGTTTCTCAACCGCTTTGCCGTGGTTCTCGACGCTCTGTGCCTGTTGCCGTGCTTGCTCAAACGCTCGGTGCAAAATAAGGGAATCTGAACTCATACCAGTGACTACCAGCGAATACAGGTGAAGATCAGTGAGTACAACAGAACAATTCAATTGCCACATTAAAATGTGGCAATTGAATTGTTCTATCTGCCCAAAGAGGGCGATCGTGTAAGTTTTTTAGGTTCCTCAAATACCCTGCCACACGACCCAGCGCGATCGCCCTGGCAGACCCCACCATTGCTATGCCTCCATAGGACTAACGTTTACAGGTTCGTTAATTCGCAGACCTTAGCGGGTTGAAAGCTGATAGCCTAGCTAAACAGAGATATTTGAGAGTAACGGGTGAAACACCGCTCTAGCTATTGGCAACTGTTGCCCTACCTCCGTCCCCACTGGCGCACGATCGCTCAGGCATTAGCCTGTACCCTTGGCTTTACCGTCTTTTGGCCGATATTGGCCTGGTTAGCCGGAGAGGTCGCCAACCTGATTGGTCAGGGTGAAGTCGTGGCGATCGCCCAACTGGCCGCAGTCAGCGCCGTGGTCTTTATCATTCGCGGCGTGGTGCAGTTTGGTCAAGATGCGCTAATGGCAAAAGCGGCTCTGGCGATCGCCCTCGACCTGCGACGACAGGTGTATACCCATCTGCAATCGCTCAGCCTGAGCTACTTTGAAACCTCGCAAACCGGAGACCTCAGCTATCGCCTCACCGAAGATGTCGATCGAATTGGCGAAGTGGTCAACAAAGTCTTTCACCAGTTCATTCCCTGCATTTTGCAGTTGATTGTGGTCTTGGGCTACATGGTTTACCTCAACTGGCAACTCACCCTGGCCTCGTTGGTGGTGGCTCCGCTGATGGGCGTTTTGATTGGTGCCTTCGGGCAACAGCTTTTGGTTTATACCCGCCGCAGCCAGAGCCGCGTTTCAGATTTGTCCTCGTTGCTAACGGAAGTATTTAGCGGCATTCGCCTGGTGAGAGCCTTTGCCGCAGAAGGCTATGAAATCGATCGGTTCAGCCAGGAAGCCGAACGCAACCGACAGGCCAAATACTCGGCAGAGCGACTAAAGGCGATTCAGTTCCCGGTGGTTGGGTTTCTGGAGGCCATGAGCGTGCTGCTGCTGTTTCTGCTGGGCGGCTGGCAGATTTCGACGGGTAACTTAACCGGAGCCGAGTTCGTTAGCTACATTGCAGCGGTCGCCTTGCTGATTGACCCCATTTCCATCACCACCAGCAACTACAACGAATTTAAGCAGGGTGAGGCATCGGTCGATCGCATCTTTGAGCTATTTCAGATTCAGCCTGCGGTAATCGAGCATCCCAGAGCCATGACGCTGCCACCCGTCACCGGAAAGGTAGAATACCGTGACGTTTGGTTTGGCTATACCCCCGACCAACCTGTGCTAAAACAGCTCAATCTGCTGGCGTTTCCCGGTGAAGCGATCGCCCTTGTTGGTGCTTCGGGGGCAGGCAAAACCACGCTAGTGAACTTACTGCCTCGCTTCTACGACCCTCAAGACGGGCAGATCTTGATTGACGGCATTGATGTGCAAGACGTAACGCTGCGTAGTTTGCGGCGGCAGATTGGCATTGTGCCCCAGGAAACCGTGTTGTTTTCGGGAACGATCGCCCAAAATATTGCTTTTGGCCAAAAACAGTTTGATTTAGAGGCCGTGCAGCAAGCGGCCAGGGTTGCCAACGCTCATCAGTTCATTTCTCAATTTGCCGATGGCTACCATTCGTGGGTAGGGGAACGAGGTGTTAATCTGTCGGGGGGGCAGCGTCAGCGAATTGCGATCGCCCGTGCCGTGTTGCTCGATCCGCAGATTTTGATTTTAGATGAAGCCACCTCTGCCCTCGATTCGGAATCGGAAGCGCTGGTGCAAGAAGCGCTGGAACGGTTGATGCAGTCGCGCACGGTGTTTATCATTGCTCATCGGCTGGCAACGGTGCGTCGTGCCGATCGCATCCTGGTGTTAGAACAGGGACGGGTGGTTGAGTCGGGAACCCATGCAGAATTGTTGGAAAAGGGCGATCGCTATGCCCGCTTCTATGCCCAGCAATTTGAATAGATCGTGGCATTGACCTGTTCCAGCAAATCTCGTGCAGGATACCAGACATGGCTCGCCACGGTAGAGTATCGGGTATACCGCAATCGCATCTATTCGGTTTGCATCGCCATCATTTCGTGCGACATTTCAACTTAGGGCTAGAGTGGGTGTTTTGCGACCTATTGGAGTCAATCAAAGTATTAAATAAGTCGGCAGAATTAAGTAGAAGATGCGTTTCGGCTCCGCTCAACGCTTAGAAGCCTTGAACTCAGCCGCCTGAGCGCAGTCGAACCCCCAATGCTTCGTTTGGCTTGATTGGGTTCTTCTATTTATAAAGTGAACAACGCATTAGTATCGCCTCCACGCGAGGTTACTGATCTATGCACAACCGCGACTCTCGTTTGGAGAATGCACCCGGAGTGGACTTGCCCGTCAGGCGATCGCTGTTCTCTACCCTCAAAATTCCAGGAATCTACCTTTTAGTTGGAGCCTTGTGGGTGTTTGGCTCCGATCGCGTGCTTTCCGTGCTCGTTGCCGATTGGGAAACCTTAGTGAGTGTGCAAACGCTCAAGGGTTGGTTGTTTATCGTAGTAACGACGATCATGCTGTACTGGCTAATCGAACAAGACAAACGGTCGATTCAGCAGAGCAATCGGGCATTAAAGCACAGCCTGAATGATTCAATCACGGTAGAGCAAGCGTTGCGAGAAAGCCAGGAGCGCTTTAACCTGGCGGTTTCTGCGACTAACGATGGCATCTGGGACTTGGATTTACGAACAAACCAGACCTATTACTCTCCCGTGTGGATGCAAATTTTGGGATATGGCGAGAATGAATTGCCGCCACTCCCAACCAGTTGGACGGACAACATTCATCCAGACGATCTAAACGTTGCGCTCCAGCGAGTACAGGCGCATTTAAGCGGTCAAACCGAGCGCTGGAGAAATGTGCATCGGTTGAGGCACAAGAATGGACACTGGATCTGGGTAGACAGCCGGGGTAAATGCTTTCGGGATGAAGCTGGACAGGCTTGTCGGTTCGTTGGCACCATGACCGACATCACCGAGCAGAAGCGAGCAGAAGAAGCAATGCATGTTCAAAGCGAACTGTTGCAAATTATCCTGGATCACATTCCGGTCATGGTTAACATTTATGACAGGTCTGGACGTTTGCAATGGGTCAATCGCGAATGGGAACGCGTGTTTGGCTGGAGCATAGACGAGGCGCGTCATCAAGACGTGTTAGCCGCGCTTTACCCCGATGCAGAGCAACATCAAGCGGTGCTTCGGTTCATTCAGTCTGCCGATCGCCAGTGGCAAGATTTCAAAACGCATCTGCGCGATGGTCGTCTGCTTGATACGGCATGGGCTAATGTCAAGCTTTCCGATGGCCGAGTGCTGGGGATCGGGCAAGACATCAGCGATCGCAAGCGTACCGAACAGGCATTGCGATCGCAGGCTGAACGCGAACAGTTGATGCGGATGACGGCTCAACGGATTCATCAATCGCTCGATTTGCAAGAAACGCTCAATGCCGTTGTAACCTCAGTGCGGCACCTGTTGCAGGTCGATCGCGTTATTGCTTATCAGTTTGACGCTGATATGAATGGGAAAGTAGTGGCTGAAGCCCTGGCAGAGGGGTGGATCACGGCAGAGGGCTGCACCATCGAAGACATCTGTTTCAAATCAGAGGCGGGTGAAGCGTATCGGCGGGGACGAAAGCGGGCGATCGACAACATCTACGAGTCGGAACTGAGCGAGTGCCACCTCAAACTGTTGGAGTCGTTTCAGGTCAAAGCGCATTTAATGGTGCCCATTCTGCTCACCCAGACTGGCGAAGCCGAGCCATCCCAGCTTTGGGGATTGCTCATTGCCCATCAATGCACCGCGCCGCGTCAGTGGGAACCAGCACAACTGGAACTGCTCGACCAGCTATCCGTGCAGTTGGCGATCGGCATTCAGCAATCTGAACTATATTTCCGAGTGCGGCAGCTCAACACCACGCTGGAACAGCAAATTGAGGAACGCACCGCCGAACTGCAACAAGCGCTCAAGTTTGAGGCCGTAATTCGGCGAATTACCGATAACGTCCGAGATAGCCTGGATGAAAGCCAGATCTTACAGGTCGTGGTTCAAGAGTTAGCGAACGGACTGGCTCTGACGAACTGCGACATTGCCCTGTTTGATTTTGAGCAAGAGCAGGCCACCGTTGTTTATGAATGCATGATGGGCGAAGTGCAGTTGCGGAGCGAGACCGAACCGCTGGAGAGTTTTTCGGATATTCTGTTCCAGTTAGAGCAAGGTCAATCGCTTCAGTTTTGTGAAATTATTCCCAAAACCCGGGATTCACGCTGGCATCCCGAAGCGGTGTTGAGCTGTCCTATTATCGATAATCAGCGGTTGCTTGGCGATATTTGGCTGTTTCGAGACGCGGCGGCAGTCTACAGCGAGATCGAAATTCGGCTGGTGCAGCAGGTAACCAACCAGTGTGCGATCGCCATGCGGCAGGCGCGGCTGTTTCAAGCGGCACAGGCTCAGGTAGACGAACTGCAACGCTTGAACACTCTCAAAGATGATTTCTTAAACACTGTTTCCCACGAGCTGCGAACGCCCATTTCTAACATGAAGATGGCGATTCACATGCTGAAGCTCGCGCCAGAGTCCGATCGCCGCCAACAATACCTCACCATTCTAGAAACCCAGTGCGCCAGAGAAGCCAGTTTAATTAATGACTTGCTCGATCTTCAACGCCTTGATGCTCAACGCTATATCCTGCAACCGGAAGCCATTACACTACAAACCTGGCTACCAGAACTGGCGGCTCCCTTTTTCTCGCGTGCTCAGGGGCGACAGCAACAGCTACACATCAACCTTGCGCCAGATTTAGGCACCATCATCACCGATCGCACCAGCTTAGGGCGAATCCTCTCGGAACTGCTCAACAATGCCTGCAAATACACCCCAAGCGGCGGTCAAGTTCGTTTGAGTGTGGAGTGTAGTGCCACAAGCACCCCACAAACAGAACCCAGCAAGCAGACGACGGTATTTACGCTATCCAACCAGGCTGCCATTCCGGCGGCTGAATTGCCCCGCATTTTTGATAAGTTTTATCGCATTCCCCACGGCGACCCGTGGAAACAGGGAGGCACGGGATTGGGGCTGGCGTTGGTGCAAAAGCTGGTAGAGCAGATCGAGGGACAGCTTCGGGTGGAAAGCACCGGGGGGTTCACCGTGTTTACCCTGGAACTCACGGATCTGGATCTGGATACGGCTCTGGATGAGGAGTAGCCCAGGCCGTCTCTTCTGTTCTGTGTGGTTCATCCGCTTCATCCGTGAAATAGGTGCATCCGATACAGTATCCGTTGAATTACGGGTATTACCTTGATAGGTTTAAGATAGGGCAAAGTTTATCAGCCGGGTTTGTCCAGGTTGTCGCTGTACAGAGCTACCCTCAACAGCGATCGCTGCAAAGCCTCCGAGCTGGCGTTGATTCACAAGGATAGCCCAAGGATGTCACCAGTAAACTGGCTATGAACAGTTGAACTGGCTCAATCTGAGGGGTAAGGAACGTTTAAATGATTACTGGTTTAATTCTGCTAATCGCATTAGGCATCCTGGGATGGGGCTTTTATCGAGCCAGACCCTTTGGCAAGCTTGGGATTCTGGCCTGGTTGCAGTCGGTGGTGTTGATGGCTCCCTGGTTGCTCTTTTTTGGGCTGTTTGCCGTGGGCGTTTATCTCAATCTGGCGGGCATTTTGCTGCTCATTGTCCTATCCAGCGGGTTATACATTTACCTGGGTAAGCGGCTCCGGGCAGAAGGGGCAAACTTTGCGGCAAAGCGCTTTTCTCCCGTTTCGGATGCAGCGCCGTCTGGCAACGACGCAACGCCAGCGGAGGCGGGGCAAGACGCAGAGGCAACGGCTCAAGCGCCAGTTGACCCGGTAGAACCAGCCAAGCCAGACGAGCTTTCGATTCCGGCGGAAGACATGCAGGCGATTAAGGGTGTGTTTGGCATTGACACCTTCTTTGCCACCGAAACCATTCCCTACCAGAATGGAGCCATCTTTAAAGGGAATTTGCGGGGTGAGCCAGAAGAGAGCCATGCGCGGTTATCGGCCAGTTTAAAGGAACGGCTGGACGATCGCTATCGGCTTTATTTAGTAGAAGGGCCAGATAATCGCCCCGTAGTGGTGGTGCTTCCCAGTACAGCCGACCCTAAGCCAACGACTGTTACTCAGGCGATTCTTGCGGTGGTGCTGGCGATCGCCACAATCGTCACCACGATGGAAACAGCAGGGATTTTGCAGGGGTTTGACTTCTTTTCTAATCTCGATCGCTATCCAGACACGCTGTTGACCAGTGGCGGCATTTTGCTAGTATTGGCGGCTCACGAAATTGGGCATCGGGTGCTGGCTGGTCGTTACAACGTTCGCCTCAGCCCGCCGTTTTTCATTCCCACCTGGCAGATTGGCGCGTTTGGTGCCTTAACTCGGTTTGAGTCTGTGCTGCCCAACCGCAATGTGTTGTTTGATATTGCCTTTGCGGGGCCAGCGATCGGGGGATTAGTCTCCCTGGGAATGCTGATGGCGGGGTTGCTGTTGTCTCACCCTGGCAGCTATTTTCAGCTTCCCTCTGAGTTTTTCCAGGGGTCGATTTTGGTGGGAACCCTGGCGCGTGTGGTCTTGGGTTCGGCTCTCCAGCAATCGATTGTGGACATCAATCCGCTGATGGTGATTGGCTGGTTAGGCTTGGTTATCACTGCGATTAACCTGTTACCAGCGGGGCAATTAGACGGAGGACGAATTGTATTAGCAATCTATGGACGGAAGGTTGCCGGACGCGCTACTGTAGCGACACTAATCTTTTTAGGATTAGCGGCATTGGTTAACCCGCTGGCGCTGTATTGGGCGATCGTCATTCTGTTTTTGCAGCGAGATCTAGAGCGTCCTGCACTCAACGAACTGTCTGAGCCAGATGATGCCAGGGCTGCTTTGGGGTTACTGGCCCTGTTTTTAATGATTGCGACATTGCTTCCCCTCACGCCTAGCTTGGCGGGACGGCTTGGTATTGGCGGTTAATTCTCAGAGGTTGTATCCCTATGGCAGCGCTTCCTCCCGTTCTCCTGATTTTGGATGTTAGTGCATTGTCCGCAGCCCCTCCACAGGAATGGCTAGAGTTTTCCCGAGTTGGAAGCTGTGTCATTCCGCAGGTGGTATACGAAGAGATGCGTTTTTTGTTCGATCGCACGCCCGATCCCGACCTGGAACGCATTGCTAAAGCCTTTAACCGCCTGTATCCAGGAAATGGCTGGCAGATTAGCGATCTCAACGCTCCGCACCCGGAACTGAAATCAGGAACGGGGCAGGCTATGACCAAACGGGCGAGGGTATCCCTGGCGGTGGGTCGCTGCGCCTATGGCATGGCGCAAACGGTGCCCAACAGCCTGGTGATTATGGTGACGCAGGATCGATCGCTGCTTCAGCGCTTTAGCCAGATTCAGCTCCCGAACCTGTGCGGTATTACCGGAGAAGCGTTATTGCAATGGTGCCGCTCGGGACAGCGGCCAGTAAACGTGAGCCAGAAGCTCCAGCAGTTTAGAGCTGCCGTGGGCGCTCAGTCTGGTGCAACCGTGGTGAACCAGCCTTATCCATCGGTGATGCCATCTCGCGCCACCGCCAAAAAGCCGCCCAGAACCACCTCCACCCCCATTCGCTCGTCGGTATCGCTACCGGGCTGGTTTCCCGATCTAATTTCCCTGCTGTCGGCAGTTGTGGCGCTGGCGATCGCCGGCATGATTATTTGGGCGCTGTTCAGCGACAGCAGTTTAAGACAGTTTTTGTTTCGCACGGGGCAACCTGCCCAATCGAGCCAGTAGGATAGTTCTTATCTGGGGGTGGCCTACGCCGAACGCAGCAGTTGACGTTGCTCGCACGCTTGCTGGTACAGCCCCTGCTGAAGCTGGTGCATATGCTGAAACAACTGCCAGCAATACTGTTCCGGCAAACCGCAGGTTACAGCACCCCGCAATACCACGTTGAAATACCAGTCGTTTGGCGCGTGTTCTTCCGTGAGCTTGTCGATCACCGTATAGGTGCGAACGTTATCAAACTGCCGACCCTGGCATTCAACCCCAACCGTTTCTTGCTGGTAGCTCTGCTCTCGCTCGTCCAGGCGATCGCTCAACCGCAACGGTAACTGATACAGCACGCCGTGTACCACCGATCCTGGCTCTTTAACAATGTCTAAAACGCCGCAGTCTCGCAGGCGAGAACGGCACAAGAAGCCTAACCGATAGTCTTTAAGAAGGGCTGGCCCCACCACAAAAAGATGGGTTTTTTCACCGAGCGATCGCTGCAAATCAACAGGGCACATGCAAGACCCATACGCAAAGTAATAAAAACTGGATGCGGCGGGTGTGGTTGGATGGGAGGTAATTGAATGAATGGGCTTCACTGGATCTAGGTTCATTCCCGTGAATGGTAGTAGTTTGCCAATGCTACTGAATGTTTATGGAATTGTAACAGATCAATTTAAGCAATGTCACGTATCCCGATAGACGAACCGTAGATTTGTTTGCAGCGGTGATGAAGTATCAAGGCGAGCGTTACCCTCACTCAAACGGCTGGCGCGTTGCCACTATCACCAGGTTCCGCTTACTTCCATCCCCCACTCCCCAC
>NZ_JADEWO010000077.1 GCF_015207605.1 Oculatella sp. LEGE 06141
TACTCGGATAGCAAAACAGGAGCGTGGAAATGAACCACCCATCGAACGTTTGGTTTATTAATTCCCATGCCAAAGGCCGACGTACACACCACAAATTGCAGCCGATCGGCCATCCACTCAGCTTCAACCTGGCGACGCTCCTTCGGACTTAGCCCAGCATGATAGGCAACGGTTTTGAATCCTTGCTGCCTCAACCAATCCGCCAGTTCTTCCCCATCACGCCGAGTTCGGACATAAACTAATCCAGATTGGTTGGGGTGCGCCCTTAGCACCCGCAGCAGTTGTTGCCGCCGACCTCTGGGTGTCCACACGGTTTGCACAGCTAACGCCAGATTTGCCCGATAGGGATTTTGTAAAGATAGGTAAGGTTGCTGAAGCTGGAGCACCTGCCGAATCGTCTGTTGCGCTTGGGGGTCGGCGGTTGCCGTAAATGCAGCGATCGCCATCTGAGTACCCGGTGGTTTCGCTCGCAATAGAGCTGGACGAACCGCCCCCAGCCGACGATAGGCAGGCCGAAACGTATCTCCCCACTGCACCAGACAATGCGCTTCATCTAAAACCAGCCCGTTGATCTTGAGATGGGGTTGACACAACCGTTGCCACACCGCCTCACTGAGCAGGGTTTCGGGCGAGAGATACAGCAACCGCAACCGCTGCTTTTCCAATGCCCACAGGGTTTGACGACGCTCAACGGTCGATCGCTCTCCGTGTAACAGTGCCGCAGGCAGTTGGCGTTCCTGCAATTCCTGTACCTGGTTTTCCATTAGCGCCACTAGCGGCGACACCACCAGCGTCAATCCAGAACGCATCAACGCTGGCAGTTGGAAGCAGATAGACTTTCCACCTCCTGTTGGCATCACAATTAATGCGTCCTGCCCGGTTAGCAAGCTCCGAACAATTTCTCCCTGGGGCGATCGAAAATCGCTGTATCCCCAAATCTGCTGAAACGTCGCCTGAACCTGGCTCCAGTCGGTTTGGTTCGCCGAATGCATCCCTGAATCCCAACGCAATGCAGTTAGATTTCCCGCAAATTGAGTGGTTGACGCACGGATATTAAAAGGTGGAGGTGAACACCAAATGAGCGCCAGGAATGTAACGTTGCAGCGTCATTCGGCAGGCTGGCAGGACCCGCCCTGTAAAAGCCTTATGCCTTCTCGGTCAGTTCCTCTGACAGAAATAACCCGGCTTCTGTACAGATCCCTTTTAAGGGACGATCCCACGGGTCAATGGGTACGCTGGGGAGCCGAGCAAACTCAAACACAATGCCAATAGCGGGTTTGCGTGCCCAGGCTGGAGAACTCAGCAGGCGATCGTAAAAACCGCCCCCATAGCCCAAACGATACCCGCGCACATCACAGGCGATCGCAGGTACCAACAGCAAATCAACATCAGCAAGATCCAGCATTGGCGCTTCTGGATGAGGTTCAACAATGCCGTAACTTCCCGTTTGCAGCGGCAACCGCTGCTCTGGCGACCACTGATGCCAGTGGAGCGCTTTGTCAACACAACGGGGAAATCCCCAACGTCGATCGCTGCTAAATAACGGGCTTAAGTCCGGTTCCTGGCGAAAACTGAAGTAGGCCAAAACCGTTCGGGCGCGGGAAAACAACGGCCATGCCTGGAGATGAGCGCAAAGGCGATCGCTCTTGTGCCGCCAGACAGCTTCCGGCAATCCCTGCCGTGCTTTCAGGAGCGATCGCCTCAATGTGGCTTTGTTAGCTTTAGAATCTGTGGAGTCCAAACCGCTGATTAACGAAACAAGCCAGCTTAAATCAAACAAAAAGATAAAGCAACCCAGAAGCCGAGTTCAAACGGTGTCGGCTTCTCTACTGTAGGTGGTGTGTAGATCACGACTGTTCGGGCACATCAACCCAAACTTCTTCGGAGCCGTGATGAATCGTCTTCACCCACTTTAGGCGTTTGGGTCGAACAGAGATTCGCAGGGTTGTACTGGCGATCACCGGCAGCCAATGGAACATGTAGAAGGTGCCCCGTAGGGTCTGCACTAGAGCCGTCATATCCGAGGCCATAATCCGCTTCTTCCGCAGCGCTGCCCGTGGCTGAATCCGCTTTAGCCCCAGAAACATGCCAATCATGGACAGCATGACGGAAAGGCTTGTCAGCGGACTTAACATCGGAGGATAGTTCCGGGCGATCGCCATCAAGCAATCGGGAACTGCTGCCGTTGGCATTATGTACTGAATAAACCAGAACACAAACAGGTCAACCGTTTTGGTCGCTCCCATCCGGTTCCGCATAATCAGCCGCCAGTAGTCGAGATACCGTTGGTACCCGCCTTCAGCCCAGCGGTTGCGCTGGTGCCATAGCCCTACCGCACGGGTAACTCCCTCTTCACCCACCGCCGGAAATTCTAGGAGGTTGATGTCCCAACTGTCTAAATGCAGTCGGAACGTCAAATCTAAATCGTCCGTAATCGTTTCTTCGTTCCAACCGCCGCAGCTCTCTAGCGCAGCTCGACGCACAAATTGACCGTTACCACGCAGTTCCCCCAAACCGCCGATCGCAATTCGCTTCGACTGCATGTAGCTATCAAACGCCATTTCTGCCGCCTGACAACGCGTTAAGGCATTGGTTGGGGCATTGGCGATCGACTTGCGAACCTGCACTGCCCCCACATGCGGTTGCTCAAACATCGGCAAGACCCGTCGCAGCAAGTCTTTCGGGACTTGAGCATCCGCATCAAACACCGCAATAATGTCACCTCTGGCAATACTCCAAACCTGGTTCAGCGCTCCAGATTTGCCCCCACCTGCATTGGGTAAACGGTGAACGACGTTGAGCTGTCCATATTCGCTTGCCAACTGATCTAACAAGAGTGGAGTGCGATCGGTGCTGCTATCGTCAATAATCCATAAATCGTATCGGCTAGGCGGGTAATCTAGCTGCGACAAATCTTTTACCAACGACGCAATCACAGATTCTTCGTTCTTGGCGGCAACCAGTAACGAAACATACGGATACTGATCTGGGTCATCACTCGATAGCGGCTCTGGCACCGGAATTTGTCGAGCCAGCAGTACCCGCAAAAAGTGGATGCCCATCAGGGTGGTTAGGCAGAAAACAGCCCAATAGCCCCATGAAAATAGATGCAGTGCGATCGTCCCACTCCAGACAATCGTTAGAGCCACGGCAGCCTTGCGTCTGCGTCCCGGTAGCCCCCGATAGTAAAAACTATTAGCGTCAACCGAGTCAGATAAGTCAGCCGTCAGGGAGCTAATTGGCTCAAGCTCGTTGTAAGAATCGCTTTCGCGCCAGGAATTCTCCGGCATAGGTTACTTGATTTAACCACCAATATTTATCAAACCCCTTAAAGAAACTGGGGATGAGGTAACACCATACCGTACATCCTTCGCAGACGGATAATTTTCCTTGAGATTGGCGATATTCGTCTACCGTTTCAGATTCACGGTAAAGGTCATATAGCCGACCCTCAATCGGAACTCCCGTTTGGGCGAAGTGATAGCACGGCAAGAGCAGCTTATCATCTGGCGAAATGGCAATGACGGCATCCACTGCTTTACAGCGTGGATTTTGAGTATCATTTCCTCCCGCCTCAATGAAAGCTAATGCAGCCTTATTGTAACCAACATTGCGGTATTGCTTGGCACTGGACTCGATCGCCTCCGCAATTTCTGGGGTTGGGTTCTTTTTACCGTTGTAATTGCTGTGGGCTGTGAAGGCTGGGTTCAACCAGACCCGTGCATTTAACTGTTGCCCAAACTCTGCCACCTCACCAATGCGCTGGTAATTTTGAGCCGTCACGGTATGGTTTAGGACGGGTTGCTCGCCTAACGAATGCGCCAGCTTTACCGACTCAACCAGCGTGTCAAAAATCTGCACACCGCGCGATTGGTCGTGGGTATCGGCATCAGCTCCATCTAGTGAGAAGTTTAGAAAATCAACCAATCCCTGCATCTCTTTTGCCCGTTTGGGATAGAGGATCGTATTGGTTGTCATGCTGGTGAGGAAACCCTGTCGCTTCGCCTCTTCATAGATTTGAGGCGCATCTGTTCGCAGCAGTGGCTCTCCTCCAGTGAAATCAACATATTTAACCCCCAACCGTCTCAAGTCGCTCAAGTTGCGCTGAATCGTTTCAAAGTTGGCTTCGTTTGGCGGTTCTAGTGCCCAAATATCACAAAAATGGCAACGTGCATTGCAGCGGTAGGTTAGATAATAGTTAGCAACTAAGGGAGGCATAACGCTTAGTAAGGGAACACCCTAAAATGACGACAGTATAAAGGTGAAGTGAAGAATGATTGGTCTAGTTTAGATTAGGCGGCTACCCAAGGATAAATCAACAGTAAGCACCTAATCCGTGATGCTCAGTAATGGTCGTAAAACAAAATCCATCACCAGTCATATAGACAGGCATTTGGTACGGGTTTAGAATAGACCGCTTGTCTAAACTGCCTGAACGCAGTTTAGTAGCTTTGCCTTCCTGGATACTACATTGTTTCCAAACTGGTAGCTCTGTTATGAGCAAAGGTTGTGGACAAAGAGACTCGGTTCAGCTAAAGAAACTCTGCCGTAGCAGCTTGATCGTTGGCGTAACGTCGTTAAACTGGCTGGCTCGAATAGAACAAGTAAATAGTGATCGGCCACTGCATCAGGAAATTAACATCTGCGAAACGTTGAAATGGCGCGATCGCCTCTATTTTTCAGCCACTCCACCGCTTAGCCTAATGAAAATTGGCACATTGCCGCACCGCTCAGCCATATTTGATACGTGGCTCTAAACGCTCATCCAAATCAGATTCAATCGTTCATCTCGGTGCAACCTAACCTGAGTCTTGCTATCCTACCGAGTCTGGCGGCTGAAGCAATGTAACTTCATGAACGGTGTCGTTGAGACTACGGAGCATATGGGAACCATAAAATCGGGTTTTGCTAACCGACTGTTTCGTTAACCAACGGTTTTGTTAACTAACTACGGTCAACTGCTGAGGCAGATTGGCGGGTTTACCTGCTTGAGTTGTGCTGATATGCCCAAGGCAATAAGAAGTTTAAATTATAAAAATTCTTCGGTTTCTTTTTACTTATTAACCGATCGCCCCTAATCTGCCTCAGGCTGCTCCAGTCTGCTAAACATCCCTTTAGATAGACTTGGCTTCCACATTGTTCTGGCAAATGGCAAAGACGAAATTTATTCTTACAACTAGTACTAGAGTTTAGTCGTTATGGCAAGACATTTTCGCAGATGCGTCAAAGGTCGGTTAAACCTCATCGCTCTGCTGCTCACATTTATCTTGCCATTTGCCATTGTGGTGTATCAACTGGTCTCACAAATTAATTTGCAGATCGAGTTTGCCCAACGGGAAGTGGACGGCAACGCCTATTTGCGTCCGCTAGAACAGTTGTTGAAGGATATTCCCCAAAGCAAATTGCTGACCTATCAAACGTTACCCCCTGCCGTACCGTCCGGCATTTGGCAGCAAGAACAAACCACAATCGATCGCGACATGCAGGCTTTAGCCCTGGTTGATCAAGCGCTAGGAGAACAGCTAGAAACCACCGCCGCCGTGGATGCCCTTCAGCAAACCTGGCATCATCTCAAACAGCGGTTGCATCACGCCACGACCGACGATGCCGCTGATCTTCAGCATCTCCATGCCTGGATGATGCACCAAACGCGATCGCTCATGTCCCAGGTGGGAGACACCTCCAATCTCATTCTCGATCCCGATTTAGACAGCTATTACTTAGTAGATGCGGTGCTGCTCAAGTTGCCCGAAAGCCAGGTCTTGCTGGCTCAACTTCGAGAACTGGGAAATGCGATCGCTTATCGACAGGCGATCTCACCAGAAATACGGGGGCAATTTATTGGCTTGGCAGGTTTAGAGGAGGCCAATATTGATGCCACCGCCAAAGGAATGGAAGTTGCCTTCCGCCACAACGCGGCTCAAACGTTACCACTACTGCTCTCAGAACCGCTACAAGAGGCGATCGCCACCACCGAAACGCTGCTGGGCACCCTCAATCGCTCCGTGATTCAGGCAACGACTGTTGCTGTGACAACAACCGACTACGAACAGTCTGTGCTGGCGGCGTTGGCGGCTAACAACAACCTTTGGCAACCCGCTGCTGAGGCATTGGACAGCTTGCTGCACAGCCGAATTCAGCGGTTGTCGCACCGAATTTTTATAGTGGAGTCCTTTGCGCTCCTGGTGCTGGTGACCGGGTTACACATGTTTGTCTTATTCGCCCGCAATTTGGCGAAGCGTAAGCAGGCAGAATACCGTTTGAGTGCCCAATACGCGGTGACTCAGATCCTGGCTGAATCTGCCTCATTGGTTGAAGCCGCTCCCCACATCCTGCAAGCCATTTGCGAAAAGTTGGGCTGGGAGGTAGGTGAATTATGGCAAGTCGATCCTCAAGCGCAGCACCTAGAAGCGATCGCCCGCTGGTATCCCACTTCATTGACACAAGCGGAAATTCTAGAACTGCCCACCAGCTTTCCTTCTGGAGTTGGGTTGCCCGGCCACGTTTGGAATTCCAGTGAATCCGTCTGGATAACCGATTTACAAACCAACTCATCCTTCCAACGACAGGAGCTTGTCTCTCAGCTCAATTTACTGGCTGGCTGCGGTTTTCCAATTCCCTGTGGAACTGACGTGTTAGGAGTGCTTTGCTTCTTTAGCCAGCAGATTCATCGCTCCAACCCCGACTTGCTCAATATGATGACCACCATTAGCAGCCAGATTGGGCAGTTCATCAAAAGCAAGCAAGCAGAAGAGGCTCTGCGTCAAAGTGAAGACCTGCGGCGCATAGCCTTGAACGCCGCTCAAATGGGAGTATGGGATTGGAACACCCTTACTGGAGAACAACACTGGTCGCAAGATCTGGAAACTATTTTTGGAGTACCCGCCGGTTCCTTTACCGGAAGTTACGAGAGTTTTTTCCACTCCATCCATCCAGACGACCAGAAGTTGGTGATTCAGGCGCAAGCGATGACCCTGCTTGGAGAAGCAGAATACCGACCGGAATATCGGATCATTTGGCCAGATGGGTCAGTGCGTTGGGTGACCAGTCGGGGCAATTTAATCTGCGATGCGGCAGGAAATCCCATTCGCCTGACTGGGGTAACAATGGATATTACCGATCGCAAACAGACAGAGCTGGCTTTAGCCGAAAGCGAAACCCGACTGCGAGACGCTGAGGAAAAGTACCGCAGCATCTTTGAAAATGCGGTAACTGGCATTTTTCAAACCACCCACGATGGGCAGTACATTAGCGCCAACCCGGCACTGGCTAAAATCTACGGCTATGGCTCGGTTGAGCAGCTCACGACCGCTCTAACCAATATTGAACAACAGCTTTATGTTGATCCAGGTCGCCGTCAAGACTTCATTCAACTGATTACCCAATGCGGTCGGATCTCAGATTTTGAATCGCAGGTGTATCGCCAGGATGGCAGCATCATCTGGATTTCTGAAAATGCGCTGGTGGTCAAAGACGACGTTGGTAATGTGATTTGCTACGAAGGTACCGTTGAAGATATCACCCCTCGCAAGCAGGCAAAAGATGCGCTCCAACGACAGTTGGCGGCGATCGAAGCCTCGGTTGACGGCATTGCTATTTTGAATCGAGACGGCAACTTCATCTACATGAACAGTGCCCACGCCCAAATTTACGGCTACGAGAACGCCAGGGCATTGTTGGGTGAACACTGGTCATCCTTATACAGCGACCAAGAACATCAGCGCTTTCGGCAAGACATCATGCCGCAATTTGCCGAAATGGGGCAATGGCGCGGTGAGGCAGTTGGCCAGCGGCAAGATGGCAGCCCCTATCCACAACAGGTTTCGTTAACGGCAGTCGAAGATGGTGGACTGGTGTGCATTGTTCAAGACATTAGCGAACGCAAGCAGGCGGAGGATGCTTCGCGGGAGCGCGAGGAACGATTTCGATCGCTCGTCAACAACATTCCAGGCGTGGTCTATCGCTGTGCTTGCGATCCAAACTGGACGATGGAATTCATGAGTGAGGCCATTGTCGAGATCTGCGGTTATCCTGCATCGGACTTCTTGCAAAATCGAATCCGCACCTTTGCCAGCGTTATTTCGGCAGAAGAAATGGAGGCGATCGACACCGCCATTCTAGAAGCGGTAGCGGCCAAGCGCCCTTACGTATTGGAGTATCGCGTACTCCACGCCGATGGCAGTATTCGATGGGTGTACGAGAAAGGGCAGGGAATGTTCAATTTAAATGGCGACCTTCTTTATCTAGATGGAGTTATTTTCGACATCACGCAGCGCAAACAAACCGAAGCAGAACTGTACAGTGCCAAAGAAGCGGCAGAGGAGGCCAGCCGCGCCAAGAGCCAGTTTCTTGCCAACATGAGCCACGAACTGCGAACACCCCTCAACGCCATTATTGGCTACAGTGAAATGCTGCAAGAGGATGCCGAAGATCTGGGTCATGCCGAAGTGATTCCCGATTTAGAAAAAATTCGGGGGGCGGGCAAGCACCTATTGAGTCTGATCAACGACATTCTGGATATCTCCAAGATTGAAGCAGGCAAAATGGAGCTGTATCTAGAAACCTTCGAGCTGGCACAACTGGTTTACGAAGTGAAAACGACGATTCAACCATTGGCTGCCAAAAATGGAAACACGCTAGACATCCACTGTGATGACCAGCTTGGTGTAATGCACGCCGATTTAACCAAGGTGCGGCAGGCGCTCTTTAATCTGCTCAGCAATGCTGCCAAGTTTACCGAACACGGTACGGTGAGCCTGAGCATTACACAGGAGACGATCGCAACAACCGACAACCCCGACCAATGCCTCGATCCAGATACGGCAACCACCCATACTGGCTTCATTCTGTTTCAAGTCACAGACACGGGTATTGGCATGAGCCTGGAACAGGTGGAGCGGGTGTTTCAGGCGTTTACCCAGGCCGATGCTTCAACCACACGCAAATATGGTGGCACCGGACTCGGACTCGCCATCAGTCGCCACTTTTGCCAAATGATGGGAGGTGACATCACAGTATGTAGTGAGGTGGGGCAAGGCTCTACCTTCACCATTCGCTTACCGCTTCAGGTTGCCGACCCCAAACGACACCTGCCCACACCGCTATTTTTGCCAGCAGCAGATGGTATGGAAAGAGGGGATGCACCGCACCACACTGCTTCTACCGTCCTTGTCATTGACGATGACCCAACGGTACGGGACTTAATGCGACGGTATCTGATCAAAGAAGGCTTTTATGTCCGCACAGCGGCAACGGGAGAAGAGGGCTTACAGTTAGCCAGAGAATTTTCTCCAGATGCCATCACGCTGGATGTATTGATGCCGGATATGAACGGATGGGCTGTACTTTCAGCATTGAAAGCCGATCCGGATCTGGCAGATATTCCGGTTGTTGTGCTAACGATTGTAGACGATAAGAATCAGGGATTTACGCTAGGAGCAGCAGACTACCTAACCAAGCCAGTGGATTATAAACGTCTTACCATGCTGCTGAACAAATATTATCCCCACCCTGTCGATGCCACTGCGTCACCCACCGGTCGCCTGCTCATTGTTGAAGATGATACGGCTACGCGAGAAATGTTCAGGCGAATCTTAGAGAAAGAAGGCTGGAGCGTCACGGAAGCGGCGAATGGCCGCATCGGGCTAGACCACTTGAAAACCGTTCAACCGAACCTAATTTTGCTGGATTTAATGATGCCAGAAATGAATGGATTTCAGTTCATTAATGCGGTTCGCCAAGATCCATCATGGCGATCGCTGCCTATTATTGTGATTACGGCTATGGATCTGACTTTGAGCGATCGCCTGCGGCTCAACGGGTACGTAGAGCAAATTTTGCAAAAGGAAGCCTATAACCGTGAGCATCTCTTGCAAGACGTTCGTGATCTCGTACTGAGCTGCATTCGCCACCAGGCTGTTCAGTCAGCAGAGGCAACCCTATGACCCAGGAATCCAGTACTGTACTGGTTCTAGACGATAGCGAAGCTGACCGTCTCTTTCTCACCCGTCAGCTTCAGCAACAGAACTGCATTGTGTCAGCAGTGGACACGGGTGCAAAAGCGCTGGCCTTGATGCAGGCGCAGTCGTTCGATCTGGTGCTGTTAGACATCATGATGCCCGGAATGAACGGTTATCAGGTGTTAGAGCAGATTAAAACCGATCCAGCGCTGCATCATATTCCTGTCCTCATGACATCAGCCGTGGACGATCTCGACAGCATCGTCCGCTGTGTGGAATTAGGAGCTGAAGACCACTTGTTTAAGCCGCTCAACCCGGTTTTGCTGAACGCACGGGTTAGCGCCTGTCTGGAACGAAAGCGGCTCCGCGACCAGGAGCAAGCCTATCTCAAACAGCTAGAGGCCGAGAAATCAGGAGCGGAAGCAGCCAACCAGGCAAAGAGTGCGTTTCTCGCCAACATGAGTCACGAACTGCGAACGCCGCTGAATGCGATCATCGGCTATAGCGAAATTTTGCAAGAAGACCTGCAAGTCGAAGGGCACACCGAATTTATTCCTGATCTCGATAAAATTCGGACTTCGGGCAAACACCTGTTAACCCTGATCAATGACATCCTCGAACTCTCCAAAATTGAAGCGGGCAAGACAGAGCTATATTTAGAACGGTTTGAAGTCCAGTCGTTAGTCAGCGAAATTGTTAATACGGTGCAGCCTCTGGCACAAGCCAACCGCAATTCGTTGAATGTCCACTGCGCTCCTACTGTTGGCACCATGTATGCTGATGTCAGCAAACTGCGCCAAATTCTCTGGAATTTACTGAGCAATGCCGCCAAGTTTACGGAACACGGCACTATCTTATTGCAGGTACAGCGTCATCCATCGGGGTTGATTGTCTTTCAAGTCACCGATACCGGCATTGGGATTTCACCCGAACAGCAGCAACATATCTTTCAGGTGTTTACACAGGCGGATGATTCTGTGACGCGAAAGTATGGCGGCACCGGATTAGGCTTAGCCATCAGCCATCGGTTCTGCGAAATGATGGGCGGCAGCATTGAGGTAGCGAGCCAACCCCAACGCGGATCGACCTTTACCCTACGGCTTCCCGTCAATGTAGCTGAACATATGGCGATCGTCCCCACCCTAGAAGAATCGTCCCTGGCTATGTCCTCCCAGGTCATTGATGCCGCCAATTCCGAAAAGGCGCGCCTGGTGCTGGTTGTCCATGGCGATCGCACCGTTCGCGATTTGATGGTGCAACACCTCAACCAGGAAGGGTGCCGTGTCGTCACCGCCTGGTGTGGACGTGAAGGGCTGCGCTTAGCCAGAGAACTCCATCCAGATCTGATTGTGCTAGACCTGCTAACGCCAGAAATGGACGCATGGGCGGTTCTTTCTACCCTTAAAGCAGAGCCAAGCCTGACCACTACCCCTGTATTGATGCTGATGACCACTGCCAATCAGTCGCACGCGCTGGCTGACAGCAATCAGGGGTTTGTGATTGGGGTCTGCGAATGCCTCACCACACCAACCGACTTCAAGCATCTCACTGGCTTGCTGAAGCAGTTTCAAGCGGCATCAGATTCAGCCCCATCATCCTCAACCGGGCGAATCTTGCTGCTGCAAGATGACCCAACCACCCAACAGATTTTGCAGCGGCTGCTCACGAAAGCTGGGTGGACGGTGGTGTCAGCCAGTAACAGCGCGATCGCCATCACCCATTTAAAGCAGCACCCTCCGGCTCTCATCCTTGTAGACTTAATGCGGCCCGCGTTCGAGGGCTTTCAATTTCTGGTTCAGCTCCGCCAAACCCCAGACTGGAAAGGATTACCAGTGATAGCCATGCTGACGCAGGATTTGACCCCTGCCAATCATCAACAGCTTAACAATATCACCATGCAACTGTTACAACACGCTACATACAACCAAAACGATTTAATGGTGCAAGTGCGCGGTGTATTGGGAAGGATGAAAGATGAGGGATGATACCAATTCTAGTGTTTTGGGGATCTTAAATTAAAACCATTTGGTTCAACAACGTTCGCGTTCGGCACAGGTAGTGGTTGTCGAGGTTGTCCAGGACGGTGAGTTGCCGTAACGGTTTAGAGAAGAGATATTGGCCTTGTCCAAATTCTCACTCTGTGCGATCGTCCCTATGGCGCTGTTTCAACTCTATTCTCCATGCTCCTGATGAACATTCCCCTGCCGAGATGGAACCCTATTTTAGAGTTCTTTGCCCGATTCCGGTTACGACCCTCTGCCCCTAAGCCATGACGAACCATTTCCACTAGCTTACCGATATGACTCTGCGGACCCGAATTTTGTTGATGGTGACCTCACTATTGGCTGGGACGGTTTTAGTCACCACAACCGTTCTGACGCTAGGAGCACGGCAGGCCATCCTGGCTCAAACTGAGGCAGACGGTATTCTAGTCGCTCAATTTCTGGCGCGAATGACCCGCTTTACCCATCAAGTAGAGCGTGATGTGGAGGACGCTGTTGCCGAGCATATGGTAGCGCAAGCTACTCTAACCAGCCATTTAGTCGCTATTGCCGAACAGGCAGGACTGGATTCCGCAGAAATTAATCGCCATTTACAGCAGATTGCAGCTCAAACGGCTGTTGATGAGTTTTGGATTACCGATGAAACCGGGCACGCTTACTTACGCAACGTTACGGGCATTGACTTCACGTTTAGCAGAGATTCCAGGGCACAGCCGCAAGCCAGCGCCTTCTGGCCATTATTGACCGGGCAACAGCAGACCGTTGTTCAAGAAGCGCAAAAACGCGAGGTTGATTCTCGTATCTTTAAGTATGTTGGCGTTGCCGGGATCGATCGCCCCCGCATCGTGCAGATTGGGTATGAAGCCACTGTACTGCAACAGCTCCAGCAGCAGATTGGGTTGGTGCGTCTGGTCAACGAGCTGATTGACGGCAAAATTATTGTGGCGATTCGAATTGTCGATCGCGATCGCGTCAACCTGGCGCGAAACGTTACCTCTGGGTTTAGCGGTACCGAGAGCATCAATAGCCAGACTGATGTTGACAACCTGCAAACCGTACTCGATCAAGGGCACACCGTTAGCTATCTGGACGGTTCCCTGCTCAAGGTGATTGCGCCGATTGTAGATGAGCAAAATCAGGTTGCGGGAGCAACGTTAGTCTATCTATCTACAGCCCATATTCAAGCTACGATGTGGCACGATCTGCAACGAATTGCGATCGCGGCCACCTTTATTTTGGCTGGGGGCGTAATCGCATCGATCATTCTGGCTCGCCGTGTCACCGAGCCACTAGCAGAACTCACCTTTGCGGCAACGGCTCTTAAGACAGAACAATTTAAACCTGAAAGCTTAGCAGGAGTGGCAACTCGCCGTGATGAATTGGGGCTACTGGCTCGTGTATTTCAGCGCATGGCTGGCGAAGTACACGATCGCGAATATCATTTGCGGCAGGCCAAGGAAGAGTTGAAGCGGAGCGAAGCCCATTTTCGAGCGCTGATTGAAAATGCCTCAGATATCATTGCCATCACCGACGCTGAAGGAATCGTTCGCTATGGCAGCCCGTCTCTCAAGACCATTTTGGGCTATACACCAGACGAGTTTGTTCACCAATCTGTGTTTGTCCTGGTTCACCCCGATGATTTGTCTGTAGCTCAGGCGGTGTTTGAGTATGCCATGCTGCATCCGGGAGTAAAAGCTCCGTTTGAACTGCGGCTTCAGCACCAGGATGGTTCCTGGCTAACGATGGAAGCGACCAGCAACAACCTGTTGTTCAATCCGGCCGTAGAAGGCATTATTATCAACCTGCGCGATGTAACTGAGCGCAACCGGGCGATCGAACTGCAAAAAGCGAAGGAAACCGCTGAAGAAGCGAACCGAACCAAGAGCCAGTTTCTCGCTAATATGAGCCACGAACTGCGGACACCGCTCAATGCCATCATCGGCTACAGCGAAATGCTGCAAGAAGAGGCGATCGATCTGAATCAGGACGGGTTCATCACCGATTTGCAGAAAATTCACGGGGCTGGCAAACATCTGCTAACGCTGATTAACGACATCCTCGACCTATCAAAGATCGAAGCGGGCAAGATGGATCTTTATCTGGAAACCTTCGATATCTCTTTCATGATTGACGAGGTTGTTAGCACGATCCAGCTCCTTGTTCGCCAGAACAACAACACGTTAATCGTAGATTGCCCGGACAGCATTGGGGATATGTATGCCGATCTAACTAAAGTTCGGCAAAACCTGTTCAATTTGCTAAGCAATGCTGCCAAGTTTACCCAGGACGGCACCATTACTCTCTCGGTTAGCAGGGAAGCTGAACCACAGCCGACGAGCGATCGCCTGCATTGGAACACCAAAGCGGCCTGTGTACAACCGCTAGCCGCTATCATCCGTTTTCAGGTAACCGATACGGGCGTAGGCATGACCACCGAGCAGTTAGCACGAGTTTTTCAGCCGTTTACCCAGGCCGATGCCTCAACCACACGCAAGTATGGCGGCACTGGTTTGGGGTTAGCCATTTCACAGCGCTTTTGCCAGATGATGGGCGGCAACATTGCGGTCGCCAGCCGGGTTGGTCAAGGCTCGGTGTTCACCATGCATCTGCCTGCGGTGGTCGTTACGCTCAACCTGGACGCTGCGTTAACCCACGAACCGCACCCCGAATTGCACTCCACACTGGCTCAGGCGATCGCTGATACCATCCTGGTTATTGATGATGACCCGACTGTACATGACCTGATGCAGCGTTTTCTGACGAAAGACGGCTACCGCGTGGAAGGGGCACTAAATGCGGAAATGGGGTTACATCTAGCGCGACAACTGAATCCGGTCGCAATCACTCTGGATGCGATGCTACCCCAAATGGACGGATGGGCCGCTTTGTCTGCCCTGAAGAATGACCCAGCGCTAGCCGAGATTCCTGTCATCATGCTAACGATGGTCGATAACAAAACTAAGGGATACGCCCTGGGCGCATCTGACTATTTAACCAAGCCGATCGATCGAACCCGCTTAACTCAAGTCTTACAGAAATACCGTTGTGCTCACCCCCCCTGCACTATTTTACTAGTGGAAGATGATCAGGTGGTTCGCCAGATGATGCGTCAACTGCTGGAAAAGGAGGACTGGACGGTAATAGAAGCCGAAAATGGGCAAGTTGCCCTGGAGCAGTTAGCCAACCAGAGTCCGTCGCTAATGTTACTGGATTTGATGATGCCAGAACTGGATGGATTTGGCGTTGTTGCAGCGCTGCAACAGCACCCCCAATGGCGATCGCTGCCAGTTGTCGTGCTGACAGCAAAAGACATCACGCCCGACGACCAGCTTCAGCTTCAGGGGCAAGTGGAACGCATTCTGCAAAAAGGAGCCTATCCGCAAAAGGACTTAATCAACGAAATTCGCCACCTGGTTGCCACCAGCATTCGCCAGTGTCAGAAATAAACAAAGCCCATTGAAGAGTATGCCTAAGATATTGTTAGTTGAAGATAATGAAATGAACCGTGACATGTTGTCACGCCGCTTAGAGCGGAAGGGGCATCACGTTTTGATTGCAATAGACGGTCAGCAAGGCGTGACAATGGCACACTCTCACGAACCCGATCTCATTTTGATGGACATGAGTTTGCCCGTACTGGACGGTTGGTCAGCCACTCGCCAACTAAAAGCGGCACCTGAAACCTGTTCGATCCCGATCCTGGCTCTGACGGCTCATGCAATGGCAGGCGACCACGAAAAGTGTGTCGAGGCAGGCTGCGATGACTATGACACGAAGCCTGTAGAATTTGCTCGGCTCCTGGGAAAAATTCAGGCGCTTCTGGGTAAAGGTGCCTCAACATGAACCTTGAGCAGGGGCTGGTGCTGGTAGTAGACGACAACGAGATGAATCGTGACTTGTTGTCGCGCCGGCTCAAGCGCCAAGGACATGACATCACCATTGCTGAAGACGGCAAACAAGCGCTGGAAAAAATGCGATCGCAGCAATTTGATCTCGTCCTGCTCGACATTATGATGCCCGAAATGAACGGCTATCAGGTGCTGGAATACCTCAAGGCAGATGCCGCTTTGCGCCATATTCCGGTCATTATGATTTCAGCTCTGGACGATATCGAAAGTGTCGTGCGCTGCATCGAACTGGGTGCCGAAGATTATTTGTTTAAGCCATTCAACCCAACCATTCTGAAAGCGCGAATTAGCGCTTGCTTAGAGAAAAAGCGATTGCGCGATCAGGAACAAGCCTATTTAAAGCAACTGCAAGATGAGCAGGAAAAATCAGAACGGCTCTTGCTTAACATCTTGCCGAAAGCGATTGCCGAACAGCTCAAACAGGGTCAGCAGACGATCGCCGACAATTTTACAGAAGTCACGGTGATGTTTGCCGACATTGTTAACTTTACCGAGCTATCGGCCAAGCTAACTCCAACCCAACTGGTGCAACTGTTAAATCAAATTTTTTCAACGTTTGATCAGCTAGTTGAACAGCACGGCTTAGAAAAAATTAAAACCATTGGCGATGCTTATCTGGTGGTGGGCGGACTACCGACCCCACGAACTGACCATGCTGAGGCGATCGCAGAAATGGCGCTGGATATGCAAGCGGCGATCGCTCAAGTTGACCTGAGCCGCTTCAATGCAGACGCTACGCCCCTGAGTATGCGGATTGGCATCAATACAGGCCCCGTTGGAGCAGGCGTAATTGGCACCAAAAAATTCACCTACGATTTGTGGGGAGATACCGTTAACATTGCCAGTCGGATGGAATCGTTAGGATTACCGGGGCAAATTCAAGTCACCCTGGAAACCTACGAACGGCTCCGCTCCAAATATATGTTTGAATCCAGAGGAACAATCGACGTTAAGGGCAAAGGCGAAATGGTCACTTACTTTTTGCTTGGCAAACATTAAGAGCAAGCGTTGTCCTGCCACTGCACTGACAGCCAACATTCCTCACATTAGCTGTTCTTCAACTGAGGTCAGGAAGCAACCGTGAATGCGCCATTCACCGTTTAACTGCTGCTGCATCTGGTAAATGGCCATTACCAGGTCACCCTCTGCATCCATCAAGATCACTTTCTGAGCTGGACTATCCTGAATTAGGGTGACAGCGGAGAACACAACCGAACGAGGGCGATAGAGAGAGTAGTACCCTGTCTTCACCATGCTCATGAACGTTTCTGGGTCGCCAAACTGGTTCTGAATATCGGGGCTGGCAAAAGCAAAAGCGGCGATCGCATCGTCCTTTTGAAACGCCATAATTTGCTGTTCAATCACCGCTTGAATGGCCTCACGCTCTGCCTGAGTTAAATCCATTTTCCTCACTTCAATCCGATACGCAATCTCAGTCACATCACCTGGCGATCGATGTAGCACAAATACTGAGGGTTTTCAACGATACGAGTTAGAGCGGTGGAGTGGTGGCGAGGTTAGCGGCCAAGTGGCGGCAATCCCCACCCGTGCTAACCCAAGCTCTGCATTGAAAGTTATTAAAATTAATAGAGTGTTCCTTAGAGCCTGTCGTCGCCTCTAACAGAGCATCCCCAATCCAGCAACGAGGAAGAGTGCAAATAATGGTGAACAAAGTCCATAAAACCGATGCCGAGTGGAAGCAGCAACTCACCCCAGAACAGTTTAAAGTAGCTCGTCAAAAAGGTACCGAACGAGCCTTTACCGGAGAGTATTACAACAACAAAGCCGCAGGAGTGTATCGCTGCGTTTGCTGCGGTACAGAGCTATTTAGTTCCGAGACGAAATACGATTCTGGCACAGGCTGGCCTAGCTTTTGGGCACCGATTAAGGACGAAAACGTCAGCGTTGAAGACGATCGCAGCCTGTTTATGCGACGAACAGAAGTGCTGTGTGCGGCCTGCGATGCCCACCTGGGTCATGTGTTTGAAGATGGCCCCGCCCCAACCGGACAACGTTACTGCATGAACTCTGCTGCGCTGAAATTTGAACCCAAAGAATAGGGGTTAAACGGTTTCGTCACGCTATTTGAACCAATTTAGAGCTAAGAAGGGGCAAGTTCAACTCGCCCCTTCTTAAAAGAACTGGACGTTAACAAGCGGTTGTTGTCACTTCAAGCCCCTTCTACAACTCTTTTAGTTGAATAAAAACGGCTCCTCGTTGAATCGTGGGTTCATGACCGTAGCTAGTCACCGTCAGCGATCGCAGATGCTCGAATAACGGTTTGATCGACAGCTCTACCAGCCGCACTACAGGTAACCGCTGTTCCAACACGTCTCGAAGGTTGAGCCAGTCAAGATAGAGGTAACCGTCATTGTTTGAATCGAGCGCCGCGATCGCCTGCTTCAAGCGGTTGGAAGCCAGCAGCGATGACTGAGGTGCCTGAATAGCTTGGCTCAAAGCTTCTACGGAAGTAGCAAACAGTTCATAGTCGTCAATGCTAGTGTGTACTGCCTGAACATCTGCTTGCAGGGCAATGAGGCTGCTATTAGTGGCCGACGTTGGAGACAGTTTTGTCCAGGCTGCCACCTGCCGATCGCCCAGGGGAAATACGCCACTGCTCAAACCCTGCTGTTTGGCGATCGTATCAAATCGAGCGATCGCAGCCGTCACATCGGCATTTCGTTTGGCAGCAAAGACCCAGTCGGGCTGAGGGCGATCGCGGCGTGGAATCAGTCCCAACGCATACTCCCCCGTAACCCAATCCACTAAATCGGTTGTAGATTCAAGCCCCCATTGCTTCGCCAGATCCGCAAGCGGCTGATCGACCAGGGTTGCCAACGTGCTGTAAGCAGATACCCCCTTTTGGATCTGTGTCCAAAGTTGCTCCAGGTTTTCACCTGCCGCCGCCAGAGGGCTAATGGTTGGAATAAAGTTCAGCGCATTCACTGGTTTAGATAAGGCTGGTCTGGCCGATGTTAGCGTTTCTCCTGCTGCTGTCAGCAGCGCCGTATCAGCCACCAAACCGCCTTGTTCCAGCTCCAGCGTCATCACTAAACGTTCATACAAACGAGAGGCGCGGGTCACGTTTGAGGAATTTTCTCCTCTGCCTTTGGTTAACCACTCCGTCAACTGGGGTAAATTCACAAACGCCAAACCAATTTGTCGGTCGGGCAAGCGGCGTAGGGCATCTTGATAGTCACGGCTGCTGCTGAGGCTTAAATCGAGAGCCTGAACGTTGGTGATCGCATCTCGCAACACTTTGGGATAGTTGGCAAACAACACAAAGCGATCGCCCACCACCGCACTCACCAACGTTGGGTGCAACGATGCCACATCTACACCAGAGGGTTGAGGAGCGACACTTGCCAGGTCAGGCTTTGTTTCGGTGCCGTAAATTAGCCTGACTCCAGCGTATTGCTCAAACACCAGATCCACCCCAGCCACGGCGCGGCGCTGCCAGAATAGCTGCAAAAACTCGTTAGAGCGTTCGGCATCTTGCGTGGCGATCGCCACCAGGTAGCCCGGTTGCAGCCCGTTGGCATCATCTCGATCCACATCGGGCGTGGTCACCGCCAGCGTTATTTCATCACCCAGCCAGGGTTGAATATCCTGTTCATAATCTAACTGGGTGCTGCTCAGGAGACTTTGTTTCAATTGGGCTAGCTCAGCCCGTGCCTGCCGTCGCTTGTTTAAGGGAACGCTTGCTAACCGAAACGCTTCCAGCCGATCGGGGTTTACCAGCAGTGATGCCACAATAGGCGCTTGCTTGGGAACAAATATCGTGGCAGCCGGATTTGCTTTACCGCCACCTCCCAACAGCGACAGAGGACTGCGAGCCGTTAGCCAAAATAGTCCGGCAGTGCTCGTTAACAGCAACACCACCACTATCGTTATCAAACTGTAGAAAAAAGAGCGGAGCTTCATGGGTAACTCAACACGCGGAGGCGATCGCAACCTCTGAACTCAGGTGCAGATGGCAAAACATAGCCAAACCTTAGTTTAGTACCGTGAGGCACCTGCAAATTAGAAAAGAAGTAAACCTAATTCAAAATGGGCACTCTATAAACCAGTCAAAGTAAGCCTGTAGCCACACAATCCCCTGTTGCTGCAATTCAATAAAGTCTAAATTGAAACCATTATGCAAACGTCCTCTGTGGCCGTATCGGTTTGGTGCCGTCTAAGAAACCAAGAAATTAACTGCGAACAGGCGCTAAAGCTATTGGTCAACGAGCAGGGCGTTGTTAATTTGCACTGGCTCGATCGCGATGTCAGTTATCGGTTTTTGCGCGAGTTTCCAGAGCCAAACACCTTACCTCCGGTTATTCCGCTACTGTTGTGGCGAAATTGCTACTACCTGGGCAGTCCTGTTAACCTCTCGGTGGAAGACATTCGACGGCTGAGCGATCGCACGTTTACCGACATCAAAATAGTAGCGATCGCAGACAAAAGTTATCGAGCCTGGTTTCATACCCGCAATTTAGACCACTCTCGCATTGATGCTAATCCGCTGGTTGATCCCTTAACCGGAGAAACCGCTACCGAAAACATTACTGAAGTCACCGAACTTTATTTATCCAAGGCCGCTGACCAAATCAGCCGCATCAAAACCATTATTTCGGGTGCTTTACGCAACCGAGCCAGCGATATTCACCTGGAACCTACCACAGAGGGGCTGCGGGTTCGTTATCGCATTGACGGCATTCTTCGAGATGTAGCAACGCTGCCCGTTGAAATTAGCCGTCGGGCGATCGTAGCACTCAAAGTCATGTGCAACATGGATATTGCTGAAAGCCGTCGTCCCCAGGATGCCCGCATCGGTGAGCGATACTCCTCCGGGCAAGAATCAGAACTGGGGCTAGACATGCGGGTTAGCACATTGCCCTGTATGCATGGCGAAAAAGCAGTGATCCGACTCTTACCTCGCCAAAATCCCTTTGCCAGCATCGAGGAGTTAGGGTTTACAGCAAAAACGCTAGCAACCTATACACACTGGCTGCAACAACCACAAGGTATGGTCATCTTCACGGGGCCAACAGGTTCGGGCAAAACAAGTACGCTCTACACCAGCTTACAGGCCGTTGCCACTGAGCATGTCAACGTTGTCACCGTAGAAGATCCGGTTGAGTATATCCTGCCGCGCATTACCCAAACCCAGGTGCATGAACCCGCAGCAATGACGTTTGCCGCTGGCTTGCGAGCCATCCTGCGCCAAGATCCGGACATCATTATGGTGGGAGAAATTCGGGACGGAGAAACCGCAGAAACGGCAGTACGAGCGGCACTAACCGGACATTTAGTCTTCACAACCCTGCACACCAACGATGCCCCCAGCGCTATTCCTCGTCTGAAAGATATTGGCCCTGATCCTGGCTTAATTAGTGATGCTCTGCTGGGAATTGTGGCTCAACGATTGGTGCGACGAGTATGCCATCATTGCGCTGAACCGCATTGTCCTACTGACACCGAACTGAAGGCCCTGCAACTAAACCGAGACGATGCCACTCCAGACGCTTGGCGTAAAGGGCAAGGCTGTGCAAAATGCTTCAATTCGGGTTACTTAGGCCGAGAGGCCATCATTGAATTGCTGCATGTGGATGGTGTTGTGCGGCAAATCATTTATGAAGGCACCATGACTCAGCTACATGGGTACTTAAGAGAAATTCAGTTTGATTCTTTTCGAGTAGCGGCGATCGAAAAAGTAACTACGGGAATTACCACCGTTGAAGAGGTCTTGCGCGTTTTACCGCACAGCGCAATCAATCGAAATTTGCGTCAGACAGAACCTACTCCCACTGCTACAGATGCCGGAACTCAATAGTTCAAAACATCCTGTAATTAATTAAATAGCTTGACGCTGGCACACCTTGAACCTAAACACAATCGGAACACCCTTCGGGTGTTCCGATTCAATGCTGAAAGAGACTGAACTGGTCTATGACGAACAGCGCTGTCTAGCTCAATACACCGTGAGTTAAGCGGTAGCCTCCTGTACAGTTTCAACGTAAAACCGTTAAGGAATCTAATTTCAAAGCTCACTCAAGCCAGCTTTACTGTTTCTTTTCTTTGTCCAAAGTAGAAGCGTACTCTTGCACGCGAGCAACCGCGTTATATTCAGAGGCGGCAACGGGTTTGTTGCTGGTTGCGCGTCCTTCTGTTTGTCCGGCAATGTTAGCCCAGGCATCTATGCCGCCCTTAAGCTCAGCAACGTTCTGAAAACCACATTGACGTAGGGTTTGTGCCGCCTGTGCTGTTTCCTGATCGTCGGCACCATAAACATAGATGTCGCGCGTGAGTTCTAATTGACCCTGAACGCTTTCGGGCAGGGTATCCATCGGCATGGGTACTGCACCCATGATGCGATAGTCGTTAAATGCTTCACGGCTGCGCACGTCCACGATCGTCAGCCCAGGTTCCCCCCAGAGCAAGCGGGACTTCAGCTCATCAGGTGTCGCTTGCTTGTGCAATCCTGGAGGAGTAGGAGTTACATTGGGCAGTTTGTCTTTGGCATCTTTAATCGTGTCTTGAATATTATCCATAGGTCAAAGTACCTTTAGTTAACGGTATTAATTGAACCGTAACAAGTTGTATTGTATGCACCGTCCTCCCTGAGGGAGAACGTCAACAGAATCCCCCAGGGGAAAGAAGTATAGGCTCTTTCGCCAGATCGATTTTTCAAAAATACATCCCTCGTTAGCACGAAAATCCGCACAAAATTGGACGCACAAGATCGGAAGGATAAGCGCTAACTTGGAAGAGAGGGATTGTAATGTATGACTGCGAGCATCCAGGCTCTACCAACCGAAATTGTTCATCTGATTGCCGCAGGAGAAGTCATTGATTCTGTTGCAGCAGTTGTGCGTGAATTGGCCGAAAACGCTCTGGACGCGGGCGCTACTCGCATCACTGTGTCCTTGTTGCCCGACCAGTGGCGTATCAGAGTGGCAGATAACGGTACAGGGATGGATCGAGCCAATCTTGAGCAAGCTGCCGCGCCCCATAGTACTAGCAAGATCCGCAGTGAAGTAGATTTAGGCCGCATCAACAGCCTGGGATTTCGGGGCGAAGCGCTCCATAGTTTAGTGCAACTGGCTACGCTGGAAATTTGCAGTCGAACTGCTACGGCTGATGAGGGTTGGCAAGTTAGATACAATGCCCAGGGCACGCTAGAGCAAACTGAAACGGTAGCGATCGCCCCCGGCACCATTGTCACGGTCTCCCATCTCTTTAGCAATTTACCCACCCGGCGGCAAGGGTTGCCATCCTTAGCTCAACAGCTCAAAGCGGTACAAGTTACGATTCAGCACCTTGCCCTTTGTCACCCGCAGGTAACGTGGTTAGTCGAGCAGAACGATCGCGAATGGTTTGCGATTTGGGCTGGGGATACAGCTCAACACATCCTGCCCCAACTGCTGCGTGAAGTGCAGATCAGTGATTTAGCGGTGGAAACACGCTTCCTCCAACCCAACCTGGCTGCAACTCCAAACGGAACGATAACTAGCTATTTCTCTGTGCCAACGGACTCCTCAACCCTCAACCCATCACCACCGAATTCGCTCTATCTGGTGCTGGGTCTGCCCGATCGCTGCCATCGTCATCGCCCCGATTGGATCAAAGTGGCAATTAATGGACGAGTGGTAAAAGTGCCAGAGTTAGAGCAAACCATTCTGGGGGGATTTCGCCGCACTCTGCCGCGCGATCGCTATCCTGTTTGCTTCGTTCACCTTCAGGTTTCGCCCGACCAAATTGACTGGAATCGCCATCCCGCCAAAGCTGAAATTTACCTGCACCACATGGGTGATTGGCAAGATCAGGTTAAACAGGCCATTGAACAGGCTCTACGGCTTAGTGCTGCCGATCTTTCCAGTACAGGCTATGCGTCTGAACGCGTCGAACATCTGTTGAAAACGGCTGAATCGCAGGGTGTATACCGCACGAGTCGTTCTATTCAACCCGTCAATCCAGAGGATGATTCAACCAGCGATGGTTCCGATTCAACATCGCCATCCGATCCAGTCGCCCCTCCTTCGTTACTGAAAGCGATCGCCCAGGTTCACCAGATGTATATTTTGGTCGAACACCCCGGCGGGATGTGGTTAGTAGAACAACACATTGCCCATGAACGGGTGCTGTATGAGCAGTTGCGCGATCGCTGGCATCTGATCGATCGCAATCCGCCTATTATTTTGAGCCAATTGTCGCCCATGCAGGTAGCTCAACTGGAACGCATTGGTATAGCAGTAGAGATGTTTGGCGATCAACTATGGGCAGTGCGATCGGTTCCAGCCGCGCTGAACGATCGAACAGACTGCGCCGATGCCCTGATCGAACTGAGTTTAGGTAGCGACCTCGAATCGGCTCTGGTGGCAACGGCCTGCCGTACTGCCATTCGCAACGGCACACCGCTCAACCTGGAAGCCATGCAACGCTTACTGGAACAATGGCAGCAGACTCAACACCCCCATACCTGCCCTCACGGTCGTCCCATCTACTTGTCGCTAGAAGAATCGAGGCTGTCCCGGTTCTTTCGTCGCCATTGGGTAATTGGCAAAAGTCATGGAATCTAAGCAGCGTGGTGCAACCGTTTGCAAAACCTTACAAAGCTCTCAGGTTGACTGACATCCTCCCATCGCCGCTCTTCGAGACGGCGTGGGGTTCCTCTTTCATCCAGCCGACTTGTCCAAATCAATTGCTTGGTTTGAATAGAGGTCGTTCTGTCCAGAGGCGTTGATTTCCGAGT
>NZ_JADEWO010000078.1 GCF_015207605.1 Oculatella sp. LEGE 06141
GGAATCAAGCAGGAATCGGGACATCGCCAAATCTCAAGTAGTGAAGTAGCAAGCGGATTGACTGCCTCAGCATTTCTTCTGATTTGGAATAGCACAATGTTTTGCGATGTAGTCGAGCCAGATAGTGACGTAGGCGGGTATTTTTACCTTCCACTCGTGTCATGCAGTGTGCCAGGCATTGGCAAGGTGATTGCCACAACACTCATCGCCGCTTTACCTGAGTTGGGAAAAGTCAGTGACAAACGCATTAGCGCCTTGGTTGGTGTTGCTCCTCTCAACTGAGATAGTGGCAAATACCGGGGTTCTCGCACCATTTGGGGTGGACGAGCCAATGTTCGTGCTGCACTGTATATGGGAGCACTGGTTGCAGTCCAACATAACCCAGTTTTGAAAGCCTTCTACGCTCGGCTTGTGTCACAGGGTAAAGCAAAGAAGGCAGCCTTAACAGCGTGTATGCACAAGTTGCTCCGCATTCTCAATGCCATGATTCGTGATGGGAAACCTTGGCAGCCTCCTTTAGTCACTGAGGAAAATTAACGGTTGATCTGTTTTTAACGTTTTGTTATTTGATCTATTGAGTAAGACTCTAACAATAATTTAGGGTTGGCTCATTGCGCTGAATTTTTGTCTGCGGCGAAATGCCTGTCCGTTATTATGATTGCCTAACAGACTTGACATTGAAGATAATCGCTTTTTTCCGTCGTCTTGACGGATTGACTATCAATACTCCCGGCACTGGCATTGGCTTGTTTGCCAACCGATACACGGACGTCCCGGCGTAATTGGTCATGAATCTGTTGCCAGGTCCCTTTGCGTTGCCAGCGGCGGAAGTATTTGTATACCGTTTGCCAAGCAGGCAGGTCTTTGGGCAGATCACTCCAGATACATCCGTTGTGAATTTGGTAGAAAATGGCATTGAGGATTTCCCGTTCATCTACCTCCCGTTTCCGTCCTCGCCCGGTAGAGGGATGTGGTAGTAGGGGACGAATCACTTCCCATTCTTAATCATCTAAGTCATTGCTGTATCGCTTAGCAGCACGTTCAGTGGCACGACGAAAGCCTCAAGATTTCAGTGTTGTAACCATTTCCCCAGGACTTAACCAACGACTTCTCGATCTTGTCCTGATTGCTCCACCATCTTCTTTCACTTAATCTTTTATTTAGAAACACGCTCTTATATCCGGTGGGTTGGGCGTTATAAATGCACTCATTGGTTTCATGGTGACTGAATGGATATGCACCTTTATCCATCGGTTGAACTGGCTATGGGACCAGAACACCGTCGTATGGAACAAAGACGACGGCAACAGATCAACAACGTCCTGATTCTAGGAATCCTTCCGTTTTTTATTACTGCAGCTTACGAACTGGTTAAGCTTATATTTCAACGTTAATCGGGTGTGTCAAGCTGCATGTGATTTTGTGACCTAAGATTAGCTTCTGGTGGAGTTGTAATCGCTATCTAAGGGTTTGCAACAGCCGCTCAACCTTATCCAATCGCGATTCTAGTAAGTTGATTTCTCTGCGGCGCTCAGTTCGCTTAATCCAATCCTTGTAACGCTCTGAATCAGGCGTTCCCAAGTGCAGCGATCGCAACATCGATTGAATCGTTCGGTTCAACCTTCCAATGCTTCACAGGCGAGGTTGAACGGTTAAGAGAGGAGAATCGTTCGTTGACCTCTGAGCGCGACCAGGCGCGAGCAGAACTTGAGGACTTGCAGAACCAGACTCAAGACCAGGGGGAACTGGAAGCACTCAGGGCTGAAAATCAGCGATTACAGACGGAGGTATCGCAGTTTCAGCAGATCAAACAGATGCTAGGCGGCATGGCTGGAACGGCTTCAGCATCTCAATCTCCACCACAGCCAAAAACAACCATAGCGCCTGCCTCATCACAGAAACGCATTAGAGATGAAGATCAAGCCTTGGGCAAAATCGGGGAGGCGAGCGACCCCATCATCGCCTGGAATGATGACCCAGCAAGGGAGTTTAATCACAAGTGGTTTATCTCCGTGCCTTCCATCCTCGAACTGATTCGAGGCAGTGGCTATTCCGCTTCTCAGGGGCGCGTCCAAGCTGCGATCGCTCATCGCAGACAAGTCATTGACAACCACCATCAAAAACATGGAATGGGTCAAAGACATAACTCCAGGCACGATAAACCCATTACAGAAGACTTGGTGCTGTAACTATTTGTTCTCTAAGCTCAGGAACCATTACTGCAACAATATTCCCAACTAGAACCAAGTCAAGTTTTTTTTGACGGGATTGGTCAATCAGGTGTGATCGCTAGTTGGCGCAACGATAGTTCTAGGTTCTAGACCACCTACACACCTCGATCACCAAAGCGTCTTCAATGCGATAGCCTATCCCTACCAGCAGATAAGGATTATTACTGCTCTCACTAAAAATTAGTGCTAGAACCGAATCCTGATTCTGGGAGTTATCACTCTAGTACTTGCTGATGATTGGGCTAGAGCATTTGCCTTTTCAACATCCAGGTTATATCTCTCAACCAGGGCTTTGTACTCAGTCAACTCAGATCTTGCACCAAGCCGTAAAAGATGGGAGAAAAGGGCGTGAAACCAATAAACTGCAAGAACAATGACTATTCTTGCCCACGCCCAGGATCTAATTTATCAATTGCTCGACGGGATGCCGAGTCCCTACCAACGTGAAAGCTTGAATGCACTGCTAGCGCTATTCCTCAAGGCTCAAGGCTCGCCCCTGCCTCAACACAGTTCTTTGAAATCCGCCAGTGCCCTCAGTCGATTTCTGAGCGTCTACACCTGGTCAGTACGGCAGATGATTCCTCAGGTGCGCCGTGCCAGCAGCAAACAACTGCGTCAGTATAGGCATCGAGGACAGCGACCGCATCTGCAGCTCATCCTAGACTTAACGACGCTGGAGCAGCGAGGCAAGTTCAAAGCCTTCAACGAGTTGGTGCGGGTCTTTGACGGCAAACCAGGGGTGCATCTGGTGGTGCTCTATCTAGTCGTTTGACAATGGCGGTTCCCCTGGAGTTTCCGAGTCTACCGGGGCAAGGACACCCCGTCTCCGGCTCAATTAGGACTCCGGTCCGCTCTCTCCCCCGATGGTTCAGACGAACCTTCAAGATTCTGGTGTTGGCAGATACTGCCTTGGGGAGTGTGGAGTTTGTGCAGGGGATACGACGTCTGAAGCTGCATGCGATTACCGGGGTGCGCTATGACCGGCAACTGGTGGATGGACGTCAACTGTTCAAGCTGCATAGACCGGGGCAGCAGGTTCGACTAGAGGGCCTCAGCTTTCCAGTCACTATTGCTTGGTTTTACCTCAAGCGGGACGGAGATTCTAAGCGTTCTAAACGCTATGTCCTTTCAACCCGACCGCTCAAAGCCTGCACGATTGTTTGGTGGGGGCAACACCGCTGGCAGATTGAGGGCTTTTTCAAGACCGCGAAATATCGCTTCGGCCTGCATCGCTTTGGTCAGCAAACGCTGTTAGGGCTGTATCGCTGGCTCGTCTTGTCTCTCGTTGCATTTATCTTGGCCCATTGGGGTTATCTTTCCATGCATACCTCTACTTTCCCGAACTGGGTTGTGGCTGCCAGAACGGTATTTGAAGCAGCGCTGCCGCAGATAGCGATCGCCCTTTTGATTCAGCAGATTTAAGACCATCAACCCCTCCTACAACAGCATGGATATCAAGTTCAGATCACCAGGTGCAAGATCTGAGATCGCCTCACTGACCTAGGTTATCGATGCCCTACTGGACTGCTCAAGCGTCAATCGCTCGCTCAGCAGTCTCCCACAGCTTGGGCGATCGCTGTATCCCTCTTGAAGTCCCCAACCCCATCTGTAAAACTCCTGTTTCACTCGCTTCAGGAGTCATTCTCTCAACAGTCTTGCTCTCATCCCTCTCCTACTAACCCTTTCAGCCCCTTTCTCTTAACCTCGTTGCGCATCCCGTGGGGTTAACGAGGACAAATAGCGGGTTAAGCGACACATGCCTCCAGCACAGACTCATCAATCCAAAACGTCGAACTTCCCCGTTGTTTGAGTCCAGCGTTATACTCAGACCAGTTGCGGATGCGGTATTGAGCTTTCATGGCAGGTTTTGGTGTGGTAATTGAAACTTACCATGTCTCTCCCGTCCGCAACCCCTCTATCCAACAACGCCCAGAATAGTCATAATACTATCTCGGCTGTGATCTCAAAGCTTGCAATGAACTGCTTTTGAGCGCGGAGTTTATCCTATGTCTCAGAAAAACGAAACTACAACCCTTTTCATTGCCCTACTCCTGACTGTTGGGTTATTGGGCGGGGCTGCTTATTTCTTCCGACCCTTATTGTTTTCTCAGGACTCAACCTCTTCCAGCAGTCCAGACGCTCCAACCCAAACTAACTCAACCGCCGCCACCGCAGATTTTTCGTTAATTCGCTCTCTGACCGGGCATACCAGCTACATCAACTCTGTTGCCTTTACCCCCAATAGTCAAACCCTGGTCAGCGGCAGCGAAGATAACACCATTAAAGTCTGGAATCCGGCGACGGGAGAAGAACTCCGTACTCTCAACGGTCATACAAACGAAGTGTTGAGCGTTGCAATTAGCTCCGATGGCAGGACGTTGGTTAGCAGCAGCAAAGATCGAACTATCCGGGTGTGGAATCTCACAACCGGAAACACTATCCGCACGCTAACAGGCCATCAAGATTTTATTCAGACGGTTGCCGTCGCCCCAGATGGAGCGAGAATCGCCAGCGCCAGCTACGACGGCACCGTGAGAATTTGGGATTTAGCATCCGGTCGAGAGCTTCATACTCTACGAGGCCATCAGGGCGTTGTGTTAGGGCTTGCCATTAGTCCAGACGGTCGGCAGGTCGCCAGTGGCGGCGTAGATGCCACCATTCGGCTCTGGGATATGGAAACCGGGCAAGCGCTGTATACCCTGGAAGGTCATTCTAGTGATGTTAACTGGCTAGCGTTTAGCCCTGACGGGCAACTGCTGGCAAGTTGTAGTCGAGATGCGACCGTACAGCTTTGGAACCTCAACCAGAGAACAACAATTCGTACCTTTTTGGGGCATATTGGGGAGGTCTTTACGATCGCTTACCACCGCAATGAACAGATTCTAGCCAGTGCAGGGCGCGATCGCACCATCAAGGTTTGGAATCTCAGTTCCGGTCAAGAAATCGCCACGCTGACCGGACACACTGACTGGATCTATGGCATTGCCTTTAGTCCAGATGGTAAACAGTTAGCCAGTGGCAGCATTGATAACACCGTGAGGCTCTGGCGATTTCCCTAGCAAGGAGAGCGAAGCAGCTAGATATAAATTTCGACGGTAGATATCACGAAGTTGCGAATAAAATTGCTCAGAAAGTAAACTGGATAAAAAAACAATAGAAAAACCTAGACATAGTCCGAACAGTATTCCAATTACGGCGAGTAAAAAGCAAACTAAGAGGAAACTGTTGGTTTGACTTGCTTTGCTTTGCTGCCTGATTGATAAAGTCGAGCTTAGAGGACAGATGATTTGTGTTGCCATTGCTTCAGTTCGATCGTTGACTGATTGCTGCAGTCAACCTAAGGCTCAACCTCAAACCCAAGCAGCTTAAGCAATTGTGTTAGCAGTCGTTCCGTATCTCATGTGTACTTACCCTAATTTCGGGGAATCCTAGAGGTAATTTACTCCGCTTTGGGACACTGCTGCCCACCCAAACCTATGATACTCTCAGCAAGCACCTCTCCTCATTCACTCCCTGATATTTCTGGCTATGCCATTGTAGAGCAACTGTATCTGGGTTCTCGAACGGCAGTCTATCGAGCGGTAGAGAAGGCTCAACAGCGATCGGTGGTGATTAAGCTACTGCGCCGCGAGTATCCGAGATTCGGTGAATTGGTGCAGTTTCGCAATCAATATACGATCGCCCAAAATCTCCCCATTCCAGGCATTGTTCGTCCTTTGCGGTTGGAACCCTGGGGGAGCGGCTATGCCCTGGTGATGGAAGATTGCGGTGGGATTGCTTTGGGGCGGTATATTCAGCAGCAGTCATTGGATCTAGCGGACGTGTTGGCGATCGCCCTGCAAGTTGCTGATATTCTCCATAACCTGTGCCAGCATCGGGTGGTGCATAAAGACATCAAACCTGCCAACATCCTGATTCATCCTGAGTCAAAACAAATCAAACTGATCGACTTTAGTATTGCTTCCCTGTTGCCAAAGGAGACGCAGGAAAGCCAAAGTCCAAACATTCTGGAAGGCACACTGGCATATCTGGCTCCTGAGCAAACGGGACGGATGAATCGCGGCATTGATTATCGGGCTGATTTCTACGCCCTGGGTGTGACCCTCTATCAACTGTTGACTGGGACATTACCCTTTGTCTCGGATGATCCCCTGGAGCTGATGCACTGCCATATCGCGAAGGTGCCTGTGCCCGTGGATCAGGTCAACCCTGATGTGCCTGCAACGGTAGCGGCGATCGTCACTAAACTGATGGCAAAGAATGCCGAGGATCGCTATCAAAGTGCAATGGGTCTCAAATACGATTTGGAACAGTGTTTGAGTCAATGGAAAGCAACCGGTGCCATCACAACCTTTGCCCTGGGACAGCGGGATGTAAGCGATCGCTTCCTGATTCCTGAAAAGCTTTACGGTCGAGAAGCCGAAGTCCAGGCTTTGCTAGAAGCCTTCGATCGTGTTGCCAATGGTAGTTCGGAACTCATGCTGGTGGCGGGGTTTTCTGGCATTGGTAAAACAGCCGTGATCAATGAAGTGCATAAGCCCATCGTGCGGCAGCGTGGTTACTTTATCAAAGGCAAGTTTGACCAGTTCAATCGCAACATTCCACTGTCGGCATTTGTGCAAGCATTGCGCGATTTAATGGGGCAGTTGCTGTCAGAATCCGATACCCAACTGGCACAATGGCAAGCCAAGATTTTGGCAGCCGTTGGGGAAAATGGACAAGTTTTGATTGAGGTGATTCCCGAACTGGAGCAGATCATTGGCAAACAGCCGATCGCCCTGGATCTAGCAGGTGTTGCTGCCCAAAATCGGTTTAATCTGCTGTTCCAAAACTTTATTGAAGTGTTTACAACGGCAGAGCACCCGCTGGTGCTGTTTTTAGATGATTTGCAATGGGCAGATTCGGCTTCGCTTCAGTTGGTCAAGCTGTTAATGAACGACAGCGGGCATTTGTTGGTGCTGGGTGCTTATCGAGACAATGAAGTTTCGTCTGTTCACCCGTTTGTCTTGACGGTGGAAGACCTCAAAAATGCTCAGGTAATTGTCCATACGATGACGCTGGCTCCCCTGACTTTTGACGATACCAATCATCTCGTTGCAGATACATTGAAGTGTTCGAGAGAACTGGCGCAACCGCCAACAGAATTAATTGATCGCAAAACTCAGGGTAATCCCTTTTTTACTACCCAGTTTCTCAAAGCATTACACGAAGATGGACAGATTCGCTTTGATCACGATCGCTGCTATTGGGAATGCGATATTGCTCAGGTGAAGTCTCTCTCTATCACCGACGATGTGGTGGAGTTTATGGCATTGCAATTGCAGAAATTGCCAGCCGCTTCGCAACAGGTGCTGAAGTTAGCTGCCTGTATTGGCAATCAGTTTGATTTAGCAACATTGGCGATCGTCTCTGGGCAGTCGTTGACAGAAACGGCTTCTAGCCTGTGGAAAGCCTTGCAGGAAGGGTTGATTCTCCCGATTACTGAAACCTATAAATTCTTCCAAAGTGCAGATGCAGAAATTGATGGCGATCGTGTTGCAGTATCCTACAAATTCCTTCACGATCGCGTTCAACAATCGGCTTATTCTTTGATTGATCAAGCCCAAAAGCAAGCCACTCATCTTCACATTGGCACGCTACTGTTAGAAAATCTGACCGCCAGCCAGCGAGAGGAGCGGTTGTTTGAGATCGTCAATCATTTTAATGTTGGCAAGACCGCGATCGTTCAACCTGCGAAACGAGAAGAACTCGCACAACTTAACTTTTTAGCGGGGTGTAAAGCGAAAGCGTCTACGGCTTACGCCGCTGCCTTAGACTATATCCAAGCGGCGATCGATCTTCTACCTGACAATTGCTTTGAGAGCCATTACCAACTCAGCTTTGAGTTATACAAAGCGCGTGCTGAAGTTGAATACTTAAATGGTAACTTCAAGACGGCTGAAATTTGGATAGAGCAAGCGTTAGCAAATGCAAAAACGCCCCTGGAAAAAGCCGATATCTATAGTCTGGCGATCGTGCAATGTACGTTGCAAGCACAATATCCAGAAGCGATTCAAGCGGGTCGTCAGGCACTCGCATTAATTGGCATTAACCTGCCCACAGAAAATTTAGAAACAGCACTAGCATCAGAACTCGCTATCTCCACTAAAACCTTCAAAAATAGCTCCTTTGCTATGCTTTCTCAGTTGCCTACAATGGTGCAGCCTGAGCAAAAAATGGCGATCAAGCTGTTAATTAGTATGGGTCCCCCAACCTATCGATCACACCAAAGGTTGTGGTCGGTGATTTGTGCAAAAGCCGTCAATTTATGTCTGCAATACGGAAATACACCAGAGATTGGCTACATCTATCCTGCGTTTGGAGGACTGCGAGGCTATGCACTAAATAATTACCAAGAAACGGATCAATTGCTGGATATTACACTCCAGCTCATTCAAGCCTTTGACAACAAATCTGCTGAAAGTGTTGCTTATTTGATGATTGGTAGCTCACTCAGGCATTGGTCACATCCCCTCAAAGCGGCGACTGAAGATTATCTTGCGTCCTATCGCGTGGGTTTAGAGTCCAGCAATTTACAGTATGCCGCTTATGCGTTTGGGCATAATATGTACTGTCGTTTTTACCAAAGTGTTCCCCTCGATCGGCTCTTGGAGGAAGTCACCGAATCATTAAACTTCAGTCAAAAGCACAAAAACCAATGGGCGATTGATCTATTGCTGGGTGGTCACGCAATTATGGCAGAATTGATGGGCACTCAGGAGAAAGAACGCTATCGATCGCTCTGCGAGTCAGAAACCGAGTATTTAGAGCAATGTAAAGCCCATAAAAACTGGCAAGTTATTTGTATTTTCAACATTCTCAAAACGCAGGTTCTCTTCTTTTGCGATCGGCTCGATGAAGCCCTGGAGTATGGACAGCAAGCCGATGCGGAAATTATCAATGTTGCACCTCAAGGATTGCTTCCCTACGCTCACCATCTGTTTATCTATGCGCTACTGTTAGCCTCGCTCTACCCCAACGCCACTGAGGCCCAAAAATTAGACTATTGGGAAAAAATTGAGACCTATCAAAACCAGTTAGAAGTTTGGGCGCAGAGTTGCCCGTATAATTTTTCACACCTTTATTGTCTCGTCAAGGCAGAAGTTGCTCGCCTTTCTCAGAATTATTTAGAGGCGATCGACCTGTACGATCGCGCCATTGCTGAAGCAAACGCTAACGGTTATCTCCAGGAAGAAGCGATTGCCCATGAACTTGCTGCCAAGTTCTACCTCCACTGGGGCAAAGAGAAATTTGCTGCCAGCTATCTGCAAGATGCCTACTACAGCTATGCTCGCTGGGGTGCGAAAGCCAAGGTGCAAGACTTAGAGCGTCGCTATCCCAAACTACTTGCGCCCATTTTGCAGCCGCAGCAACTGGCCTTGTCAGCAACTGAAACGATGTTTGCACCAGGCTCCTTAACCGCAACGCAGTCCTCCATCTCTAGCAGCAGCAGTATTTCTGCCACGCTCGATCTGGCAACCGTGCTCAAAGCGTCCCAAACCCTCTCCAGTGAAATTCAACTCGATAAGCTCTTAGCAACCTTGCTGCATACGGTTCTGGAAAACGCTGGAGCAGACAAGGGAGCATTGTTAATGCCGCATGAGCATCAATGGTTTGTTGAAGCGCTTGCTGTGGTCGATCAGCCCGTGCAGGTGCAAGCCATTGCTTTCGGTGACAGCCTGGAGCTTCCCCACGGTTTGATTAATAGCGTCAAACGGAGCCTACAACCCATCGTGATTGTGGATGCTGCTGTTCATCCCGCCCTAGCAATGGATGCCTATATTGTGCAACAGCAACCCAAAAGTATCCTTTGCACACCGATTCTTCAGCAGGGCAAACTGGTTGCCATTTTGTATTTAGAGAACCATGTCACGGTTGGAGCGTTTACCCGCGATCGGGTTGAACTATTGAATGTTCTTTGTGCTCAAGCGGCGATTTCCCTGGAAAACGCGCACCTGTACCAACAAGCCCAAACGTATGCCCAACAAATTGAGCAATCGCAACTCCAGGTGATTCAGAATGAAAAAATGGCGGCGTTGGGCAACCTGGTCGCCGGTGTTGCTCACGAGATCAATAATCCGATCGGCTTTCTCAATGGCAGCATCAATAATGCCAAAGACTACGTGCAAGATCTCCTCAGGCATCTCGCCCTCTACCAGCAACATTATCCCAATGCCCCTGCTCCTGTGCAAGCGCATGCGGCAGACGTTGACCTGGAATATCTGAGCGCAGATTTGCCTAAGTTATTGAACTCAATGCAAGGGGCAACCGATCGCATTAAGTCCATCAGCACCAGTCTTCGCACCTTTTCCCGTGCTGATGCAGAACAGAAAGTTCGTGCCAATTTGCACGCAGGAATTGATAGCACCTTGCTGATTCTTAAATATCGTCTCAAAGCCGACGAATATCGCCCTGCTATTGAAATCATACAAGATTACGGCGATTTACCCGAAATTGAATGTTTTCCTGGACAGCTAAATCAGGTTTTTATGAACATTCTGGCGAATGCGATCGATGTTTTTGATGAAGTTGCCCAACAAACATCTTTGGCTGAGCGACAAACAAAGCCGCAGACAATTGCGATTCAAACTACAGTCATGCAGCAACCCGCCATTGAAATTCGCATCAGTGACAATGGCAAAGGCATGGCTGAAGCAGTCAAAGCCAAAGTGTTTGACCATCTGTTCACGACGAAAGGTGTGGGGAAGGGAACAGGCATGGGCTTGGCGATCGCGCGGCAAATTGTGGTAGAAAAACATAGCGGCAGTCTGGATGTACAGTCGGAATTGGGACAGGGGAGTGAGTTTTTAATCCGGCTCCCTATCCAGAGTTGAGACGTTTTTTGTCTCATTCTGGGAGGGTCAAAACCCTCGCCTTCAGGCAGCAATTCTTCTAAGAAACCTCTTCTGTCGGGGTTTGAAAAACAAGGTCAAAACCGAGAGCGGAAGCCTTCTTCTTCAGATTGTCCAGAACTCTTTGCTGATAGCGTTGCTCATAAGAAACTGGAGAAACTGTCAGAACTGGGTACTCAACTTGAGGGCAGAAGCCCCGTCTTGATAAACTGGCGACTGCCCTCAATCTCCCGTCCAGCTAACTTATGGATTGCCCGCATTGCTGCTCGACTCACACCACTCGATTGCAACGCACTACTGTCTTGGGCTACGCGATGTCTCGCTGCAAGGGGTGTCGTCGCACCTTCAACCAACGGACTGGCACTCCCTTCAATTTTATCGAGGTGCCCACTGATATCGTGTTCCAAGTCCTGCTGTGTCGGTTTCGTTACAAGCTGAGCTTTCGCGATATCGCCGAATTCTTTCTACTGCGGGGGTTCGAGTTTACGCATGAAGCGGTGCGCGATTGGGAAGAGCGCTTTGCTCCAATAGTTGCCGAGCAGTTAAGAGCGAAACGCCAAGGCAAGCTTGGCAAGATCTGGTTTGTGGACGAGAGGTACATCCGTGTGAAAGGGAGATGGTGCTATCTGTATCGAGGGATTGATGAAGATGGAGATTTAGTGGATGTGAGGTTGAGCGAGAAGCGAGACATGGAGGCGGCAAAAGCGTTCTTTGCTCAAGCTCACGAGATAGCAGAACAACCACCAGAGCGAGTTGTAACAGATAGACTGACTTCGTACCCAAGAGCGATTACTGAAGAATTAGGTTCAGAAGTTGAGCATGGGACCAGAGGCTGTCTGGGGAATCCGATTGAACAGAGTCATCGAGGGATTAAGCAACGCTACTATCCAACTTTAGGCTTTGGTGCGATTGAGAGTGCGAAACGATTTTGTCAAGCGTTCGATGAAGTGCAGCAATGTTTGCGACCAAGAACAAGCATGGCAGAGTTCGTGTCTTTATCTAAGGAACGAGAACATTTTGTTGAACGGATTAGTGAGTTGCAGGAAGTATTCCGAGCTATCTAGTCGCAGATAAGAAAGGAAGGTCCATATTGATAAAAATTGATACAGAAAGCGGCGATTTGAGTACTCAGATCTGACAATTTCGTCGAGCGGGCAAAGGCGGGAGAGAGAACGGTTTCTTTAGATGAGATGACAGGCATCCAAGCCTTAGAACGGAAAGCTTCCACCAAACCAATGCGACCTGGCAAACCAGAACGACGAGAATTTGAGTATATCCGCCACGGCACACAAACGTTGATTGCCAGTTTTGATGTCGCTCAAGGGCGAATTGGGGAAGCAACGGTCGGAGAGCGGCGTACCGAGGCAGAGTATCTGCACCATGTTCAACAGTTGATTGCAGCAGATCCAAAGGCGGTTAAATGGCATCTGGTGATGGATTGCTTGAACATCCATCAATCTGAATCGTTAGTGCGATTTGTGGCACAAACAGAAGGGTTTGAGATTGACTTAGGGGTCAAAGGGGAATCGGGCATTCTCAAATCGATGCAAAGTCGCTCAGCGTTTTTAGCTGACCCGAGCCACAAAATCGTGTGCCACTTCACACCGAAGCATTGTTCAAGCGTTGAATCAGATTGAGATGTGGTTCGGTATCTTGGTGCGTAAGTTGCTCAGACGAGGCAATTTTGCGAGTCAAGCGCAACTCAAAACTCGGATTCTAGAATTTATCGATTACTTCAACCGGACGATGGCTAAACCATTCAAATGGACGTATGAAGGCAAAGCATTAAAGCAATGAACAAGGTAGCCAAACTTACGCCTTACTCTACTAGACTGTTGAGTTTTGTAACTCATAAGCGGCAGAATCAAGGTCTCAAACGTGAAGTAATGTTTTGCTACTAGGACCAAAACAGCGGAAGAACCCCCGATTACTGCCAGTTACCAATTAGCACATAGGGTGCCCAAAAGTAGGGATGCTGATATTCAGGATACTGCAACAGCGATCGTTGAGCCTGATGCAGCGCTTCTGCTTTGCTGATGTGCAACGTTCTAACAGTTGATAACTCTCGGTAAAACGCTCCCATAAACATTGCTGACGAATAATCGTTTACTTGCCACAGCGTTGCCACAGTGCTCCTTGCTCCTGCTCGCACCGCAACACCTGCCAATCCCAGCGCTGCTCGATTGTCCCCCATTGCCGTTGAGCAAGCGCTTAGCACGAGTAACTCGAGTGTTCCATCTCGACGAACAGCTGTGGTTTGTAATGCAGTTCTCAGATCATCAATAGTGAGCCGACCATCTCCTGTCAAAACGTAAGTGTCTGTGAGCTGTGAGCTGAATTGTCCATGCGTGGCAAGATGGACGATCGGATAGGGAGTGGATTCGATCGCCGTCTCAAAGTTGGTACTCGTAAATCCGCCGTTGACCCGCAATTCTTGATCAACTGACGCCAGTCCCCGATCGAGCAATGTCGTCGTTCTGGGAAGTTCCGCCTGGATTTGAGCCAGTTCATCTCTGACGTTGGGTAAGGCTGAGTAGCCTTGATGGGCTTCACTGACGCCAGCGAGCAGCGCTGATCGAAGTTGATTGGGGGAGAAGGGTTGGCTACCCAGAAGCTGTAAGCCAGGTGTTAGGGCGATGCTGTACGGTTGCTCAACCAGATAGTGCTGCCCGTCGTGCAGAACACTCATTGGAATATTCCGCAGCACGCCATCCAGCACAAAAACCAGCGTGCTGACTTGATTTGCCGCAAGTTGAGCCTGTGCAGGCCGAATCAGCCAGTTGTAGATCTGCTGGGCGGGTGGCAAAAAACGATGATCGTTAGCTTGATCGAGGGAGTCTCGCAGGAGGTTAACCGTTGCTTCAACTGTGACTTGCGGCACAACGGTGGTGTAAGCGACGAACGATCGCTGGGGTGAATTCTGTGATAAATCAAACTGGGAAGACTGCGGCAGACTGAGAATTACGGCGAGACGATCGGGCAGAATAATGGGATAAATAATAGCGGCAGTTTGGTCTACCTGGTCAATCACCGTTGGATTGCCATTGAGACAGGCTTCCCGAAAGAAATTATCGAGTTCTGCCAACTGAAGTGATTCGATCAGATCACGAGCTGTTCTCAGGTTTTGATCATCTGAGATATCTTGCGGAGATTGCAGCAGCAGTGAGACGAGTTGACGATAGATCGGCTCAATCGTCGTTTGAAACGAAAGCTGCTCATCGGGGGCGGTAGCAATCAGATCGGCGCGAATTGATTTGAGGGTGTCAACCGCTGCTGTATAGGCAGCGATCGCTTCTGTATACGTTGGGCGATTGGGATTGTTCGCTTCGGCTGTAGCTTTTAGCAACCGTCCGAGCTGCCATTGCCAGCGATAGGTTAAATCCGAAGCGCTGTTGTTCTGCGCCAGCAAAAGCGCTTGTTGAGTCACTTGTTGTGCCTCTGGGAACTGTCCCGTTTGCTCATAGAGGCTACCCAAGAGTCCCAACGCATTAGACTCGTCCCGAGGGTCTTGCAAATCCCTGGCCTGCCCGATGGCGATCGCCAGGATATGGGCTGTCGCTTGCGGCTGCGATGGGCTGGCGCTAATCAGCGTTTGGGCAAGATTAATGCGAGCCTCGACCGCCATGTGACCCAACGGAAGGCGATCGATTGCCGACTGAACGTGCGGCAGCAGAGCCTGAACTTCGGCTTGACGGTTTGTTTCTATGGCGATCCGCAGTTGATTGAGTTGAGCTTGTAGCCGAGCTGTGGCAGTTGTAGCCGTCGCGGCTTGATGATACAGCGCCAGGGCGCTAGCAGAAGCGCGGTAGAAATTTTCTGCTGAATTAATCCCAACCCGCCGATCGCCCTGCTGCGCTTGCTGTACCATTTCGATCGCTTCAGCCGGCGTTAAGTTGTCACGGCTCAAGTTGACCAGGGCTTCTGTCCAGGTCAGATTTGCGAGGCGGAATTGGGCATCGGCGATCGCCTCAGTTTGCTGTAAGGGCTGTGCGATCGCCAAACTTTGCTGCAACACCGCACGAGCCGCTGCCAAATTGCCCGTGACGCGCAACGCTTCTCCTAAACTTTGCAGGGCAGCGATCGCGGTCGCTGAGGGTGGCAACGTCTGGAGCTGGGTATTTAGCGTCTCCAAGGAGGTTAGGGTGCGCGGCTGCCAGCCTAGTGCTGTGACTACGGTGGCGATCGCCCGCCGATATAAACCCAATACCTGAAGGGCTTGTGCTTGACTAATGCGGCTCTCTGTTGCCCGATCGCGATCGCCCAACTGCTCATAGAGGTTAGCAGCGCGTTCCCCTGTATCAAACGCAGCGTTTGCGTTTCCTTGAGAGAGGAACAGCGCGCTCTGAATGTCCAGGGCTTCCGCCAGCGCTAAACGACGCGCATCGCTATCTTCTCCTGCCTCAAGTAAATTCAAGCTCTGGGTAATGGCCTGGTTGGCTTCTGCCCACTGTCCTAACTGTTGCGTTGCCAGAGCCAGATTGCTGAGGGCGATCGCCTGTTTCAGCTCATTGCTTTGAGCCTCATAGGCTTGGGCAGCTTGTTGAAAACTGGCGGCAGCTTCAGCAAATTGTCCGTCTTCGTAGTGCGAGCGTCCTTGTTGTTCCAAACGCTCTGCTGAGTTCTGTGATTGCTGAAGAACCGAGTCCGCGATCGAGACGGTCGCAACGCTGGGAGACGCAACAATACAAACTAGCGCCATCAGCAGCGCCAGTAGACAGAATCTAAGCGATCGGCGATTGAACATGGAGAGGATTCTATAACTTGAACCTGCGTTAATCAGAACTGTGGCACTGAACTTCGGCAAAGGCTGAGGAGCGAGCAGAAGCCGCCGCAATCAAAACAACGTTGCCTTCGCTGTCGATTTGCCAGCCCTGCGCCTCAACGATCGCCGGAGGTGGAGGATTAACCGTCTCGATTTGAGCCACTTCAGAGTTTGCCCCTCTTCCGACTCCTTGCTCTGTTCTTTCATGCGCTAATCCAGATAGACGGGGTAAGACGGTGTTGCCGCTCAGAATCTCTGTGGGATTGGCAGGCAAACCGCCTCGTCCTGTGACAACGAATTCTCCCAACGCTTCGGCAATATTGCCGCCCGTGGGGCAGGTTTGGGCAATCTGGTTGGAAGCATCAACGGGGACATCGGGCAGTTCTGTTAAGCCGCGACTGGGGTCAATAGCAGGCGTGTTGATGTCGATGGTTCCTTGTACACCCAGTTCTGAACTAGCGGTGATGTCACTGCGATCGGTTGGGCTGGCTTGTGGCTCAATCCCAAAGATTCCCTGTGTTGTAATCGTCACGTTGCCACCACTGCCCCTAAAGGCATCGGCGCGGATGTCACTATTTTCGGTAGAGACTGCCACGATAAAGTCGGAGTCGATCGTAATGTTGCCGCCATTGCCGTCAGTGCGCCTAGTTCCGGCGGTTGTGGAGATGACGCTGCTATTTCGTAATTGCAGGACATTGACGTTGTCTAGGGTGATATTGCCGCCATTGCCTGTTTCGGTTTCTGCTGTCAGCCTGCTCCGGTTGAGCTGAATAGATTGGGCAGTAATATTCATATTGCCTGCCACACCACTACCCTGACTATTGACCACGATACCAGCTCGATTGGACATATTTAGTTCTCCGGCTGTTATTCGGATGGTTCCTCCTTGACCAGAGGAGCCAGGTCTGGTGTTGGCAAACAGCCCACTCGCTGCTCCCTGGTTGCTGACCCGACTGCCAAACTGCCTGCGGCGATCGGCATAGGTGGAGTCAAAGCTAGAGAGAGTAATGCGATCGGCGTTGAGGGTAATGCTACCTGCATTCCCTCCACCAAGGGCTGTAGTCAGAACCTGGCCACCGCCTGTAGTTGCAAACGTATCAGCGTTGAGGGTGATATTTCCGCCCCGAAAGACATTGGAGGTCTGGGCATTGACTACTGCGCCATCGGTAATACCGATGCTATCCGCACGAACCGTGATGTTTCCGCCTCGCCCAATGGCTGTTGAAGCAGTCGATGTAAACAATCCACTAGAACGCCCAGCGCGACCCACTCCGTTTAGAGAAACGGTATCAGCAGTAATCTGAATATTGCCTGCCCTACCCCACCCTCTGGTATCAGCAAGGAGTTGTGCGCTATTGCGAACGACAAAAGCATTGGTGTCAATGTTGATGTTACCTCCATTGCCTACACCACCTTCCTCCACTCTAGTGATAGCAGCACTGGGAAACTCTCCATCAGCGCTCGTGCCAGCAAACACAACGCGATCGTCCGCTTCGATAATCACATCACCTGCATCACCCTGTCCGAAAGTGGAAGCTTGTAGCTGTGCCCCATTGCGAACTTCCAGAGAATCAGTGTAGATTTCAACGTTGCCTCCATCACCCACTGCTACACCGTCAAAGCTAATATCTCCAACGGTACTGAAGGCAAGGCTATCATCAAACACAACCCGATCGTCTGCACGGATAATCACATTACCTGCATTGCCTTGTCCTCTAGTACTGGCAGTTAATCTTGCACCATTGAGAACACTAAGAGCATTGGTGTCAATGTTAATGTTGCCGCCATTGCCTACACTACCTTCTCCAACTCTGCTGAAGGCAGCACTGGGTAATTCTCCATCAGCACTCGTGCCAGCAAACACAACCCGATCGTCCGCTTCGATAATCACATCACCTGCATCACCCTGACCGAAAGTAGAAGCTTGTAGCTGTGCGCCATTGAGAACTTCCAGAGAATCAGTGTAGATTTCAACGTTGCCTCCATCACCCACTGCTACACCGTCAAAGCTAGTATCTCCAACGGTACTGAAGGCAGTGCTATCATCAAACACAACCCGATCGTCTGCACGGATAATCACATTACCTGCATTGCCTTGTCCTCTAGTACTGGCAGTTAACCTTGCACCATTGAGAACACTAAGAACACTGGTGTCAATGTTGATGTTGCCTCCATTGCCTACACCACCTTCTTCCACTCTACTGAAAGCAGTGGCATCGTCAAACACAACCCGATCGTCCGCACGGATAATCACATTACCTGCATTGCCTTGTCCTCTAGTACTGGCAGCGAGTTGTGCACCATTGAGAACACTAAGAACACTGGTGTTAATGTTGATGTTGCCTCCATTGCCTACACTACCTTCTCCAACGCTGCTGAAGGCAAAGCCATCATCAAACACAACCCGATCGTCTGCACGGATAATCACATTACCTGCATTGCCTTGTCCAAAAGTGGAAGCTTCTAGCTGTGCGCCATTGAGAGCTTCCAGGGAGTCAGTGTAGATTTCAACGTTACCCCCATTACCTACTGCTTCACCACTAAAGTTAATGGCTCCAACGCTGCTGAAGGCAAAGCCATCATCGAACACAACCCGATCGTCTGCACGGATAATCACATCACCTGCATCACCCTGACCGAAAGTGGAAGCTTGTAGCTGTGCCCCATTGAGAACTTCCAGAGAATCAGTGTAGATCTCAACGTTGCCTCCATTACCTACCGCTTCACCACTGAAGTTAACGAGTCCAACAGTGCTAAAGGCAGCACTGGGTAATTCTCCATCAGTGCTCGTGCCAGCAAACACAACCCGATCGTCCGCTTCGACAATCACATTACCTGCATTGCCTTGTCCGAAAGTGGAAGCCTGTAGCTGTGCCCCATTACGAACTTCCAGAGAATCAGTGTAGATTTCAACGTTACCCCCATTACCCACCGCTTCACCGTTGAAGTTGACATCTCCAACAGTGCTGAAGGCATTGCCATCATCAAACACAACCCGATCGTCCGCTTCGATAATCACATCACCTGCATCGCCTTGCCCTCTGGTAATAGCTTGCAGGGAAGCTCCCTCCGTTATAAAGAGTGAACCTGCTGTGATGTAGACATTACCACTGCTACCAATTCCATTTGCTCCAACATTGTTGGTGATTAAACTTGATTGCCTAACTTGAATTTCACCTGTTCCATTGAGAACTACATCTCCGGCTTGGCTGTCAACCGTTCCTAATCCTGAGAAAATTCCGGCTCGCAGTAGACTTCCACCAGAAATATCTATATTTCGAGCATTGATGACAATATTGCCTCTGTTGTTCGAGGCAACATCAATCTGAGAACCATCCGTAATGCGAACGTCTGCGCGAGCAATCTCACTTGGGAAGCTCAAGCTACCATCGGTAGCCAATCCTACTGTTCCAAATCCCCCTACGCTTCCCAGTTCTACCCGTCCTCCAAAAGCATTCAAATCGCCCCGATTAACGACACTGCCACCTAGAAATACCAAATTCTGCCTGTTGGGAACTTCTAAACCAAACACTTGGTTGCCTAATCCATCGTCTCCTAAAGAAGCTCGTGACTGGTTTTCGATCGCCCCAGGATTAATCTGATTAAACAAAAAAGCTGAAGGTTGCACTGTGAGCAGCGGTGGCGCATTGGGATCCGCAACGTCGAAAAAACCTTGATTGCCAAAGCCGATCGCATTTGCCGTCGTTGCCACAAACGAGCCGCCGACATCCAATCGCGCATTTTCACCAAAAATGATGCCGTTGGGATTGATTAGAAACAGATTCGCATCACCACCTAACACCCCCAGCGTTCCTAAAATCTCCGACAGCAAGTCCCCCGTGACCCGACCCAGGATATTATTGACCCCTGGATCAACAAAGTAAACCGCCCGACCTGCATCCACCTGAAAGTCTCGAAAGCTGTGAAATAGATTGCCTCCCCGTCTGGCACCGCCCTCAATTCGATCGCCCGGTCGCCCACGGATAGCCGTAGCTGGCGTCACGATCGTTTGCTCATTGCCCAACGTCTCATCGGCGATCGGGCGGCGCTGTGCCAGAGCAGTAGTTGCCCAGAGGAGAATAATGTTACTCGCAATGCCCAGAGTGACTAGATTAGCGATCGGATCGATCCCATTTAGCTTAATCATGCATTTACTTCCCCAAGGATCGTTTAGCGTTACGGCAATCAGCAGCGCAAGTGAATCCGTGGCAATTGCCAAACTTGGCAGCGAGTTGCACATAAACTCGCTCAACTGGGTGGCAGCAGCAGCGCAGACACTATTCGGCAAATTGCCGCTTTCCTGCATCGAGCGATCGCCGCCATTGCCAGAGCTGCTGAAAGAAGGCTTTGGCAATGGCTTTACCGTCCAACCCCACTAGTTGCCAGTATCTTGATGGACATCCCATGAACGATCACAACCTCAACCAACTCAAACGACCTTTAAACTCTCTCACTGTTTTACCTCCAAATCGCTCCCAAGAATTTTTGTGAACCTCAGTAACAACTTTGTTGTTCAGGTGCGATCTGACCTATGCAGGGGAAGCGATCGCTGTAACTCGTTAATAGCTGGTGTCGATTAACACCGTATTTGAGTTCTGACTCACTTTTGATATGGGTGGGCGTTGTTGTATGAAGAGGGGGTGGGGAGTCAAAATTCAAGTCTGACTGATGTTTGTTAGAGGGGAATATCTAATGCGGTTATTCTGGTACTTGCCTGTACCCTCGCCCCATGAGTTGAGCAAATAATCCCGCTTGGTTGTCCAGTTCTGTAAAACTGCCCTGCTGGACAATCTGACCGGATTGCAACACATAAATGCGATCGGCATTGCGAATAGTACTGAGCCGATGAGCAATCACCAGTCGAGTCACCTGCAATCGATCGAGACTGGCAGTGACGATCGCCTGAGTTTTGTTATCCAATGCACTGGTGGCTTCATCAAATAGCAAAACTCGTGGTTTTAGCGCCAATGCTCGTGCAATCAAGAGACGTTGCCGTTGTCCGCCTGAAAGGTTGCCGCCTCCCTCACTGATCAGCGTGTGCATTTCCATCGGCATTGCCGTGATGTCCTCTGCCAATCCAGCCATTCGCGCTGCTTCCCATGCATCATCAAGGCTAATATGAGCGCCGCTAGCAATGTTCTCAAAAATAGAAGCAGACAGAACACGCCCAGATTGTAGAACCACTCCCATTTGTCGGCGAACCGCTTCTACGTCAAGTCCTGCTAAATCCTGTCCATCATAGTAGACAGCGCCAGTTTCAGGTGTCTCAAAGCCCAGCAGTAACCGAAACAAGGTTGATTTACCGCTTCCCGAGGCTCCCACCAGGGCAATAAATTCTCCTGGTTCGGCGTATAAGCTGACATCGTTCAAGGTCAGAGCACCCTCTTGACGGTAGCGAAAGCTGAGCCGATCGACGATTATTTTGCCGTTTAAGCGACCCGGATCGGCTTTGCTCAAACCCACTTCCGGAACCGTTGCTAAAATGGGCTGAGCCCGCTTCCACTGCGGAATCACTTGTAACACGTCTGTCAGCGTATTGCTTAAATCCGTTGCGCCCCTAATGAAAGTACCAAATGCAGTATTAAACGCTAGAAACGTTCCAATTGATAATCCTACTGCGTCTGATACAGTCATCAACTGGACTGTGAACCAGAATAGAATAGCCGCCGTCAAAATCGGCATCACAGCATTGAATACGGCCATTCTGTCTTCAATATGTTGAGTCCCCAAATTCAGTTTAATTTGTTGACTATAAGTTTTGCTCCAAAAAGCAAAGGCGCGATTTTCTGCACCGGCAACGCGCAGTTTAGAAATGCCGTTAATGAGTTGAACCGTTTGTCCAAACAGAGCGCCTTGTAATTCCAGCAGGGGACGAACTTTTCGAATTAATAAAGCACCCGAAATGGACGTGACTAAGATCGTTACCACCGCGACCCCTACTGCAATCAGCGCTAGATTTGCACTGTAGTAGAGCAACAGTCCCAAATTCAGGAGGGCAAACAAAGCGCTCGTCAGGTTAATTAAAGTGATTCCACCCAACTGCTGTCGCATCTGGCTAATAGACATGACTCGTGATTGCAGATCACCAACCGTGTACTGCCGAAAAAAGGAGACGGGTAAGGTAAGCAACCGATCCCACACTGCCGCCTGTGTCTCTACCTCGGAGACAGTTTCCAGGCGCAGCAAATAGAGTCCTTGAGCCAACCGAAATAGAGCAATGGCGATCGCCACCACAAAGAGACCCAGCCCGACTTGCAGCAACAGACCGCGATCGCCATCTGGAATGGCACTGTCAATTAAAAGGGTCGTGGCATAGGGAATCAGCATTCCCAGCAAGGTTACGGCAATTCCGGTCAGCAGAATCATCCAGAGATCGTTGGCACGATTTTTGAGAGCAAACCGGAGCAGATCGATCACTTTTAGTACTCTATCCGGCAAGGGACGGTAGAACATGTAGGCAATCGGGGCTACAGTTTGAGCGATATCGGCAGTCACTAAAGTACGGCTCTCTTGAATTGGATCGAAGAGAATATAGCGATTCGCAGCGCCAGGTAAAAGAGCAACGGGCTGTTGCGTGTCCTCGATCAACGCCAATAGCGGTCCACAGTCCTGCTTCCACCAGGTATCTTGCAGCAACACTCGCCGTCCTCGGACTCTAGAAGCACGCAGAACTGCCTCTAGGGGATCTCTGATCTGACTTAAATCGATCGACTTGACGGGTGGACGAATTGAAATTCCCGATGCTTTGCCGACTGCTCCTGCCGCAACCAGCAGGGGAATACCGTCTAGAAAAGATTCTGTGTCTTGAGGTTTTAGTGTAGACAGCAGCATTCCTAATGCTTCCTCGGTGATCTGATCATCGAGTTGCATTTGTGCCACTAGTCGGTATTCTTCTTCTCGCTGCTCTCCCATCGTTATAGTCTGTCTCCCATCACTCAGAAGGTTGAATAGAATTCAGCGTGGTTTCCTTGAAGCTCAGCTTCAGTGCGAAGCAACTGCGAATACAGTCCTTCCATATCCCATAAGGTCTGATGTGTTCCTCGCTGCACTACTTTGCCGCGTTCTAACACAATGATTTCATCACAATCTCGAATCGTACTTAACCGATGCGCCACAATCAGACAGGTACATCTGCGCTGGCGCAAATTTTGATTGATGATTCGCTCAGATTCGATATCAAGAGCGCTGGTCGCCTCATCCATAATCAGCACAGAGGGGTTCGTGACCAGCGATCGGGCAATCTCCAGTCGCTGCCGTTGTCCGCCACTCAAGTTTGCTGCTTCCTCCAAAAGTTCAGCATCATAGCCGCCCGCCAGAGAGAGAATGACAGGGTGAATGGCAGCATCCTGACACGCCCGGATAAGATTTTTGTCGGGTACGGTTGCATCCCAGAGGGTTAAATTCTCTCGCACAGTCCCGCCAAACAGCACGATATCTTGTTCCACCATTGCCACTGAATTGGTCAGAACGGGGCGGGGAATTTGACGTTGGGGCACATCATCAAAATAAATTTCGCCAGACCAGGGTTGATAAAGTCCGCTCACCAGTTTGGCAACAGTAGACTTCCCAGACC
>NZ_JADEWO010000079.1 GCF_015207605.1 Oculatella sp. LEGE 06141
GGGCTAAACAGAAACGTAACTCGATCGGCTCCGGTTGCTGTGGGGGTTGCGGGGGCAATATCAACCTGGAACTGCACTTTTTCCATGGCTAACGGTTTTAGCTCGTTGAGCAAGAGTGCTTCAAGCTGACGAGCCGCCGCCTGACGCAAACTGGTGAGGGTGGCGCACTGCTCCTTTAATTCGGCCTGGCGTAATTGGTAGGTTTCCTCTAATACCTCCAACGACTGACCGCTATCGCTTAACTCCTCTAGCTCTGTTTGAACCCGCTGGTTGTGGGCGATCGCCTCGCTCAGGGTTGGCCCGTACTTGCGGCAAATTTGCTTCAGCTCCACAATGCGTTCTTCTACCGTTTGCAGTCGGTCTGGATCGGTTTCCAGGTCTTCGCCATAGGCGTTAATTTGCCGTCCGGCTTCTTCTACCTGCGCCAGTGCGCCACCCACCAGCTCGGCGATCGCCTGGATCTGGTGGTCGTACCGTGCCATATCTGCCAAAATCGACTCCGCTTTGCCAAGCAGGTCGGCACAGGCTTCGGCACCGCTGTCGTTTTGATACAGCGCTTGATACACCTGGTAGCTCTGCTGCTGAAGCTCAACGCTGTGGCTGAGCCGCTGCCGTTCTTGCTCAAGCTGATCCAGCTCGTTAGGATCGCTTAAATTGGCCGCACTCAGTTCTTTGGCCTGGTATTCGAATAAATCAAGCTGCTGAAGCCGCTGCTGCTCAAATTGCCGCCGCTTTTCCAGGGCTTGTAAAGCTTGCTGGCAGGTGCTGTGGGCGATCGCCACCTTTTCTCGCTGCTGTACTAATTTTCTGCCACCCAGGCCATCGAGCCATTCTCGCTGTAAGGTCGTCTGCCCCAGCAGCACCGTTTGCCCCTGCGCTGTAATTTCAACCAGGCGATCGCGCAGCGATTCCATTTGCTGCTTATTGACCAGCACACCGTTCACGCGCGATCGGCTCCGCACATTGCCTCGGCTAGCCGTTAGCTCGCGGCTACACACCAGGGTCATATCATCAACCAGCTCAATCTCTTGTTCCGAGAGCCACGCAATCAACGCTGGATCGAGGTCAAATGTTGCTTCAACCGATGACCGTTCTGCCCCGGTGCGAATCGCTCGACTGGTCATCTTGCCGCCTAGAGCCGCATCCAACGCATCTAAAATGATGGACTTACCTGCTCCTGTTTCCCCCGTAAGGACATTTAACCCCTGACCCAGTTCCAGCTCCAGATGGTCAACCAAGGCAAAATTTTCGATCTGCAAGGACGTCAGCATGAGTTCAAATGAACCTTTGAAAAAGCGCAGTTAACGAAAAGCTTGAATCAGAGTGGTTGAGGGGCGGTTGACCTCTGGATGGCTCGACCGTCAAAACGCAGTTAGCCAACACGCCCTCATTTAAATCAGTGTAGTGGTAGTTCTGGGTGGATGTTTGTCGTCCGCAAGTCGGGTCTTTGCCTCTAGTCGATCGTTTAGCCAGTCGCTCAGTTCAGCTACTAGTACAGTTATACCTGTTACTGTGCCTCTCTGTACCCAGGTTGAACACACAGACCTGGGGCACGCAGACCTAGGGCACGCAGATAGGCACATAAACTTGGGTACACAGACAGATGCAACCTTACCCAGACTCCTTGTTACAATGCTTTACAGAAGCGAACATCACTTTTAACTCTACTGGCTCACAACCGATGCAAACCAAACCCCGATCGAACCTAGATCCTGCGGCTTCCACTCGTGCTGTAGTGATAGAGAGCGAACTGCATCCGGCTCCTGATGACCATTTGAAGTCGGTTCAGGTAGACACGCCCTACCAGCAGGATGAATCGCTGCGCTACAACCCGGAGGCGATCGCCGCTCAATACAGCCGTCGTCCGTTGCAGGTATGGGGTCGGGCATTTGTGATTTTTTGGGCCTTTTTTGTATTTGCAGCCCGGTTATGGTGGGACAAACGACTGGGGCAGGTAGAGCGCAAACAGTCGCGGCGGGCTGCTCAACTGCGGGAAATTTTGACGCGGTTGGGGCCAGCGTATATCAAGGTGGGGCAGGCGTTGTCTACCCGTCCCGATCTGGTGCCGCCCAATTATTTAGAAGAATTGACCAAGCTCCAGGATCAGCTACCTCCGTTCCCAAACGAGCTGGCATACCAGTTTATTGAAGAAGAACTGGGGGCACCTCCCGACAAAATTTATGCCGAGCTTTCGCCCCACCCCATTGCTGCCGCGTCGTTAGGCCAGGTGTACAAGGGCAAGCTTAAGAGTGGCGAAACCGTAGCCGTTAAGGTACAGCGACCCGGTTTGTCTCGACGCATCACCATTGACATTTACATTCTGCGAATGCTGTCAGCCTGGGCCAGCAAAAATCTCAAGCAGGTGCGAAGCGACCTGGTTGGCATTATGGACGAGTTTGGCGCTCGCATCTTTGAAGAGATGGATTACACCCAGGAGGGGCACAATGCAGAGCGCTTTGCCAAACTCTATGGGCATTTGAAAGATATCTACGTGCCGCGCATCTATTGGCAGTACACCCATCGGCGGGTGCTGACTATGGAGTGGATTACGGGGACTAAACTAACGCAGCCACAGGCCATTCACGCTCAGGGTGTGGATGCTGGATATTTAATTGAAGTGGGTGTTCAATGTTCGCTGCGGCAATTGCTAGAACATGGCTTTTTTCATGCCGACCCGCATCCAGGCAACCTGCTGGCAACTCCAGACGGCAAGCTGGCTTATCTCGACTTTGGCATGATGAGCGAGGTAAAGCCCTATCAGCGCTACGGATTAATTGAGGCGATCGTCCACTTAGTCAACCGAGATTTCGATTTGCTGGCGGAGGATTACGTCAAACTCGAATTTCTGTCACCGGATACAGACCTCGCCCCGATCGTTCCTGCCTTTGCCAGCGTGTTTAACAACGCCCTGGGCGGCACCGTGGCTGATATCAACATTAAAAGCATTACGGATGAACTTTCGGCACTGATGTACGAGTTTCCGTTTCGGGTGCCTGCCTACTATGCGCTAATTATTCGTTCTTTGGTAACCCTTGAAGGCATTGCTATCAATATTGACCCCAACTTTAAGGTATTAAGCAAAGCGTACCCCTATGTGGCAAAACGGTTACTCACCGACCAGTCGCCAGAGTTACGGGCTTCTTTGCGGGATCTGTTGTTTAAGGACGGCAGCTTCCGTTGGAATCGGCTGGAAAACCTGTTGCGTAATGCCAGAGACAGCGACGACTACGACCTGAACCAGGTACTTGACCAAACCGTTGATTTTCTCTTTTCCGAGCGGGGCGAGTTTATCCGCGAGTACTTGACCGTTGAAATTGTGAAGGCGATCGATGTGTTTGGTCGTAATACGCTGCAAAACATCACCTCCACCCTGCGCGGACAAAACGGCAAGAACGGCAGCAAATCGGCTGTTTCGGTGGATGAGCAAAAGAACTTAGAGCATCTTTATCGCATCCTTGATTTGTTGCGAGAGACACCCGGGTTTGACCCCATGCAAATTGCCTCTCTGGTGCCGCGCATCTTAACCAAACCAGAAACTCAAAAAATGGGGCAAAAGATTGCCAGCCAACTGACTCAGCGAGTGGTTGCCCGTGTGGTTCGTGAGGTTTTGCTGGCCGACGAGAAAAATCGCCAGAACGAACGCAGACCTATTTCAACTCCGCCTTTGAAGCGATCGCTCCCTGCTGCATCTGTGGCTCGTTAAACCTCAGTTCCAGGCCGAAAACGCTTGAGCCAACTGAGCCAGCGACAGCAGCCGAATCCGGGTATCTTGCTCGGCTGTGGCTCGATCGCCTGCTGTGTTGTACCCCCAGTCTGCCAAATAGAGTCTCACCTCTGTGAGGTCGGGTTGAGCTGAAATGCCCTGCAGCGTTTTGAGCCGATCTTCAATGAACCAGATTTGTGCAGCAGCATTGGTTTCCTGGCGAAACGCTTGCATCAAATCGCGCAGGGTTTGGGCTTTGGGCTGTTTAGATTCTTTTCCCCAAATTTGACCCTGACTCAGGATGACTCCTTTCTGTTGCAAGAGTTGGCGCACAAATCGCCCTTCTTTGGTCGTAATGATAACGGGGTGAACTGCACTGTTCATTGTCTGCTGCAACCGCTCCACCACTCCGGGATAAAACCGATGTTGGGATAGCCAGTGATCGACATCTGCTGCAATCCACTCATCGCGCACGCGATCGACCATTGCGCCAAGCTCGCGAGCATCCAACCCATCCGCTGCGATTTGCTGTTGCACGATCGTTGGCCAATCTGCCAGGATGGCTTCCTCAGGCAGACCAGCGAGGAGCGATCGCAATACCACCGGCATTTCCCAACCTGTTTCTACCACCGGACGCATCCGGTAAAACTGCTGTGCCAAGCCGTCTGGAGGCGTTTCGCTAACCGGCGACCAGATGCGACAATAGGCTCGCCATGCCGTCTGGAAATATTCAACTAAGCCGTCACAAATGACCCCGTCAAAATCGATCGCCAAAATATCTGGCTCGTGATCCGTCATTTTCCGTTCAACCCCACAACATCATCCGCTTTCAAACTTACAGCAGTTCTTAATCGAGTCAGCCACAGTCTCGCCAAGATGGATGTGGGGTGTAGGGTTTAAGGCGTGGTGAATGCAAATGAAAATGGCTGTAACGGATCAGTACAACCGGGCAAAAGCGATCGTTGATGCTAGATAGCACTGCCCTCATTAATAAGTAATAACGAATTGCATGGGTTGAGCCAACGTCCGCTAGAATCAGCCTTGGCACGAGCGAAATAGTGGTCTGCTGTAGCTACAGTTGCAGTGGAACTATTCCTGGTTTGCCTCTTTTCTAACGCCAAAACTCAACATCAATAGGCTTTGCCCTTAGAGAATGTTTGAAAAGTAGCAAATGTCCTGCATTTGCCCCCTAAATCCCCCAGAATTGGGGGACTTTGAACGAGAATCGGCTCGGAAGTCCCCATCTTGGGGTATTTAGGGGTCGGTTCGAGTGGCGTTCAGCACGTTTCAAACATCCTTTTAGAAAATGTTTGAAAAAGGGGCAATGTAGACTGTTGGGTACTTCTCAGCCATCCTCTGACGCTGCTGTTGCTTAAAACAGCCCGACATCGCTTGCCGCGATGTGCCTCACTTCAGCAATGACTCATTACAGGAATCATCTGCAATGCCTTTAACCCACGTTCGATTTTGTATAGGATGTTACCCTACTATGGGCAGGCTCCATCTATAGTAGGCGCGTTGCCTTGCAACCGCTACGCATAGCGTTGTATCTCTTCAGCTATTGCACAGGCCGTTCAGTGCAGTATAGCAGTACTAGTCGCCATTCATACAGCCATGAATTATCAAGAACAGTTGAATCCCTGGGTGATCCACCAACTTTTGCCAGATTTGCAGCATTCTACCGTTGCTCGGTTTCGTAAACGTCATGATGCAGAGTCTTATCTCAAAGTGATGCAGCAAATTCGTCCACGCGGCCAGTTTGCGATCGCGTTTGATGCTAATAGCGAACTGCAAGACTCATTGGCTGAATATTGATAGGCGATCGAGCCTCGGAGGTTGCCACACCCTGACGCTACGAGTGGAACCATGAGCGGCACAGAATAACTGGGTCAACGCTAGTGGCGGGAACCCAGTCAAAGCACGCCGACGCTGGATTGAATGCGTCTAACCGATCGCTCAACTAGCCATGTCACAATGGGAACGCAGATCCTGGTTTAAGGCGGGTTGCAGCATCTCAAAGGTAGTCATGGCAGCACAACAGTTTAACGATACGGCGCAAGATAACCCTGCATTGTGTCGGGTCATTGCCCAACGCATCGCTGAGGCTCCGCAACAACGAATCACGTTTGCGGAGTACATGGATTTAGTTCTATACCACCCGAAGCAGGGCTACTACGCCACCAACCAGGTCAACATTGGCGAGCAGGGCGACTTCTTTACGTCGCCCCATTTGGGTGCCGATTTTGGCGAATTGCTGGCCGAGCAGTTTGTGCAGATGTGGGAATGGCTCGATCGCCCCAATCCGTTTACGCTGGTGGAAATGGGTGCAGGGCAGGGGTTGCTGGCTCACGACATCTTGCGATATCTGCATCGTTCTCATTTCGCCTGTTTTGAAGCGATCGACTATCTCATTATCGAAAAATCGTCTGCTCTCAGGGCTGAGCAGCAAAATCAATTGCAGCCGCTCGTATCGCTTGGAGGCTGCATTACCTGGCAGGGTTGGGACGATATTCCGCGCCATTCCATAGTGGGATGCTGCTTTTCTAATGAATTAGTCGATGCTTTTCCGGTGCATCAGGTGGCGATCGACTCAGGGCAACTGCGGGAAGTATATGTAACCACGAGCAACCAGCAGGACACGGAAACGTCCCTTCCCCGATTTGTGGAAGTGCTTGGCGAACCTTCAACCCCTGACCTTGCTGCTTATTTTGGGCTAGTTGGGGTCAATTTATCGTCTGCGGCCTATCCTGACCACTATCGTAGCGAAGTTAATCTTGCTGCTCTGCACTGGATGAAAACGGTTGCCGATCGCCTCAGCACAGGCTATCTGCTCACAATCGACTATGGCTATCCGGCTGCGCGTTACTACAGTCCAGCCCGCTCTCAGGGCACCCTGCAATGCTATTATCAGCACTCGCATCACTCTGACCCCTATTGCAATGTTGGGCTGCAAGATTTGACGGCTCATATTGATTTCACAGCCCTGGAGCGGCAGGGAGAACGGTGTGGGCTGCAAACGGTTGGGTTTACTCAGCAGGGCTTATTTTTGATGGCATTGGGTTTGGGCGATCGCCTCCTGGCTTTGTCGCAGCCAACCCCCGACCTGACCTTACAAACCATTCTGCACCGTCGTGAGGCGTTGCACTCCCTGATGAGTCCCACGGGGTTGGGCAATTTTGGCGTGTTGATTCAAAGTAAGGGCGTGAAAGCGGGGCGATCGCTCAAAGGGTTACAGGTTCCTCCCCTCGCCTGAACGGGACTCAACCTGTTTGCTCACTAAGCTAACCGCAAAACTAGGGCACCCTGGCTGTCAGGGTGAGATCGCTCATGCCCCACAAATCAAAGAACTGCCGAAATAGCACCTGGCTGGCCTCGGCTAAACTGCCGTCTGCACCAATCACACCACCCTGAATCATTCTGCCGCTATCGGTTTGCAGATTCAGCCGCCAGTTTCCCTCATCATCTTCTTGAATCACCAGAGAGCCAGCCGCTAGCACCTGTCCGGCACGGCTTGAAATAGCACAGCGCATTAATTTTTGCTTCCTAAAACAATCGTAACCACATAACCACCATACCGAAATGCGTACCCAGACGGGCTTCAATCTAATAACACCGGGGGGTGAGCAGGTGTTTGAAGTTCACCGAGCGGGTTTGCTGCTCAGGCCGTTGGCACAACCGCAATGCACTCAATTTCGACCCGCACATCCTTGGGTAAACGGGCAACTTCCACACAGGCGCGAGCTGGGGCAGACGATTCTTCAAAATGCTGGGCGTACACGGCATTCATTGCGGCAAAATCGTTCATATCGGCCAGGAAAACGCTGGTTTTGACTACATCTGCCAGGGTTGCACCTGCCGCTTTCAGAATCGCCTTCAGGTTGGCGATCGCCTGCTCGGTTTGTTGGGATACATCATCATCGCCCACGATCGCGCCTGTGGCAGGGTCGAGCGGAATTTGACCCGCCACAAACACCAGTTGACCACTGGCAACAATAGCCTGATTGTATGGCCCCACCGGAGCAGGAGCTTGATCGGTTTGAATGACTTTACGCATAAGGACGGGACGCTTGTTGACGTGCAGAAGTACCGTCTCTCAACTTATCACTCAACTTCTGCAACTCACACTTGCAGGCCGCGTAACTTTTCAATTCTGCTACCGGATCGGGTTAAGACAGACGAGGCCGCAAGCCATAGCTGCGATACTGGCGGTAGTCTTTTAAGATGCGATCGTGGTCAAAACACAGATTTGCCGGAATTTGCCACAGTTCAAACAGCTTCAGCGCTTTGGCATCATCGGCTGCGGTGGGTTCACCGGTTGCGATCGCCAAAAAAACTACACTCAGCGTGTGCTGACGCGGATCGCGGTTGGGATCGGAATAGACGTGGAACTGTTCGACTAGCTCCACGGTTAAGCCCGTCTCTTCTTGCGCCTCTCGGATGGCTGCGGTTTCAACTGCTTCGCCGTAATCGACAAAACCACCAGGCAGCGCCCATCCATGCGGAGGATTCTTGCGTTCAATTAACACAATGGGGCAATTGGGGCGATCGCTCATTTCAATGATGATATCGACCGTAGGAGTTGGATTTCGATGAGCCACGAAATTATCAGCGACAGGACGTTCTACCAGAATAATCGTTTATCTATATCTCTCAATCGCCGAACGCAAACCATCGTCTCCAATCAAACCCTTAACAAATCCCCTATTTTGGCAAGAACGTGGTATAACTTATCGGGTCAAATGGGTTGCAAATCTCCTCCTGACCTCTAAGAGGATGTTTTAAAAGTGCTAAGCTCCAGCTCGAACCGCCCCCTAATCCCCCAAAATTGGCTTCGACGTGAGCGCTCAGCCGAACGGGGACTTCCGACTCAATTCTGTTTCAAAGTCCCCCCAAAACTGGAGGATTTAGGTGGCTAATGTAGAGTGTTGAGCCATTCTCAGACACCCTCTAAGATGGATAGTTAATTTCTTCCCATTTCAGCAAAAGTCCTTCCCGCATGAATCCTGACTCTTCCATTCCTGCTTCTGTTTCAGCCATTCCTCAACCCACAGCGGAGGGGAATCCGAATCTACAAGTTCGTTTCAAAAGCGAGGGTGGACGGTTGTTGCTGATGCTACCACCAGACGTTGACTCGGCTAGTTCAGCGTCAACCTGGTCTGATGTGTGGCAACAGTTAAAGCAACGGCTTAATGCTGGAGAGCGGTTCTGGCAGCCCGATACGGCAGTTCACCTAATTGCGCGCGATCGCCTCTTGGATGTTCGTCAGCTCCAGGCCATTGCCGATGCCCTGGCCGATGCCCAGCTTCAGCTCAAACGGGTTTACACCAGCCGCCGCCAAACAGCGGTTGCTGCTGCTACCACGGGCTATTCGGTCGAACAGCATTCTCCGGTTGCCCACCTTAACCAGGGCACCGAAGGCGGACAGGCATTAGCCGATCCGCTTTATGTTCAAGCAACTGTGCGATCGGGGATGGAAATTCGTCACCCCGGTACCGTTGTCATTCTGGGGGATGTCAATCCTGGCAGTTCAGTTGTGGCCGATGGCGATGTGCTGGTTTGGGGTAGTTTGCGTGGAGTTGCCCAGGCAGGCGCGGCAGGAAACGATCGCTGCTTAATCATGGCGTTGCGAATGGAACCCACCCAAATTCGAATTGCCAACCTGGTTGCCAGAGCGCCCGAAAACCCACCCGCTCAATACTATCCAGAAGTGGCTTATGTATCTGCGGGCAGCATTCGCATTACCAAAGCCGCCGACTTCTCAAGGGCAAACTTCTTGCCTGAAGCCAGCAGCGAGCAAGGGAGACAATAATTATTAGGGCTAGCCCTTCAAAATTTCCAGGCAGAAGGCTATGCTAAACGCTACATTCAATCATTGGCGTTTGGTGCAACGTTCTTCTTTAGAATGAGCGGCAAAGGGTGTTTTTGGAAATCTATTTCGTTATGGGGCTGAGCGATCGCTAGACTGAAATCAGTTCTGACCCGTTCCAGGGTATCCCTCGATTATTCGTTGTTTATTTTATCCACCACGGCTATTCATGAGTCGCATTATTGTTGTTACATCAGGCAAGGGAGGGGTCGGCAAAACGACCTGTACTGCCAACATCGGTATGGCCTTAGCTCAGCGAGGGCACAAAATCGCGGTGGTTGATGCAGATTTTGGGTTAAGGAACCTCGATCTGCTGCTAGGGTTAGAAAACCGAATTGTCTACACAGCCGTAGAAGTATTAGCGGGCGAATGCCGTTTAGAGCAAGCGTTGGTTAAAGATAAGCGTCAACCAAATCTTTCCTTGTTGCCAGCGGCTCAAAATCGCACTAAAGAAGCAGTCAGCCCCGACCAGATGAAGCAGCTCATTAACACGCTGGCAAAGAGCTTCGAATATATCTTGATTGACTGCCCTGCGGGAATTGAGATGGGGTTTCGCAATGCAGTCGTTGCCGCAAAAGAAGCCATCGTTGTTACCACGCCAGAAATTGCCGCTGTGCGGGATGCCGATCGCGTTGTGGGGCTGCTAGAAGCCAACGATATCAAGAAACTACATCTGATTGTGAATCGTCTGAAGCCAGCGATGGTGCAGGAAGATAAGATGATGTCAGTTAAAGATGTGCAAGAAATTCTGGCGATTCCGCTGATTGGAGTAGTACCAGATGATGAGCGTGTTCTGGTTTCTACCAATCGCGGCGAACCCCTTGCCCTCTCTCCCAATATATCGGTCGTCGGTATGGCGATTAACAATATTGCTCGTCGCTTAGAAGGCGAAAAGGTTCCCTTCTTAGACTTGATGGCAGCTTACGACGATTTGTTTTCCCGCATTCGGCGCATGTTCCGAAATTCCCCTCGTCAGTAATTTCTCTCATCACTGATTTGCGTCACTGATTGTAGAGTCTGTATTGCTCCCGTTCATTTTTTCAGACTCCGTGGACAAACCCATGCTCAGCGAATTCCTTGAACGTCTTTTTCCTCGAACCACTGGTGGCAGTAGCCGGGACGATGTTAAGCGTCGTTTGCAAATTGTCTTAGCGCACGATCGCACCGATCTGCCCCCGGCCATGATGGAACAGATGCGCCAGGAAATTTTGGAAGTCGTTTCTCGCTATGTAGAGATCGACCAAGACGAGTCAGAGTTTTCGTTGGAAAGCGATCAGCGGGCGACGGCTCTTATTGCTAACCTGCCCATTCGTCGAGTTAAGGTTAAACCGAATCCCTGAACCTTGAAGGTAAACGAGGGGTTAAGCTAGAGTCGAGAGTCGGTTCTGTAGCCTATCCCGTTAGCACGCTCAACACGCATCGAGCCAAATCGGACTTGTAACGTTATCCTCGCAACGGGCAGAAGCATACCTGTTTGGCGAGGTGACGATTCTCCAAGACATTGACTGCTATCTTGCCACAGCGCATCTCAATTTGGCGGATAAACCCTGGGCGGTTCTTTCGAATGTGCCGCCAACGTTAGCAACGTTTGAACTGTATGGTCAACGCTTTGGCACTATAGAACCGCATTTCAAGGACTACAAATCGGCGGCGTTTGACCTGAGCCGCTCTCAGTTGCGTGCTGCTGCTGCCCTCGCTTGCCTGTTGATGCGGTTGGCGGTGGCGACGTTGATTGCGACTGCCATTGCAGTTGTTGCAGTCATCGAGCAGGGACAGCGGACAACATTGGCTTGGCACCCTCGACGCGGCTTGAGTTTCTGACCGTTAGGATGACGCGAAATTAAACGGTTGGGTTATCTCAACCTGCCGATTCCTCGATTGGCAAGGTTACCTCGCAAACGTCCTCTGGTAACGACGGCTTTCCGCAAAAGACGGGTGCAATGGCAAACCCATATTGAATTCTCCCGTGTCACCGTATTCTCATCCTGAAACTCTAAAAGTTTCCGGCTTCAAAGCACCTGACTTTCTCTGACTTTTTCAGGCTGCGATCGCAAAGCAAGTGAAATAAATTGATTTCAGGCGAGACAAGCAAAGAGAAATTAAACCGTTCTCAACGTTTGTAAGTCATCAATCATCACTGAACTTAGAGAAATACAATGGCACGACAGCGGTGGATGAACTGGGCGATGGTGGCAAGTTTGGCAGTCGTTCCACTGATGAGTGTTGAAGCATTTCTGCGAGAGGAGGCAGTGAAGCGAGATTATTCAACGCTGCGAGGAGTTGATGTAGCGAGGAAACCGCAGGCAGCTATGGCATTGGTTGCAGGGTGTTGGCAAATGGAAGGTTGGCCAAGATTCTTATATCCAGTGGGGGAGCTAGTGTTTGGAAATTGTCGCCCCTTAGAGGGTCTAAATTTGGAGGAGATCGATCTCCGCGGTGCCAACCTTAGCGGTGCCGACTTCAGCAGTGCCAACCTTAGCGGTGCCGACTTCAGCAATACCAACTTCAGCAATACCAACTTCAGCAGTACCAACTTCAGCGGTGCCAACCTTAGCGGTGCAGACCTCAGCGGTGCCGACTTCAGCAGTACCACCGACTTCAGCCGTGCCGACCTCCGCAGTGTTGACCTCACCGGTGCAGACCTCAGCGGTGCAGACCTCCGCAGTGCTGACCTCAGTGGTGCCAACTTCACCGGTACCCATCTCGACCGTGCCAACCTTAGCGGTGCCGACCTCACCGGTGCCGACCTCACCGGTGCCATCCTCACCCGTGCCAACCTCGGCCGTTTCGACAGCAGCACCGCTGCCGACCTCGGCCGTACCAACCTCACCGGTGCCATCCTCAGCAATGCCGACCTCAGCAATGCCGACCTCAGCAATGCCGACCTCAGCAATGCCGACCTCACCGGTGCCGACCTCACCAGTGCCCACCTCATCGATGCCGTCTTCAGCAGTAACGACTTCAGCAGTGCCGACCTCACCGGTGCCCACCTCAGCGGTGCCAACCTCAGCAGTGCGAATTTTACCGGTGCCCATCTCGACCGTGCCGACCTCATCGGAGCCGACCTCAGCGGAGCCAACCTCAGCGAAGCCAACCTCAACGGAGCCGACCTCGGCCGTTCCGACATCATCGGAGCCGACCTCGGCCGTACCAACCTCAGCGGAGCCAACCTCACCGGTGCCTACCTCAACAATGCCGACCTCAGCAGTGCCGACCTCAGCGGAGCCAACCTCAGCGAAGCCGACCTCAATGATGCCTACCTCGATAGTGCCATCCTCAACGGAGCCGACCTCAGCGGAGCCGACCTCAACAGTGCCATCCTCAACGGAGCCGACCTCAGCGGAGCCGACCTCAGCGGAGCCGACCTCCGCGGTGCCTACCTCACCCTCAATGGAGCCGACCTCCCCGATTACTACCGCCGCCATCTCCTCCCTAGCGGTGTCGACCTCCGCCATGCCAACCTCAACGGAGCCAACCTCAGCGGTGCCGACCTCAGCGGTGCCAACCTCAACGGTGCCAACCTCAACAATGCCAACTTCAGCGGTGCCAACCTCCGCCGTGCCGGCCTCAATGGTGCCAACCTCAGCGGTGCCAACCTCAGTAATACTAGAGGTTGGACAACAACGCAATTAAGCGACGCTCAGCTTTGCGAAACTATACTTCCCGAAGGTGCTAATCTCAGTTCTACCCGCAACTGTAATACTAGAGACCCTCAATTAAGGTGAGTTCGGAATAAGGAGGGTTTTTGCCGGTGGTTTGCACCGCGCTGGCACCAACACTTTTGGGTAAAGGATTGTAGCGTCGTGCTCGCTCCCACAGCCTCAGCTTAAGCGAGATAATGACTATCCTGATTACCTTTCATCAATCGGCGTATCGCAACTTCAAGTGGTTCTATACCCAGTTAGTCTGTCGTTACTGGCGCAAAGCCTTCCCTCAATTAGTCAGTAACCAACGCTTCGTGGAATGGATGCCCTCTACTCTGATTCCCCCACTCTGATTCTCCTGTTGTCCTTTGACACATTGCAATCATTTTGAGAGTTGTTTCTTCTCCCATTGATTCGCTAACAGAATCAGCCCATTTATCCGTTTAAACCTATCCAGACATCCTATCTATGCAGAGGAGTGGGCGATCGCCCGCTCCTCTTTCGTTCACAGGCCGCTACCGCTTCGATATCAGGAGCACCGATGACGGGAAGACTAAAACTAGGCTCGTCCTAAATTGTCACAAACCGAGACGTTACAGGCTACACCCTGCGGATGCTTACAGGCATTGCACTCCGGCTCACATGTCCTGTAGCGATCGATTAAATAGCGTTCAACATTTATTGGTGATAGCCGTAAATATACGGATAAAAAAGGTGAAAAGCCTGGTCATAATACTCAGTATATTTGGTGCGTGATCTTAACCCTCAGTTGGATCGTCTTAGAGACTGGATAGTTAGCACGCCCCACTTAGCGATCGCCATCAGAATGCTCCAATATCTTACCGAGTCAAAAATCAAACAACGAAAAGTTGGCTGTTATGAATGACCTGATCAGGCGTGCAAAAGGTAGCAACACATGGCAAATTCTGAACATTTAACGCTGCTTAAGCAAGGGGTGTATCTCTGGAACGACTGGCGCGTTCAGCAGGGCAGCACCAACCCAACCTTCAGCCAAATTGTTCTCAGCAGTGCTAACTTGCGGGGAATAAGCCTGAGTGAAGCCAACCTCAAAGAGGTAACCCTCAGCCATGCTGATTTTTGCATGGCTAACTTGAGCAAGGCCAACCTGAGCCGCGCCAACCTAAAGGAAGCTATCCTTTACACTGCCGACCTGGAAGAGTCGGATTTGCGCGAAGCTGACCTCATTGGTGCAGACTTACGCGAAGCTAATCTAAGCAGGGCAGACCTGAGAGGGGCAAACTTTCGTGCGGCCAGCCTCTACACAGCCAACCTGAGAGGAGCCAACCTGAGGGAAGCTATTTTGCAAGAAGCCAATCTCAGCGATGCCAACTTAAACCATGCTGACTGCTGCCTGGCCAACTTTAAAGAAGCCAACCTGACGCGGGTTAATTTTCAAAGCGCTCGACTTTATACCGCTGATTTGAGTCAAGCAACCCTGTATGGCGCAAACTTAAGCCATGCCGACCTGCGCGAGGCCACCTTAAGTCAGGCGAATTTGCGTGAGACTGATTTACGCGAAGCCAACTTGAGTACCGCTGTTCTTTGTATTGCCAACCTGATTGGAGCCACGCTGTATAAGGGAAACTTGACGATGGCAAACCTGAGCATGGCGAACTTGTGTATGGCAAACTTAAGCCACGCAACCCTCAAGGGTGCCACGCTCATGGGGGCTAACCTGATTAGCGCCAACTTCTACATGGCAAACCTGAGCGAGGCCATTCTTCAAGAAGCCGATTTGCGCGAAGCCACCCTGAATGAAGCTAACCTTAGCCGAGCCAATTTGTGCCGGGCTGATCTGAGCATGGCAAATCTTAGCCAGGCGGACTTAAGCCATGCCAACTTAAGCGGCGCAAACCTGCGGCAAGCCAACTTATGGGAAGCCAATTTGGATGGGGTTTGTCTCACAGGGGCAACCATGCCCGATGGCAAAATCCACGACTGATGCGCTATGAGGATTGCCGAACCGCTGCGATCGCCACAGCCAGCCATTAGACAATCATTAGATAACGAACAGGTAACTGGTACTATCGCTGGAGATAACGCCGAACTTAGTAGGAGGTTACCAGCACCTCGTTAATTTTGCCGCGTTTGGCGGCGTTGCAGTTGATGGCTCGTGCCGCAATAATCGGATGAATATTGAAATCGCTGTACAGGCCACGAATGAAGGAACAATCCGAGTTGGATAACATCACCTTCACACCGCGATTCGCCAGTTCGACGAAAACATCTCGCAGCCGAATTTGATCCAGTTGACTAAATGCATGGCGGCTGTAGGCCGTGAAACTGCTGGTAGAGCTAATGGGATAGTAGGGCGGATCGAAGTAGACAAAATCGCGGCTGGTTTTAGCTAACTCTAAAATGGCATCAAAGGAATTGACGGTTAAGTCAGCCGTTTTAAGGGCAAAGGATGCCGCTCGCAACAACTCTGGGTCGCACACCCTGGGATTTGTGTATTTCCCCATTGGCACATTAAATTCGCCTCTTGAATTCTCCCGATACAGCCCGTTAAAGCACGTCTTATTCAGGTAAATTAAACGGGCAGCACGCTCCAGATCCGTTTTTCCTGGAGCCGATCGAACTTGATAGTAATACTCGCGGCAGTGCTGTCGCTGATGAATGCTGAGCAAATCAATCATGCGGTTAACATCGTCTCGAATGCAGTGATAGACGTTAACGAGTTCTGGATTAATGTCAGTCAATACGGCACGGGGAGGAGCCAGGTAGAAAAAGATAGCACCCCCTCCCAAAAACGGTTCGTAATAGGTATCAAAATACTTGGGAAAGTGAGAACTATATTGCTGAATTAACCGACCTTTGCCACCTGCCCACTTCAAGAACGGACGAGGAAAGATTGCTGGAGGAGAACAGTTAGTCATGCTGTTAACTATTGTTGAAATAATTCTCCCTCAAAATTGCTAAATAGGGCTAAAAAGCTCGAAAATCTCAGTTTGATCCGGCACTCCACGAATGAATCCCCTCCCTTTACAATGAGATGGAAGTAGAGAGACACAGTAAGTTGTACTCATACTGTACTATTGGCCGTTTCATGCAACAGGATTGTCGGGGGTAAATAAATGGAAGAGTTTTGGACGAATATTTCTCGCTATCCTCGCTATTTCATCAGCATCACGTTAGGCATTTTGCTGTCGTTAGCAAGTCCACTGTTGCCCTTGTTCAAACGTCCATCAACCGCGATCGCCGCAGTAGGCTTGATTATTTCTGCGGTTATATTTGTTGGCTTTACCCTGCGCGCTATGCTGGGGCTGGGTGCCGTTTAGTTTAACGGGGTATGGACTAGAACGCTGTACCAAGATTGTTTAGGGTCGTTGCTGACCAGTGGAGGAGTATTATGGCGACAGATCGTCGTGTGGCTCGCGTAGCCGAATTGATTAGACGCGAGGTAAGCCAGCTATTGCTATCTGGCATCAAAGATGATCGGGTTGGAGCGGGAATGGTCAGCGTGACAGACGTGAATGTCTCAAACGACCTGCAACATGCCAAGATCTTCGTCAGCATTTATGGCACGGATGAAGCGAAGGCCGAAACCATGCAAGGCTTGAAGTCGGCAACCGGCTATGTGCGGAGTGAGCTGGGTCACCGGGTGCGGTTGCGGCGAACGCCAGAGGTCATTTTCTTAGAAGACGACTCGATCGAACGGGGCACAAAGGTGCTGTCGCTAATCAACCGTTTGAGCCTGGAGCGTGAGGCATCAGGCCGTTCCTATGAGGATGACATCAGCGCCACTGACCGCATTGCTGACAGCGACAGTGATACTGATACTGACAGCGAGATTGAAACCGATCTACCGCTAGCCGAAGAAGACTAGGACGTTTGACCGAACGAGGTTTGGTAGGGGAGTTGCAACTGCAACTCCCCTACGTATGAGAGCGGCTGGCTGAGTGTGATTGGTACTGCTGCACATGGACGCTGTTGTTAGGTGATGTGGGATGGCTGCATTTCTTCCGAACCTGGAAGACCTTACCCTGAAAGAGCAGGTGGCTCAGATGGTGGTGGTTCGCGCCTCTGGGCACTTGTTCAATCACCAGATTGAATATCCGATATGGGAACCCCCGGCGGCAACGTTGCGGCACTGGTTGCAAGACTTAGGGGTGGGTGGCGTGCTGCTGCTGGGCGGTACTGCGGCAGAAGTGGGGCTGCGATCGCACCAGCTACAAGAGTGGGCAACGATTCCGCTCCTCGTTTCGGCCGATATTGAAGAAGGGGTAGGCCAACGGTTTGCCGGAGCAACCTGGTTTCCCCCACCAATGGCATTAGGAGCGATCGCCCAACGTGACCTGGACAAAGCTCAAGCCTGCGCCGAGCAGATGGGACGGGCAACGGCTGAAGAAGCGCTGGCGATCGGCATTAACTGGCTGTTGGCTCCGGTGGTGGATGTGAATAACAATCCTAACAATCCGGTGATTAACGTGCGCTCGTTTGGCGAAACGCCGGAAGGAGTCAGCCAACTCATTACCGCATTTATTCGTGGGGCAGCACCGTATCCAGTCTTGACCGCAGCCAAGCACTTTCCGGGGCATGGCAACACAGCGGTTGATTCTCACTTACACCTGCCCGTGCTGCCTCATTCCCTGGAACAACTGGCTGAAGTGGAGTTCCCTCCGTTTCGGGCGGCAATGGCGGCAGGCGTGGATGCGGTAATGACGGCACATTTGCAAATTCCAGCGCTGGATGGCGATCGCCCTGCCACGCTATCTCATGCCATTTTGACCCGACTATTGCGGCAGCAGCTTGGCTTCAACGGGCTGATTGTGACCGATGCGTTAGTGATGGGTGCCATTACCGATCGCTTTGGTGCCCGCGAAGCTCCGGTATTAGCCGTGGAAGCGGGAGCCGATGTGGTGCTGATGCCCGTTGATCCAGTAGGGGCGATCGATGCTGTGTGTCAGGCGGTTGAGACGGGGCGAATTGCGCCAGAACAGATTCAAGCCTCGGTTGAACGGATCTGGCAAGCCAAGCAGAAGGTGTATGCTCCAGCTATTAAGGGGGACACCTCTCATGCCTGGGAGAACCTGCCGCCGCCGCCCATTCAGTTAGATCATCTGGCAAGACCTGAGGCGATCGCCACGGCACAAACCATTGTGCAGGATTCGATGCAAGCAAGAGTGCCACACCCAGTTCAACCGAGTGCAGCCGCCAGGAATGTAATTGTGGTGGATGAACTGCTAGCCTGTCGCTTCTTGCAGCCCCAGAGTCCGGCGATCGCGTTGCCTCGTCGGATGGGCTATCAGTTGCAACTTGTCGATCGCTATACTGCCACCGTTCTGCCTGACCCCACTGCCGAAGGTTTGGCACCAACGCTGCTCCAGCTTTTTATTCGCGGCAATCCCTTCCGAGATCCGACGGGATTGATCAAGCTCGCTAAAACCTGGTTTCAGTCGCTTTTAACCAGCCAGGATTTGCAGGCGTTAATTATTTATGGCAGTCCCTATGTCCTGGAGCAGTTCTTGCCAGAATTACCGTCTCATATTCCCTACCTGTTTACCTACGGCCAGATGGACACGGCACAGGCGATCGCCCTGAAGACGCTATTTGCAGAACCCCGATCCCTTAATGCCCCCGTTCTGGCTGGCAATCAACCGTTTACCGATTGACCGGGTTACACATCTCCGTTGCTTGACTCGCTGTTGCCTGTGATTAACGTTCGTAGTAACGTCCAGCCAACCCAGGCAAGGGTTGAGCCAAATAGTACGAGCATCAGCAAGGCTAGCCCGGAAAAGGGAGCTAGCAAGCTGATGAGAATTAAGCCCACCAGCAGAACGGTGAGAACTCGTTTATCCATCGGTTTCTTCCCTGAACGTCTATGCTTTCACCTTAAAGGGCAGACTGGCGATCGCCATCTAACGTTAGTCGCGTTTGTTGAGGTGCGATTAAAGAGTTGAGTTATTCCCATGTGGCTACAGGACGCAGCATGGGTGGAATGTCGGGTTGGTCGGGCGGAAACTCTAGAACCGTTTCTCGTAATCCCAGGTATCCCGACTCAGCGAAGGATAGCAGCATCCGCTGTAGCGCCAGCCACACTTCAGATTCAAATTCCCAATCTTGACCGTAGGGCGCGTTGCCTGCGATCGCCCGGAGCGCCCAAAAGTAGGTGTTTCGCACCACGGAACCCTGTTTCTTATATTCCGGCACATCGTCTTTGTGCAGAAATAACACATCATTGTCGATTCTGACTCTCATTCTCCTGGCGGCTCACAGCAGCACGGTACATTTGCTCTATTCCAGGATAGTCATCCGTGGATAAGTTATGCGATTACAAAACGCAACCGGATGCAACCTTGAAGGGAGCTAAACCATAGAATTTGAACATGAAGATGCATCCCAACCGCACCAGTTTGCATCCAATGCCCCCTTTGCAGGCGGTGGTGAAATGGTGCAATCAAACGGGGGAAATTGCAATGAGCCATCGTAGACGACGACCAACTAATGGTTGGAAAATGGCAGCCATTTGTACTGGACTGGCGACGGTGTTAGCCATTCCGGTGATTGTGGTTTATCTCAGTTTTATTAGTCCCTTTTTAAGCGTAGCAGTGCTGCCTCAGCCAATCTCATTTTCTGCGACATGGGACTACGGCCAATTTATGCAACGGGTTGAAGCTGGCTCAGTTGAGTCGGTCAATATTAGTAACGATCGCACCGTTGCCACAGCTACTTTAGAAAATGGCGATCGCGTCAGGGTCAATTTGCCCAACGATCCAGATCTGCTCAGCATCCTAAATGAGAATGATGTCGCGGTTGCCATCGTGCCTCAATCGTCAATTGAACCCGCGCCGCTCGATGCTTCCTCATCCAGGCTCAGCCAATTTTTAGCGTACCTTGTTCCCCTGGTTGCAGTGATTCCAATTCTTCTCGTCGTTTTAGGACTGGCCTTCTGGCTTTGGGTTTTAGTAGATTGCGTTACTCAAGAATCCGACCAGGGCAATAACAAATTGGTTTGGGTGATTATCATTCTGGTTATGAACTGGGTCGGTGCCCTGATTTATTTTCTAATTCGACGACCACAGCGGTTAAACGAGTTGGGGCAATAGTATCAAGAGGACGACAGTTGCGGGGTAAACAATCCCTTGCCGCGCAACAAATCTAAGAATATGAAGACCGCTGGCGGATGCAAGACATTGGAAGAAACCGCCACACCAATTTCTCGCACTAGCGGCACGGGCAGCGATCGCACCTGCACCCCTGCCGGAATCGGTAATGCGGCCAGTCGGGGCAACACAGCAGCTCCTAAGCCTTGAGCCACCATGCTGACAATGGTGGAATCTTCTTTGACGATATAGGCCACCTTGAGAGACTGCCCCCATTCTGCCCAATGGTTCCGAACGGCTGAGGTACATTCCGCATAGTTGTAAAGAATGAAAGAGTAGGTGGATAACTCTTCCCAGGTCAGCGCTTCAGCCGTGGAGGCGATCGCATCGGGCAACAGCACTACATATTCATCCCGCGCAATTTCCCAGGTTTCAAACTCTTCAGAACGCGGCAACGGCACCAGGCCAATATCCACCTGTCCTTCTCGCAACGCCTGCTCTACGCCAGTTGGGTCAGCTTCGGTTAGCGTTACTTCAATGTCGGGAAACCGCTGGTGGAAGCGGGCAATCATCGGCGGCAACAAATGGGTGGCTGCACTGCGAAAAGAGGCAATTCTGACCCATCCACCCGACAGACCTTTTTGCAAATTGACCTCGTAATCGATACTTTCGCGGCATTGCAAAATCTGGCGGGCATGGCAAATCAGCCGCTCACCCACCGGAGTGGCACGGGCACCGAATCGTCCACGCGATAACAAAGAGATACCCAGTTCCTCTTCTAGTGCGGCGATCGCCCGACTTACCGCCGACTGTGAAATGTCGAGTTGGAGAGCCGCAGCAGAGAAGCTGCCCTGTTCCACAACGGCCAAAAAGATTTGAAGATGCGAAATGTTCATTGAAGGCATCTATGCAGCAACCGAATCGATGTGCATCGCAATAGGTTTTGATCATCCTCCACTGCAAGGCTAGCGTGGTGAGCATAAGTCGAACGCAGACTTATTGAACTAGAACGCAACCGTGAACTATGTTTGAGCTGATACCCTACCAAAAATTTCGAGATACTCCCGGCGTTCGTTTCTTTGATATCACAATCGCTGATTCTAACGCTCGTGATTTAGTGGTGCATGAAGGACCAGCCACTAGCCCAAATAATAGCTCCGATGGCAATTGGCAGTTTTATCTGCATCCCAACCAGGAAGACAACCTTCTGGCATTGTCGGGAGGCCGGACATTTTACCTGATCAACTTAGCGTGGGAGCATCCGTTTCACATCGTCCGCCTGGAAGCCAATGGCGACATTTTACGCATTCCACCCGGCACCTTCCACCGCTCGGTATCTGACCCTAATGGCTCGATTGTCCTCAATCAAGCCATCCGTACCGAAAAAGCAACGGTCAAAAGCGAATTCCGAGTGTATGATAGCGGCAGCATTCCGCGCCTGGGTTGGCTGCGATCGCGCGACACAGTGAAGCCCCATCTACACGGCTTTACAGAATCGTCGCTTCAGCGTCGAGCAGCGTAAACCAGGAGGGTGCTTGATTCGCGCACCCTCTTTTCGTCTTAATTCACTGAATCGTTTTAAATAACTAGCTCAGGAAAATCGGCGGGTATCTGGCTCTCCAGGCTTAATTACCTCTCTGGCAATCAGTGCGGCAACGGTTTCCAGGTGGAACCCCCAGCCCTGCGGCAGATTATCGTCTCCATCTTGCTGACCCAGATCGACATAGATACGGGGAGGCACAAAGTTGACGCGATCGCCCTCTCCTACCAACATCTCATCGGCCTTGGCCATCAGGCCATCAACCATCGCATCAAAGGCTTCAGGGCTATCAAAAGGCTGTGCAAGCTGATGGCTCACCAGTTTAATGAACTCGCGCACCCCAACCACCTTGGGGTCGTTAGCAGGCAGGCTTTCTAAGCCTAGCTGCTGAAGTAAAGCAGGTTCCATGAAGCTGAACAACCGCGCCTGTGCTTCCACCAGCTTCGGATCGTTGTTGAATTGCTGGCGCGGTAGCAGGGTGTGAAACGCCCGACGAATGACCTGAGAAATTTTGAACGGCGGGAAGGGCAGGCTGTTTGGATCGATCGTTTGTCCGTGTTGCGCCATGAGCTGATCCAAAGGCGGCAGATCGTCAGGCACCACGGGCATCGGAATATTGAAGGCTTTGAACTGGGGGTTGCCTGACTTTCGGCTCAGCGTATTCGGCTGGCGGTTGTTCTGCTGGTCGCGCAGTGCCAGAATCTGTTCTGCTTGGCGTTCATTGCCCAACAGTGTCGTCAGTCCTTTCCGGGTAAAGGGATAAACAGGCGTGTTGAGGCCAACAAACATAAACTCGGCGCAGTAGGTTTTGTGCAGCGGGTCGTTGAAGTACGACAGAGCCTGGCGATCGCCCAAGCCAGCCAGCAGCACGTTTTTCAGAAATTCGTGCAGACGGTGGCGATCGCTGATGTAAGTTGGGTCGCCACCGTTGTAGTCGGGTGGAAATTGGGCAAAGGGATTCATCATCGCCATCCAGCAAATGATCGAATCGGTATAGCCACGAGCCTGCCGTTTGGTCACAAAGTTTGGAAAAACAAGCTTCTGTGCGGCGGCCACATAGCCATTACTGCCATATAAACCGTTGTGATAGCCATCGGGTTCGTTGAAGGTGGCAAACCCATTCACAATGCTGCCGGTTTCAGTTTTTAACAATGCTGGAACAACCGCCCCAGAGTGGTGTCCTTCGTTTTTGATAAATGCTTCTGTAAACAAATCAGCAGACAACGGCTGGCGCAAATCCATTGCGACACCGTGTCGCTCTTTATGCCACTGGTAGGTGCAAATCAGCAAACCATCCCGCGCCAGAAATTTGGCGATATCCTCATGTCCGGAGACGGTTTCGTCCTGAACGTCTTTCAGTTCCAACGGGTCAGCAATGCCAATAAATCCGGGAACTTTAACGGTTTCAACATCAATAGTGGTTTGGTCGTCTAAAATCACTTTTTTGACGAACAGATGCTTCATATCCTTGAGCGGTTCACCAGGCCAATCGCCGACCAGAGTATTGAAACGGTTCAAGTCGATATCATTGGGCGATCGCAGCGGCAACAGCGAATCGGCAGTAGGTAAAACGGCCTCGGTCGGGGCGGGAGTGGGGGGCGAAGA
>NZ_JADEWO010000007.1 GCF_015207605.1 Oculatella sp. LEGE 06141
GTACCTGGGGCTGGTAGGTAACGATCTGGGGCGATCAACCGTCGATCGCCTCACAGACGCTGGGCTATTTCAGCTTTTGTTTGATGAAGGTCAACAACTGCGCCATTTGCTTCTTCAGCATGTCGATCTCCGCCTGCATTCGTTCAACCTTTTGATTGAGTGCAGCGATCTCGGCAACACTGGTATCATCAGTGGCCGGGGGCGTAACTGCGGCTACAGGAGGGCGCGGCGCAGCCTGCTGCGGACGCGGCAGACGTGCTTTTGCCATCGCTGATTTGATGGCCTCAATCAATTCCTTTTGCTCGAACGGCTTTTCGATGAACTCAAAAAACTCGAAGGGTTCGGGAATCTTTTCGGTGACCTCTTCGCGTCGTCCCGACATTAGCACCAGCGGAATGCTTTGCAGTTCGTTATGGACTTGAATTTGCTGAAAGACTTCCCAGCCACTCATTCGAGGCAGCAGAAAGTCTAGCATGATCAGGTTGGGGCGTTCTTGCTGGATCGTATTCAGACCCTCGATGCCGTCTTTGGCTTCTAAGACCTGAAAATTTCCCTTCGGAAGCATATCCCGAACCATGTTGCGAATGACTCTGCTGTCATCGATAACCAGGATTTTGTGACTTGCCACGACAGACTCCTGTAGGTGTGACGGAAGGAACAAAGGATAGAAAATAACGATGAAATTAACGGTGTGACAACGGGTGTCTTTTAATCCTGATGAAGGCTGAAACCTGCGTAGAGATTAGAATAAGGCATGTGATGACTCTAAAGACGAGGGGTTGTCGCTTTAGATGCCGTTGGTTAGACCACGCCAGCGTGGGTTCGCGTACGGTTAGCTAGGGGGCAAGCTTTCATCTCGGTTTGAGGTTAAGACTGCTGACACAGTACTATTATTCACCTAGATTTTCCAAATCTATCGCTTTCCAGGCAAAAGCTCCGCCCAGTTGAACGGTGAAGTTGGTTGATATTATCTCTAAACGATTGCCGATCGCTGAAGGCATTTAAGCGGGCGATCGCTCTTTACTAGTTGACTTGTATCATGCCGTTTGGAAATCATGCATTGTCCCAGGTTAGATGTTTAGCGGCGATCGAGTCACCCGTCTGCTGGTTCATTCCTTCAGGTGAGTGAAGGTATGGGTTTAGAATCGGGATGTGGCGGTAGCGTTGACGAGTTGCCGATCGCACAGCGAACCGATCAAACCAGTCCTCCTTATGAATCAACCTGCCAACCTTCCGTCTGTAGACCTGCCTACCCAACCGCCGCGATCGCCGCGCAGAGACTCTCCATTGGCGAACTTGCCCGACTGGTTGCGCCGACCGATCGGTAAGGCGAGTGACATTTCGACCGTGCAGCGCATTATTAAGCAGCGGCAGATTCACACCATTTGTGAAGAAGGCCGTTGTCCGAATCGGGGCGAATGCTATGCCCAGGGAACAGCTACCTTTCTGTTAATGGGACCCGTTTGCACGCGTGCCTGTGCTTTTTGCCAGGTCGATAAAGGGCACGCTCCGATGCCGCTGGATGTGGAGGAACCTCAAAAAATTGCTGAATCGGTACAGTTGTTGGGGTTACGCTATGTGGTGCTAACGTCAGTGGCACGGGATGACTTGCCCGACCAGGGAGCAGGCTGGTTTGCCAAGACAATGGCGGCTATCCGCAGGCTCAACCCTGGGACGCAAATTGAAGTGCTAACACCGGATTTTTGGGGCGGTGCGAGTGGCATAGACGGGCAGCAGCAGCGCATTGCAACCGTGGTTGAGGCTAACCCCGCTTGCTATAACCACAACGTAGAGACGGTTCGCCGCCTGCAAGGGCCGGTGCGACGGGGGGCAAAGTATGAGCGATCGCTGCATGTGCTGCATGTGGTGAAAGCGCTGAACCCAACCCTTCCTACCAAATCTGGATTGATGCTGGGGCATGGTGAAACGGAAGCAGAAATTGTGGAAACCCTGCACGATCTGCGGGCAGTGGATTGCGATCGCCTGACGCTAGGCCAATATATGCGTCCTTCTCTGGCTCATCTGCCTGTGCAGAAGTATTGGACCCCAGACGAGTTTGAGCGGTTAGGTGCGATCGCCCGAGAAATGGGCTTTGCCCACGTTCGGTCTGGGCCGCTGGTACGCAGTTCGTACCATGCTGGAGAGAGCGAATAGCGCTGCATGTTAGCGTTGATTGACTGTTGATTGACTGGGGCGCAGCCAGGGAAAATCCCTGTAGGGTCTTGCTTCTGGAGCAATGTCACAAAACGTATAAAATTCTTCTGTTGATTTTTACCAAGCGATAGATGATTGTGTGTCAGTTGTCATGAATAATTAATGAATAATTAAGTTGTCTAGGCGGAATTCATTCTTATGACTTCTAAAACAGAAAAAATGAGGGCCGATGTTCCTACCACTGGAAAGCCCCCGTATCCTTTCCGGACGTTCTGGGCGCTGTTCTTGCTGTTGGGTAATTTTGTTGTCGCGGCCTTCTACTTTGGTATCCTCAGATAGCCATTCCTGGCGTTTTGGTTCACCAAAATCTGGCTCATAGACCACTTACTCTGAGAAGGGCGTTGCGATCGCTGGATACTCTGTCTTCAACGATTGCAACGTCCAAAGCAGGACGCACAACCTGGTGCGTCTTTTTTAGTGGGCAATGTGTTTCTAGTGGGCAATGTATTTTCGTGGGCAATGTAATAGATAAGCTGTGAAATCCTGAATCAGAAAGTGCCCCTAAACAAGCCTTGGGGACGAACCAGCAGCACCAGTATCATCATGAGTAGAGCAACGCCAAGTTTATATTCGGGTGAAAGCCAGTAGGTGCTAAGTTCCTGGGTGATGCCAATGACAAACGCTCCAGCGATCGCCCCATAAGGATTGCCGATGCCACCCAAAATGACGGAGGCGAACATAGGCAAAATTAAAAACCAGCCCATGTTGGGCCGCACAGCCGTAATTAGCCCATACATGCCGCCGCCCACAGCGGTTAACCCGGCAGCAATAACCCACGTCCAGATCACCACATATTCAACGTTGATACCAGAGACGCGAGCCAGGTCAACGTTATCGGCAACAGCTCGCATCGCTTTGCCAATTTTGGTATTTTGCAGCAAGTAGTGCAGTCCAAAGATAACGACGATTGCCAGTACCACTACAATCACACGGCTTTGGGCAATGCGAATGCCATAGATATCCAACGCGCTGGCTACAGGCAACCGATAGGACTGGTTGTTGGCACCCCACAGCAAAATAATGCCATTGCGAAGAAACAGCGCCAAGCCAATCGAGATAATGATGAGGGTGGTGGTTGAGGCACGGCGATCGCGCATGGGCGACCACAGCAGCTTTTCGGTGAGCAATGCCACTCCAACCGTTAGCACGGCACCAATTGCGATGGAGATCCAGATATTGACCCCACTGGCATTGGCTAGCAGCGTTAAATATGCGCCTAAGGTCATCAAGTCGCCATGAGCAAAGTTAGCCAAACGCAGAATGCCATACGTGAGCGTTAAGCCAACAGAGGCTAGGGCAATGACGCTACCGACAGCAATGCCGTTCACCAGAAGTTGAATCAGTTGTGAGTCCATGAACCGCTAAAACTGCAATTTCAAATTGGAACCGCACGTGCGATCGGCTGATTGCGGCCTTCTTATTTTGCCTGTCTGTCTACAACTTTGGTTAAATTGTTGCACAGCAGGGTTGATTCTCCAGTTGGCTGGAGTCTTTAAGATAGAAGAGTAAGTGCAACCAGCTCGATACCCGATTGGTTCTTCTAGTTCTTCAGGTGCGAAACCGATGAGTAACCTTCAATTGACCGTTCCCACGATGGCTTGTTCTGCCTGTGTGGAGACCATTACCAAGGCCGTTAAATCTGTTGACCCTGCGGCAACGGTTGAGGCTGATACTAAAACAAAGGCGGTTAGTGTCGAAACGCAGGCAGCAGATCAATCGGTTAAGGAGGCGATCGCCGCCGCCGGTTATCCAGTTCAGTGAGCGTTTTAGCATTCCAATGGAACGATATTGCAGCCATTTTCAGTTGCATTCACCACGCCTCAAACCTTACACCCCACGCCCATCTTGACGAGACTGGGGCTGACTCGATTGAGAACTGCTGTAAGACGGTAGCTCTCAAACTTTGGCGCTGCTCTTGAGGGATTAGCCCATCCGTGAGAGGGTGATCACTGAACTAGCGATCGATAGACAGTATGAAAGCGGGCAAGCATCCAGGGCTACGGGTCGTAATTGGGATAGCGATAGTGTTCTGGGTGCTAGGTGCCGGACTGGTCTTGCTGCGCTATTACGGCTATTACCCAACCTATGCGGCGTTTGACCAGGGTATTTTCAATCAGGTTTTCTGGAATAGTTTGCATGGGCATTTCTTCCAGGGATCGCTTTCGGCAACCGAGTCGATCGCCGTTGCCCAGGGGGAGATTCCAGAGGTTGATTACCGTCGCCTGGGGCAGCATTTTACGCCAGCTCTGCTGCTGTGGTTGCCGTTTTATGCGCTGTTTCCGTCTCCGGCGGGTCTTTCTGTTTTACAAGTTCTTTTGGTGGCGATCGCAGGATTGGTGCTATACGCCCTGGCCCGGCAGTATCACCCACCGCAACTCTCGGTTTGGCTGACGGCCAGCTATTATGCTGCGAATGCGGTAATTGGCCCCACACTGGCAAATTTCCACGATTTTAGTCAAATTCCGCTGTTTGTGTTTGGGCTACTGCTGGCGTTGGAGAAGCGCTGGTGGTGGGTTTTTGTCGGATTGTCGATACTCACCCTGCTGGTGCGCGAAGATGCGGGTGTGATTCTGTTTGGGGTTGGGTTTTATCTGGCTGTAAGCCGCCGCTATCTGCCGCTGGGTCTGGCCGTTTGCGCCCTGAGTTTGGCATATATGTTGCTGCTCACCAATTGGGTGATGCCGTTGTTTTCACCCGATATCTCACAACGCTTCATGGTTGAGGAGTTTGGGCAGTTTGTGGAAGGCGATGAAGCATCAACATTGCAGGTGTTGTGGGGCATTCTCAGCAATCCGGGGCAACTGATAGCGACCATTTTTACGCCGCTCGATCGCACCCTTCGTTATTTGTTGGCGCAGTGGTTGCCGCTGGCCTTTATTCCGGTAATTTCTCCCAGCGCATGGGCGTTAACAGGCTTTCCGCTCCTCAAGCTTTTGATGCAGCAAAACCCGTCGGCACTGTCGATCGATCGCCGTTTTGCGATCACGCTGGTGCCGGGATTATTTTATGGAGCAATTCTGTGGTGGGTTAGCCACCCGCAGCACTTTCGCTTGCGCTTTCGTCGCATTTGGGGTGGATGTTTGCTGCTAGCGCTAATCTTAAGCGTGACAGCTAATCCTAATCGGGCACTGTCGTTTGCTATTCCCAACTCATTTCAACCGTGGGTATACACCTCTCCGGCGCGGCAGTGGCAGCATGTTGAGGCGATCGAAGGCATTTTAGCCAACATTCCCCCAGATGCCAGTGTGGCTGCAACCAGCTACATTGTGCCGCATGTGTCGAATCGCCGCGAAGTGATACGGTTTCCGCAATTGCGGCTACGAAACGACGATCGCCAGGTGGTTCAAGTGGACTATGCTGTCGTCGATGTATGGCAGCACCAGCAATATCAACCCGCCTTTGTGGACGATCGCCAGGCGATTCGGCGGTTGGTACCCGCGATCGATCGCCTCCTCAACAATCAGCGTTATGGAATCGTTAGCTTTCAAGATGGCGTTGTTTTGCTGCAACGAGCAACGAACTCCAATCAGGCCAGCCTCGATGCCTGGTTACAGTATCGCCAGGAACTTGAACCGATCCTTGAGCTAGAGGCTGTTCGAACCGAGCATTCGGCAGGTATCGCTTATCGCTTGAAATAGACCCAGATGTATTGCCCGTCGCTTGCTTGTTGCAGGGTCTACGCCACCTCTACAAGGCCACCTTTACAGGGGTCGGGCTACAAATTAAACCTTTAAAACATCCTCTTAGACGGTAGCATCATCACTGTTTGCAACCCAGCGAAGCCTGGTGGTTTAGCCAGCCAATGGTGAATTTAGTCCTGAGCCAGGATGCTGCAAATGATCAACGATTGTTGCGATCGCGACAGCAGCACACCCCCAACGCCAACAGACTAGATAGAAAGCATCATTTGAAGCGGAGCTAGAAGCTTGAAACGCTGCTGTAGCTGGATTTGAGCGCTGTTCCGTCTGCCCGATAGACAGCGATCGCTGAAACCGAACTGTTGACGATTCATTTTTTGCTTCTCAACCGTTTGAGTTGCTCCAGGTTGATTCCCCTTTACACTTCTCAGCACTCAGACTTCTCAGCATTCAGACTTCTCAGCAAACGATCTACCGCTTCTCAGATGTGTCTCAAAAGTGTTTCAGGATCGGACTGCATTCTCGTATTCAGGTAAGCAAACCGTTTGCACAACACGCAAGGAAACAACAAAGGAGCCTGAGTCATGAAATGTTCATTATTGGCTGGTTTCTCGATCGCAACATCCTGCTTGATGACTACACCTGTTCTGGCGTTACCTGGTCTGGCATTATCCAGCTACGACGCGTTGTACGGCAACCGTCAGACCAAAGAATCGGTGGTGGAAGGCGGTGAGGTTGCTCAGGTGACTCCATTCACTTTGGTTCGGCTGGCGTATCAAGGCTATCTAGCCACGGAAGGCATTCCCACCGCTGGAGGTTTGATCTCCCAGTACACCACCAGAGCCGTAACGGCAGAAGATTTAGTGCAAGCTGCAATTCGCACGAATCGATTATCCGCTAGTGTGGACGGGGATGAAGCTTACTTAAGGGCTGTTGATAATTACCTGATTGATTTGAGGAACTCTAGGCTCTAGGGCTGAAGATGAACGACCAACGATGCACCACTGGCCTGCGTTGCTTCCGTCCGACTTGCCGCTTATGAGCCTAAAAAACCCCCAACAGAGGAACGTCCATTGAGGGAGTGATGATGTCCACTCATCACAGTAGCGATCGCAACAGCAGTTGGCCTCGTCTTTTTGGGTGGTTTCCCGCAGTGCTTCATCAAGAGGTGAAGATTTAGGCGAAAATCAACAAAGCTGCGCGATCGCGATCGATTAGTTGACTCGATGGGTTAATTTGTATGATATATATCTACAGTAAGCCCATCGGTGAACTGGGGATTGCAATCAGCACACGTCAGGTTTGAAGTGTGGTAAAAGGCGTAACCGCTAGCCGTGTTTGACTAGGTGAGGTATTTCAGTGGGCATTGTCGTTCAAGATGTCTCTAAGCAATTTGGCAGCTTTCTGGCCGTCGATCAGGTCAGCCTGGAGGTAAAAACTGGATCGCTGGTTGCGTTGCTCGGGCCATCTGGTTCAGGCAAATCTACTCTGTTGCGGCTAATTTCAGGATTGGAAATGCCCGATTCGGGCAAAGTGTTTGTCACAGGCCGCGATGCCACTTACGAGAGTGTGCAAGACCGCAACATTGGCTTTGTCTTCCAGCACTATGCCTTGTTTAAACACCTGAGCGTTCGTAAAAACATTGCGTTTGGCCTGGAGATTCGCAAAGCCCCCAAGGGCAAGATTAAAGCCAAGGTCGAAGAACTGCTGGAGTTGGTGCAGTTACAAGGATTGGGCGATCGTTACCCCTCCCAACTTTCCGGCGGGCAGCGGCAACGGGTAGCTCTGGCGCGGGCACTCGCGGTTGAACCTAAAGTGTTGCTGCTAGATGAACCCTTCGGCGCACTCGATGCCAAAGTTCGCAAAGACCTGCGGGCATGGCTGCGTCGGCTGCACGATGAAGTACATGTCACCACCGTTTTTGTGACCCACGATCAGGAAGAGGCAATGGAAGTCTCCGATGAAATTGTGGTGATGAACAAAGGACGCGTGGAGCAGGTGGGCACCCCTGCCCAAATCTACGACAACCCGGCTAGCGCGTTTGTGATGAGCTTTATTGGTCCCGTAAACGTACTGCCCAGCACCTCGCGCATCTTTGAGGGCAATGGCTTTGAATCAACACATCCTGAAGTCTTCCTGCGTCCCCAGGATGTGTTGATTGAAACGCAGCAAAACGGCACGACGGTTCCAGCCAGGGTTAGCCGTCTGATTCACCTGGGTTGGGAAATTCAGGCTGAGCTAACTCTGGACGATGGGCAGGTCGTGACCGCCCACCTGACTCGTGAACGGTTTGACCAACTCAAGCTAGAACCACAGCAGAGAGTGTATGTTAAGCCGAAGGAGGCAAAAGCCTTTCCGCTGTATTACTCGATTTAGCGACACCACTACTGGCAGGTGCTGGCCGGGGTACGTGTTCCGGTGTTGATGCGGCTCAGCGCACTGAGATTGAGCAGGGCACTATCGTATCGGCTGCGGTTCCCAACTCGTCGTCCCCGGCGTACCTGGAGGAAGCCAGATGGCCCCCATGCGGTGAACTGCTCTCCTGTATTACGAACGGAGGAATCCTCGGAAAATGCCTGTCCAGTAACGGTGTTGCCGTTGAGCTGTCCAGTCAGGCAGATAGCTTCACCATCAACATAGGCAAAGGTACCAACGACTCGATTTCCCTGCTTGCGGAACAGGAAGGTTGCGCCGCCACGGTTGAGCAGTTCTTCGTCGCTAACCACCGTTCCCGGTGCGATCGCGCCATTCCAGTAGCGATACACGCCATCGGGCAAACTGGACACAGGCGGCGCAGAGACAGGCGGCGCAGAGACAGGGGGGACGGGCGTAGGAGCGATCGCCTGCTGACAGACCAGCACCTCGTTGACGGCAGCAAAGCCTGCTTCACTGGGATACCCCAACAATTCTGAGTAGTAGTCAGGATTTGCCAGCAACAGTTGACGGGCATTCTCTACCCCTACGCCGTAAATGGTTAGGGTTCGTTGCGAGGCGATCGTGACGGGTTGCGAGCCACCCCCAACCGGAGAGGGAAACTGCTCGAAGGTAAAGGTGGTGTTGCCGCCAGATTCCGTAGCCGAAACGAAAGCTCGCATTCCCAGTGGGTTAGGGATGCCGGAGTTGGGGTTGTAGGCACACACACGGGTGGGGGCAGCCGTTGCGTCTTGGGCAACAGCAGAGGTAGCGGCCAAACTCAAGGCAAGGGGAGCAAGGAAAAGCGCTAATCGTTGATGGCTCATCATATCTAACAGGTTATGCATACGGCGGATACGCTATCACAGTTCCCTTCAAGCAAAGGAAATAGACACTGTAAATAATAGTGAACCCACGGAACCCGGTCAGGTCACGTTTTTTCTCACTAGAATAATTGAGTTATTCAGGCAGGCGGTGTATAAAGTTCTGGATGCGGATAGATAATAGCCCCTGTTAAAAATACCTTAGGTAACGCTCTATGAACGGGTTGGGATTCTCTCGGAGAACAAGGCGATCGCTCTTCAAATTTGTGGGCGTGTTTGCTGCGTGTGTTGCGCTGATTGTCAGTTGTGCCAGACCACAGACCACCGCACCAACATCTTCTGCCAGTGCGGGCAGCAACCGCATCACCATAGGAACGACGCAAAAAGCAGAAACGCTTGACCCAGCAGATGCGTACACCATCTTTACTGGAATTTTGCTGTATAACCTGGGCGATCGCCTCTACACCTACGAACCCGGCACAACCGACCTGGTTCCCCAACTGGCTACCGAAATGCCGACCGTGAGCGAGGATGGTTTAACGTACACGATTCCGCTACGGGAAGACGTGACGCTCCACGACGGTACACCGTTCAATGCAGAGGTGATGAAGTTTTCGATCGATCGCTTCATGACGAACGGCGGCGATCCGGCGTTTCTACTTTCCGATCAGGTTGATTCGGTAGAAGCGACTGGAGACTACGAGCTAACCATCACGCTGAAATATGCGTTTGCTGCATTTCCGTCCCTGTTGAGCTTCTGGGGCGTGACTCCAGTTTCGCCCGAAGCCTATGAAATTGGTGAGGGTAACTTTAAGCCTGATTCGTTTATCGGTACGGGGCCGTATAAGTTAGCTTCTCTCAGTGCTGATGCGGTGCGTCTGGATGTCAACGAAGAGTACTGGGGTGAAAAACCAGCCAACCAGGGTATTGATATTCAGATCTTTGCCAGCCCTGCCAACCTGTACAATACCTTCCGCACGGGCGGGCTGGATGTGGCCTATCAAACCCTAGATCCAGAGCAAATTGCCAGTTTAGAGCGAGAAGCTGACAATGGCGGCTGGCAGGTGATTGAGGCCGGCACCACCGTGGTGAACTACATGTCGCTCAACCAGAAGATGGAGCCGACCAATGACCTGAACGTGCGAAAGGCGATCGCTGCCATGATCGATCGCAATTTGATGAACCAGCGAGTGTTCCAAGACCAGGCAGAACCGCTGTACAGCATGTTGCCTACCAGTTTCGAGATCTCAAAGCCCGTCTTTAAGGAAGCCTATGGCGACGGCGACTTTGACAAAGCGAGAACCTTCCTGACCGAAGCGGGGTACTCAGAATCGAATCCGTTATCCTTCGAAATCTGGTATCCATCGGCCTCAACCCAGCGGGGCATTGTAGCCAACACGCTCAAGGAATCGATTGAGCAAGCGTTGCCCGGTCTGGTCACGGTTGAAGTTAACAGCACCGAACGCGCGACTCTATCTGAAAATATCGAAAAGGGAGCCTACCAAACGGTTTTGCTGAACTGGTACCCAGACTTCTTTGACCCAGACAACTTTATTCAGCCGTTCTTAAGCTGCGATCAGGGGTCATCCTCTGCTCTGTGCGAACAGGGCGCGAGCCAAAATAACGGCTCCTTCTATTACAGCGATCGCGCCAACGAACTAATCAAAAACGAGCGAGCCGAACAGGAACCTCAAGCCCGTGATGCTATCTTTACTGAACTGCAAGACATACTGATTGAAGACGTTCCTTACATTCCGCTGTGGCAAAACAAAGATTATATCTTTGCCAAAGAAGGCGTGAACAACGTTGATATTGAACCAACTCAGCAGTTTTTGCTCTGGCAGATTAGCAAGTAACCTATGTCGCGCTCTACCGCCCTCTTTTACTACGTCCTGTCGCGCCTGATGCTAGCGCCGCTGATGATTTGGACGCTGGTGACGCTGGTCTTTTTTCTATTACGAGCCACTCCCGGCGACCCGGTGGATGTGGTATTAGGGGGGCGGGCACCCGAAAGTGCCAAGGTTGCACTGAGGGCGCGGTTGGGGCTAGATGAGCCGCTGTGGGCGCAGTATTTCAATTACATTGGCGACCTGCTGCACCTCGATTTGGGCACGTCTCTAACCAGCCAGGGGCAATCCGTTTGGCAAATTATTCAGCTTTACTTTCCGGCAACCGTAGAACTGACCGTCTTTAGCATGGTTGTGTCGGTGCTGGTTGGTGTCAGCATCGGGGCATTGGCGGCATCTAGACCCAACACGGCTCTGGATGCCGGGGGACGGCTGTTTGGCATTGTCACCTATGCGGTGCCAATGTACTGGTTTGGCATGATTTTGCAGCTCATTTTTGCGGTGGAGTTGCGGTGGTTTCCCATTGGTACCCGCTTTCCGTTGGCGATGGCTCCGCCGCAAGGCCCAACCGGGCTGTATGTGGTGGACAGTCTGCTGAGCATCAACCTGGTGCAGTTTTTCACCAGCTTGTATTATCTGACGCTGCCCAGCCTGACGTTGGGCATTCTGCTAAGCGGCATTTTTGAACGGATTGTGCGGGTGAACCTGAAGCAAACCCTGAAAGCGGATTATGTGGAAGCTGCACGGGCCAGGGGCATCCCCGAAGTGCGGATTGTAGTAGCGCACGCGCTCAAGAATGCGCTGATTCCGGTTGTCACAGTTTTGGGACTGACGATCGCCTCTTTGCTGGGAGGAGCGGTTCTCACAGAGGTGACGTTTTCCTGGCCTGGTTTGGCCAACCGTTTGTATGAAGCGATCGAATTCCGCGATTACCCAGTCGTGCAGGGCATTCTGGTCTTTTTTGCTGTAATTGTGGCGATCGCCAGCATTGCAATCGATATCCTCAATGCCTATATTGATCCGCGAATTCGATATTGACAGAACGTTGTTGCCTTTCCGTGGCTTGGCGATCGCAGCTTCAACGAACTTTAATACAGCGGCAACACGATGGCAATACAATAGTTTCAACATTTTCTGGATGCCAAAATGCCATTCGTGATGTATTACCAGCGGCAGGCACCCCCGCTTTGCTGTGAATTTGCAACACAGTTTGTTAGGAAATCTTACGGTTGCGGTACGAGTTACGTCGTCAGGTTCATCTGTTCTTCACATTAGAGGCAGCCGTTTCTCTAGCCTGCATCCGACTTTCTCCTCTAAAAACGGGTCTATCAGGCTAACCGCTTTTGCCTCTTGGGAGCCTCCGCTTTCCCCGCCCGAACTCACTCTGACCCAGTAGCCTGTGTACTCTATAGCACAGGCACTGTCCATCTTTTTTCGCTAATAAACAATTAATTTTCTCCTGAAAGAGCCTCTGTTATTCGCTGTCAAACCTTTGCCAGACGAGGGTTTGATCTGTTGTAGTCTTTAAGCCGATGCATGGGACTACCCAGCCTGTGCGGATGAAAAAGTTTTTATGAATTAGCAAGATTGCTTGCGTGAATATACTCGATTTGATTCAGTATAGAAATTGTTCAGTAGGAACTTTTGTTTTGACGAAGACAAACGGTGTGGGATTGCCCATTCTGAAAAACACAAGGCTGGAGACAAAAAATGATGTTGACTCTTGGACCCCAACCGAAGAACCGACTGTATACGAGTTTGAATAGTTATCTGCTGTTTTTGAGGTACGTATTAGGCGGGCGATTTCGGCACAGTAAAAAAGAGGTTGAGCAGTTTGAGCAAACACTTTGCACTCGTTTTGGAACTGAATATGCCGTTTGTGTCTACCAATGCCGACTTGGAATTTACCTTGCGCTTAAGGCGTTAATCAAGCCTGGACAAGATGTAATTTTGTCCCCCTATACCATTGTTGATGTGGTCAACATGGTGATTTTTGCCGGAGGGCGGCCTGTATTTGCTGACGTTGATCGGGAAACCTGCAACATTACTGTTGTGGAAGTGGAACGCTTGATTAGCGAAAACACAGGCGCGGTTCTAATTACTCATTTGCACGGGCTGGCTGCTGAAGCGCACCGAATTAAGGAGATTTGCGATCGCTTCAATGTTCCATTGGTTGAAGATTGTGCCCAGGCTTTTGGTGTTCAAGAGCAAGGAAACGCAGTGGGCAGCATTGGTGATGTTGGGGTCTTCAGCTTCGAGATGCATAAAAACATACCTACATGGCTTGGAGGCGTTATCATCTCCAATCGCAAAGATGTAATCGAGCAAGTTCGTCATGAGTTAAACGGGTTCTCGCATCCCCCCCTGCGCGGTATCACCAAGAAGCTCAAGTCAGGGTTGTTACATGACATTACCAATGCTCCCATTCTGTTTCCGTTGTTGACTTACAGGATCATTCGATTGAGCTACCTGAAGGACGTTAAGTTCATTAACAAAAAAGTTCAAAGGAAGCCGCAGGAAAGTAAACCAGCTACCGAACTTCCCGATGTATACAAATCCTGGTATACCCCTTTTCAAGCTCGCCTTGGTCTTTCACAACTCAAAAAGGTCGATCCGGATATCAAGGTCAGGATTGAAAATGGTCTGCTTTACCATGAAGGTCTTAAAGATGTTGATGGGTTAATTCTGCCGCCTGCACGAACCGATGGCTCGCACACTTACCTTTGGTTTCCAGTCCAATATGCCAAACGGGACGAACTTCTTCGGTTTATGTATGAAAGCGGGCGAGATATAGCATCTGGGCATTTTACAAGTACCTCTGATGCCGCCCGATTCAAGGACTTTTATCGCGATTGCCCCAACTCAAGAAACGTAGCGAAGACATTACTTTATCTACCAACCTATCCTGGCTATTCTCGTCGCGAGATTGAGAAGAACATTCAGGTCATCCGGCAATATTTTGCTTCCCAGGTGCAGCCCGCTACAAAACAGGAAGCTGGAGTCAATATTTAAAGCATTTGCACATGGTCTGAGAAGTACCTTGGGCAGACAACCCAACGAAGAGATGGGTATCTCAGACACTAGATTTTTAGCAAAAGAATCAGGGTTTTTGCCATTCGAGTGGCCTCTGAAAGCAGCCTTAATGCAAGCGTTGCTTTAAAGGGGCTGATTGTAACTTGAACTATTCCCTCTCCATTCTTTAGTTCTGGGCTGCGACGCGAGTTTTCGACCTGGCGCTGACGCTCAACGCCCAAACTTGGGGAACGAATGCAGAACGTTTGTTACTTTTCAGACAACCTCTGAGCGGAGAACTGTAGGGGTTGCATTCGATATGCAGCCTCCATTGAGCGTGTAGCAGTGAACTGAATGGATTGATGTTGAAGTGGCATTGCCTCATCAACATTCGGTAAGGCTATTTATGCTCCTTCTCCGGCAACCCTAATTCTGGAGCTAACCGATGATTATAGATGCTCGTACTATATCTAGTGGTGAAACGATTGAATGTGATGTTTGCATTGTTGGAGCTGGGCCGGCTGGAATTACAATTGCCCATGAACTCTGCAACCAGGGCTTGAACATCTTGCTTTTAGAAAGTGGTGGAATTAAGTATGAAAAGAATCTTGAACAGTTAAATCATGGAGAAGTTAATCTCAGTGTTCATACGCCATTAGAACAATATCGGCGCAGGCAGATTGGTGGAGCAACGACGTTTTGGGGAGGGCGATGTGTGCCCTTTGATGAATCAGATTTTGAGGTGAGGCCGCACGTTCCCCACAGTGGATGGCCCATTACCAAAACTGAATTAAACCCGTATTACCAGCGTGCCCATACCTATTGCGAGATCGGCCAGTATGAATATGCTGCTGAGAAAGCGCTATCGGAATCTGGCCGCCGCAAGATGATATCCGGATTTGAATCAGCGGATGTTTCGATTGAACATCTTTATCTGTTTAGTCCACCGACAGATTTTGGCAGGAAGTATTTAGATTCATTGAAGCGATCGCAGAATGTGAACGTTTTTATTTATGCAACCTGCCTCAAAATCATCACTAATTCAGCAGGAACCAGGGTGGATTACTTACAGGTTGCTTCTATGCAGAAAAATGAGTTTCTTGTTTCTGCCAGGCAATTTATTTTGGCGGCTGGAGGCTTAGAGGTAACTCGGCTGCTTCTCGTGTCGAACGATGTTTATGCAAACGGCATTGGTAATCAGCACGATTTACTTGGGCGGTTTTACATGGGGCACATCAATCACTTGTTTGATGTAAAATTCAAGTCTCCTGAAAAGGTTATGTGGGATTACGAAAAAACACCCGACGGGGTATATTGTCAGCGGCAAATTGCGATCGCCGAAAACAAGCGTCAGCAGTACGGATTGCTGAACCAAAGAGTGTTTATGGAACGTCCTAAAATTAGCGATCCAAGCCACAGAAGCAGCATTCTTTCCGCAACGTATCTGTTAAAAGGAGTGCTCAATCAACAAAAAAAATATAGGTATCCTTCACAGCATGTCCGGAATATACTGTTTGATTTCGACACTATTCTGAAGTTTTCTCATAAGTGGATGACCAAGAGAATTTTGAGCGATCGCAAGCTACCCTCGGTAGTCGCTAAAAGTGCGTCAGGTATCTACACCTTTCGGGTTGATAGCGAGCAGGTTCCTAATCCAGAGAGCCGGGTGAGCTTAAGTCGAAATAAAGATGCTTTTGGAATCAACCAGCTCAAGGTCGATTGGCGGTGTACCGAGCTAGACGTTAACAGCATTAGCAAATCGGTTTTTTTGATTGGTGAGGCATTCGCTAAAGCGGGTGTGGGCGAACTCCAGTCATTACCCACGATTTTCCCATCGGCACAGGGTGGTCATCATCTTGGCACAACCCGCATGTCTGAAACCCCGCAAACAGGTGTGGTTGATGTGAATGGTCGGGTGCATGGCTTAAGCAATTTATACATTGCTAGTAGCTCTGTGTTTGCAACAGCTAGTTACGCGAACCCAACATTAACAGTGGTTGCCTTAGCAATTCGGCTAGCTGACTATCTCAAAAAGTTGTGAGCAGCAGGCGACTCAGAGGGAGCAGTAGCCCTGGATGTTTTTTTAAGGGTAGATAACTGTGCTGGATACGCCCCTTAAGCCCTCAGAGGCGGTTTCAAACGTGCTGGTTGCCACTCGAACCGCCCCTTTTTCTGGCTTGCCGCAGGCGCAAGCCCCCGACGCTGATGCGTAGGGAGTAGGTCACCCCAGAGAACTAATAAGGGAGTTAGCCTCCTTCAAGCTTGCTAGAGAAATATTAATAGATGTCATCGGGGATACTGGCGATCGCAACCACAGCGTTAAAATGGCGGTAAACCAGGATTTCAAGCGTTTTCAGTAAAACGTTATTTAAAGCTATGGTACAAGAGCTTACTCCTTCCACAACCGCCATCCAATCCGATCTCGAAGCGTTTTGGATGCCGTTCACAGCCAATCGGCAATTTAAATCGAAGCCGCGCCTCTTTGTCTCTGCCAAAGACATGCACTACACCACAGACGATGGGCGGCATGTTCTGGACGGAACGGCAGGATTATGGTGTGTCAATGCAGGGCACTGCCGTCCCAAAATTGCAGAAGCGATTCAAAAACAGGCCGCAACCCTCGACTTTGCGCCGACGTTTCAGATGGGGCATCCCGGAGCGTTTCAACTGGCCGATCGCCTCGCAAAAATGCTGCCCAGCGGCCTGGATCATGTGTTCTTTGCCAACTCTGGCTCAGAAGCGGTTGATTCTGCACTGAAGATTGCGATCGCCTATCACCGCGTCTGCGGGCAAGGCTCCCGGCAACGGCTAATTGGACGAGAGCGTGGGTACCACGGTGTTGGCTTTGGCGGTATTTCCGTCGGTGGTATTGGCCCCAACCGTAAGTTTTTTGGCAGTTTGCTCAACGGAGTAGACCATCTTCCCCATACGCATAACCTGGAACACAACGCTTTCAGCCGTCAGCAACCGGAGTGGGGTGCCCATTTAGCAGATGAACTAGAACGCATTGTGGCACTGCATGATGCATCCAACATTGCCGCTGTCATTGTGGAACCTGTGGCTGGCTCTACGGGCGTTTTGGTTCCACCCAAAGGCTATTTAGAACGGTTGCGAGAAATCTGCACTAAACACGGTATCTTGTTAATTTTTGATGAGGTCATCACCGGATTTGGGCGACTTGGCACACCCTTTGCCGCAGACTATTTTGGCGTAGTGCCCGATATGATTACTGTGGCAAAAGGCATCACCAATGGCACGATTCCAATGGGTGCAGTACTGGTGCGAAAAGAAATCTACGAAGCCTTTATGCACGGCCCGGTAAACGCGATCGAGTTTGCCCACGGATATACCTATTCTGGTCATCCAATGGCCTGTGCTGCCGCAATGGCGACGCTTGATGTTTACGAGGAAGAAGGGCTGTTTCAGCGAGTGAATGACCTGGCACCCTATTGGGAAGAGGCGGTTCACGCCTTGCGCGGCTTGCCCCACGTCATTGATACGCGCAATTTGGGATTGGTTGCTGGAATTGAACTAGAGCCGATCGCCGGACAACCTGGCGCGCGTGCCTTTGACTGTTTTCTGCGGTGCTATGAAAAAGGTCTGTTGATTCGCACCACTGGGGATATCATCGCTCTGTCACCCCCTTTAATTATTGAGAAGAGCCATATCGATCAACTCTTTGAATTATTGACAGGGGTGTTGAAAGAGTTGCCGTAATAGTTGCTGTAATGGCAGTTTGCAGTTCTTACCGCTGATAACAAACGCTGGCAAGCGGTTTCACACTTGCCAGCGTTTGCGTTGTATGGATAAGAGCATTGAAAACGAGGCTATCTAGATAGACAGGCGATCGCGCAACCTCTACCGTTGTTGGCTGAGGCGAATATGCTCCATAATTTGCCGCTTACGAGAATCCGATCGCTGAGGCGTGGGTTGAATAAAGTTTCCTGTGCTGCGAGCCAAATGCTCCATGATTCGCTGTTTTCGAGCGTCTGTAGCCATGATTATCCCTAAACACTACGTGCTGCCGCTTTCATTATAGAAAACTATAAAGAAATATTACGAGCAATTGCCTCATCTAAACATTGAAAGTGAGAAACAGCAGACCACCTGAGTTCTCGGTTGCGCCCCCATTACAAGACTCTATACCCGAATAACCAACCCAACCAGACAAGATGGTGAAGCGTGACAATTGTCCAAAACTCAGCCTGATAAGATTTCTTACTGCTTTTATGGCGAAGCCTGCGTTGAGCTACAAATCCTCCTAACCATCCACCCGCCAGTTCACAAAGATGTAGCGTCTTCTCTGGTGTTCTCCAGTCACCTCGCTTTGCCCGAGATTTATCGTCGGCATAGAGGCTAAAAGTTAATAGACTCATGCCACTATAGAGAATGAGCGGCAACGGATTATGGGTTGCCCAAGTAAAGTGAAGTGACCCAAGCAGGGGCAAGATTGATAGAAGCAATACCTCGACCACTGGAAATGGGAATATGGTTCCCCCATTTGCTGCGGTTCTATTCCTCGAAGCGGTTGAGGCTAGCTTATTTCTTGCTCCTAAAATAAAAGCATTACAAGCGCACGCTTTACCATCTCTAACAACGGCATAGTAATAAATGGTGTCGCCTGCCTGAGGACGGCGAGTCGAGTCTTTTAGTTCAGAGATGTGCAGGAAAATATCTTGACTGCCGTCGGCTGGTTGGATGAAACCAAACCCTCTATCATCTTTCCAGGTAATCAGTTGCCCTCTTTGGAAACTGGGTTTCATGGCAGCCTTGTGTCTACAGTCACTTTGTAGTTTGCCCAGACTGAGACCACAGCCAACATCATTACCCGGCCAGCATACACACAATCAGAGTCATATTCGGCGAACCCGTCTACGATCGCTTGATGACCCATTTCCATAACGGATGGCTTCTTCCCTGCTGGCGGATATGAGCCACCTTCTGTTCCAGATGTTTCTTCTGGTCGTGCGAGAGGCCAAACACCATATTGCTGCTTTGCCAGAGCAAGGTAGACACGGTCAGGCCAATACAAAGCGCAAGGCAAATGGTGGGAAGCAAGTTGTAGGCAAGACCGTAGCGAAGGGCTGTCCAGGTAAAATAGTCCAGCCACAGGGCAATTTCGGCACGGAGATACCAGAGGCTAATAGGCCCCAGGCACAGCCAGAGCAGCCCCACCACCAGCCAGCGGCCAATCACCTTGAGCCGATGTAATCGCTGCATTTCTTGCCAAACGACTGGATCATAATTACTGCTTTCGGCAGAAGAAGAGTCTTGAAGGTTAGTCATAGAAACGGAATAGGAAAATCTGGCTCATGGCGATCGCCACATTCAAATTCCACCCTAGCAATTCTGCTGGTTGATAAAATGATTCCCGGCGATCGCAACTGCTATCTAATCGACCCGATTAACGTTAAAATTTGTAACTGGAATATAAGCGGAAGGACAAAAGCATATGGCCCTGTCAGTCGGTACACAGGCACCTAACTTTATCGTCAAAGATACAAACGGCAACACCGTGACTTTGGCTGACTACGCGGGTAAAACCGTCATTCTCTATTTTTATCCAAAGGATGATACGCCGGGTTGCACCAAAGAAGCGTGTGGCTTCAGAGATTATTATGCGGACTATCAAGGCAAAGATGTGACGGTCTTTGGTGTCAGCATGGACGATGAATCGTCCCACAAGTTATTCACCGATAAATATAGCCTGCCCTTTCCGCTGCTGGCGGATGTGGATGGCACCATCACCAAAGCCTACGATGTGGATGGCGGCGGCTATTCCAAGCGAGTGACCTATGTAATTGACGGTGAAGGCAAAATTGTCAAAGTTTACGATGCGGTGAAGACGGACACCCACGCTAGCGATATTTTGGCCGAGCTAGGAGTCTAGTCGCTCACAGGATTGATTCAACTCGGGAAACGGCGAGGGTCGTTTCCCTGTTGTGCGGTTCATGCCACTGGAGTAAATGGAATGGCTTCAACGGGAACCGCTTCAACGGTGTTCAGCAGTGCGGGTTTGTAGAAGCGATCGCCTTCCTTTCTGCCCTTCAGCCAATAGGTCGTCATCTCACCACGACCTTTGACAAAGATCGCGCCGCGCGGTTCAAATTCATATTTGTCTTTTAACCGTGAGTACGTTGCATCCGTCACCTGAATGCCGCCCGAAATGCCCTGTACTTCCATGCGGCTGGCAACATTGACCGTATCTCCCCACAGATCGTAGATAAACTTTTTAACCCCAATCACTCCGGCAACCACAGGCCCCGTGTTAATGCCAATGCGGAGCGTAAAGGGTTTACCTCCTTCCCGTTGAAAGCATGAGATGGCTTGCTGCATATCCAGCGCCATTTCTGCGATCGCCTCTAAGTGGTCTTCCCGTGGGGTGGGCACTCCACCCACCACCATATAGGCATCCCCAACGGTTTTAATCTTTTCGAGGTGATGCCACTCGGCGAGATAGTCAAATGTAGAAAAAATTTCGTTGAGCAACCCAACCAGCTCGGTGGGCGAAATTTGGGCTGAAAAGGTGGTGAAATCAACAATATCGGCAAAGAGAATCGTCGCTTCTTCAAACCGTTGGGCGATCGACTGAGGCGTTTGTTTAAGCTGTTTGGCGATCGCCGCAGGCAAGATATTAAGCAGTAACCGTTCCGACTCTTGCTGTTCGGCCTGCAAAGCCAGTTCGGCTCGTTTGCGCTCAGTAATATCGCTAATGAACCCCTCCAGAACGGTGACTTCTCCTGCGGTATGAATGCTTCTACCCTGCTCCCACACCCATTTTTGATCGCCTGTTACAGTGAGAATGCGGTAGACCATCTGAAACGGACGATCTGACTCGATCGCCGCCTGCACGCATCCCCAAACCAGCTTGCGATCGTCGGGATGAATCAGATCGGCATAGGCCACCGTGCTGTTCTCAATCAACGCATTGGAGGAGTAACCCGTTAGGTCGTAACAGCCTTCACTGACGAATTGCATCGTCCAACAGGAGTCGTTAAGGCAGCGATAGGCCATTCCTGGCAGGTTGCTCATCAGAGTGGAAAGGGTTCGCTGGCTTTCATATAGGGCTGCCTCTGCCTGTTTGCGCTTAGTAATGTCTTCTATGGTGCCTTCGTAATACAGCAGGTTGCCGTTGGCATCGTGAACCACCCGTGCATTTTCAGACACCCAAATAATGCTGCCATCGTTGCGATAGGCTTGAGACTCAAAATTGGCGACGGCTCCGGTTTGCGTTAATGCGGCCATAAATTCTGCGCGGCGATCGGCAGCAACGTACAGTTGCCCAATGTCCTGTATCTCAGTAATGAACGCCTCCGGTGAGCTGTAGCCATACATCCGGGCGATCGCCGGATTCACGCTCAAGCAGCGTCCGTCGGGTGTGGTTTGAAAGATGCCTTCTGCTGCGTTTTCAAAGATGCTACGATACTTGGCCTCTGCATGTCGCAGGGCTTCTTCTGCATACTTGCGCTGAGTGATATCCCGAGCAACCCAGATTACTCGGTTCTCTGGCATGGGAGAGACATTTGCCACAAACCACGCTTCAGTGGGTTGAGTATGGGTCGAACAGGACGTCTCCGCTTCGCCAGAATGAGCTAGAGGCACGTTGTACTCTAAACTGACGGTTTGCTGCGTTTCTAGTGCAAGGCGAATGTGGTTAAGAACCAGGTCGGCTTGGGCGATCGGCAACACATCATGAATCGTCTGCCCAACTGATTCGGCTTCCAGATGGTGTAAGCATTGAGAGTTCGTAGAAACAATTTTAAGATAGCGTCCCTCACGGTCAAAGACGGCGATCGCATCCGTCATGGCCGCAAACAGCGCTTTCAGTTCGGCCTCAGATGCTCTTAGCGCCGCTTCTACCCGCTGCCGCTCGCTAATTTCGACCATCAACTGCTGATTCAACGCTTGCAGGGCTGCTGTGCGTTCTTCAACTCTAGTTTCAAGCGCTTCATTGGCTTGTTGCAGCGCTGCTTCGGCTTGTTTGCGTTCGGCAATGTCTTCAACGGTGCCTTCGTAATACAGCAGAGTGCCGTGTTCATCGCGCACAGCCCGAGCATTCTCTGAAATCCAGGTTTGAGATCCATCTTTGCGAACAATTTGAGACTCAAACCCAAACACGGCATCATGGTGATGCAATTGTTGCACAAAGGTCTGCCGACGATGGGGATCAACATAGAGTTTCTCGATCTGCGTGAGCTGGGTGATCAGGTCGTTTGGCGTGTCGTAGCCATAGATGCGGGCTAACGCCGGATTGGCGCTAAGGTAGCATCCGTCTAACGTGGTTTGAAAGATGCCTTCAATGGCGTTTTCGTAAATGCTGCGATATTTAGCCTCAGCCTGTCGCAATTTTTCTTCAGCCCGATAGCGCTCGGTGATGTTAATGCCAATCACAAATGCCGCTCGGTCGCGATCGTACTTTTGAGCCACAATGAGGTACTTATGCACTTCACCGTTAAGCTGAGTCGTCACTTCACGACAGCCATCCTGAGCGGAGCTGGCAAAGAACTCGCGGACAAACTCACTAAAGTCAGAACTGGTTTGCAAAAAGCCAATATCCTGACCAACAAACGCTTCAGGAGCCAGACCAAACGTATCAGCAAGATGCCGATTCACCCCCAGGTAGCGCAAGTCTGAACTGATCCAGGACACAATTCCGGGTACAGCTTCCAAAATGGCTTTGAGCTGGTCTTTTGTCGATCGCAGGGCGCTTTCGCTCTGCTGTCGCTTGGCCACTTCGGTAATAAATTGCTCATTTGAACTCTGTAGGGCTAGCGTTCGCTCGTTGACGAGCCGATGGAGTTCGGCGCTACTCCAGTGCTGCCCCTCTTCTGTACGGCAGCACTGGCTGGAGGCTTCCAATTCTGCAACCCGCTGGCGCAAAGCAACCAACTCTTCGATTAATTGTGCTTTGGGCTTGTCTTCGTCTCTCATGAACGATGGGTTACCTACGTGCGGGCTGAACCGTTCCCTCGGTTGAAGTGCGATCGCCCAAGTGCGACCAGAATGAATCGTGGCGTTTAAGCTGAATTGAGACGTAGGAGGCACCCTGGTGGTGTGGTTCAAGTTTTTACAAACCTGATACACGCCATTCAGTATAGGAGCGATATCGCGTTGCCCATTGTTGCAAGCATTACCAAATTTCAACCGTTTCCGTGCAGTGGCCTGGACGGACTATGAAGCCAGCGTCAACGCTCTACCTCAATGTTTTCGCTTGAGACGGTTTAGTTTGCTCAGTTTGGCGATCGTTCTGGGGACGCGATACAGTTGGCTAAAAAACAGGTTCCAAACATACCCATAGCGCGGAAATGCCTTCACCAACAAAACATCCGATAGGACGTGAAAGCGCGGTGGCTTAAGCGAGGTGGGTTTATCAATGTAGCGAATCTGTTCGCTTCCGGGCAGCCAGTGGCCAATGATGGCATTGGGTTGGTAATGCTTGGCCTGAACCCATAACCCTAAAAGGCGATCGAATCCAGAGTTAGGAATCCAGGTGAGAACCCCAAGCAGTTGAGTGGTTTGTGTGAGTTCCGGTAACGTCGCTTGAACTAATTCACGTCGCCAAATAATGTTATTGAAATTTTCAAAATGATAGCCATAGTTGTCTTTTCTAGATAGGAACGGAAATACCAGCCAGCGCCAGTCAAATGGCAGGTCGAGCGGGGCGATCGGCAGTTCTAGTAAACCGGTGTACGTTCCCTGTTGATACGGATTAGGAGTATCAGCCGTTTTGCGACAAACGGCTAACTCTGAAATAGCAGGGAGGTCAGACCATTCGGCGTAGATCTCTTCAGTTTGTCGAAAATCAATCACCTTTTTCTTCAGCCGTAATACCCAGCTTTTTCCATAGGTTTGAAAATAATCAACCACCAGATCCAGAATGTTGGGATGCACAAAATCATCATCGTCTAGCGCCAAAAGATAGGCACCACTGGCATTCAATAGACCAACAAAGCGCTGCATCATTTCGCCTTTGTAAGGGCTAATTAAACTCACTACCCTGGAGTCATGAATCGGTTTGGGTGAGAGTCCTGGCGGGTAAATCAGAATGAATTGCACGTTCCCTTTCACCGATAGCAACTGAGACAGCCAGTGAGCCGCGAAATTGCCGCGCGTAGGAGTAACGATGGATAACACTGGTGTTGGGTTGGCACTCATGCTGATTAGAGTAGAACTGAACTGGGCAAACTTTGTGACAGTAAACGAATTGACTTGATTGTCGTAATGAATTTAGTGATGCGATCGCCCGCTTGCTAAATCTTTAAGGGTTAACGAAATTCCTATGAATATTTTGATGCTTTCTTCGACCTTTCCCTATCCGCCAAGCCGAGGGGGAACGGAGATTCGCACGTTTAATTTGTTGAACTATTTATCGCAGCGGCATTCTGTTACATTGCTGACCCAGCGCCATAACGGGGTATCGGATGCCGAGGTTGAGCAACTGCGGGCGCTGGTTGATGAGTTGGTGATGGTTCCCCTGCCAGAAGCCACCGTTGCTCAAACTCCGCTGTTACGGGTCGGCGGCAAAGTGGGACGGTTTGTTGAGTCATTGGCAAAAAACACGCCTACGAATGTGCTGTATCGCTATTCGCCTCAAATTCAAGCCTGGGTTGATGCGGCGGTTCAACAGCAGCGATTTGATGCAATCACCTGTGAACATAGCGTCAACGAAATTTATATTCGTCCCACCTTTCAACAATCGGTGCGAACGGTGGTCAACGTTCACAGTTCCGTCTATGCCTGGGTTCGCAACCATTTGGAAATGGGAGCCTCCGCTTATCCGTGGCGCGATCGCCTCAATTTACCGCTGCTCTACCGCTACGAACAGCGATATTGTGCCAAGTTTTCCCAAATTGTTGTCACCACCACCGACGATGGAGATGAAATTCGTCAGCTCTGCCCCAGCGCTGCCATCAACGTTGTGCCTAACGGAGTGGATTTGGAGTTATTTCCCTATCGCCAGCACGATCCCAGCCAGTATGATCTGATTTTCGTTGGCACAATGGATGCGTCGCACAACATCGACGCGGCACGGTTTTTTGCCCTGGAGGTCATGCCCCTGCTGCGGCAACGCTATCCAGAGGCCACGTTTAGCATTGTTGGGGCGCGTCCCACCGCTGAGGTGCTGGCGTTAGGGAACCAGCCAGGAGTAATAGTCACGGGACAGGTCGCCTCTATGGTTGAGCTGCTTCATAAGGCGACGGTGTGTGTTGTGCCGTTACGCACCGGATTTGGCATCAAGAACAAGACCTTAGAGGCGATGGCGGCAGGGGTTCCTATCGTTAGCAGCGATCGCGGTTTGGAAGGTTTGGCGGTCGATCAGCCAGATTGTCCGTTGAGGGCATTGCGGGCGAATCACGTTGGGGAGTACATTAACGCCATCAGCCGATTGTTTGCAGATGCCGACCTGCGTCAAACCCTGTCGCATCATGGGCGATCGCTGGTTGAAACCGAATATACCTGGGAACGAGTAGGACAGCGCTACGAGCAGGTCTGCACTCAGATCCCGGTTGACGGTGCGCGCTACAGCCCGTTTTAGTGTTCAGCTATGGCAAACCGCTCTCGCCGTCTTACGTCACAACCTCAGCCGTCAGAATCGGCGATTGTGCCTGCCGAGCCATCCGAGGTTAAGGTCAATATTTTGGTGTCGTCGTCCCCTGGCCCGATCCGTCGTAGCTGGCGATCGGGTTGGATCAGTACGGTAACGCTGCTGGGAATGGCAGGAGCCGTAGTTGGCGGGGGCTGGCTGGCCGTTCAGCTTATCATTAACCCCGGCTCGGTGGAGTGGCTAAGCTGGCTATTGCCTGAGTGGAGTCAACGTCCGCTAACACGATGGGATGCACCCAAACCGCTCAGCGAAATTCGAGCAGAAGCGAAACAGGAAGCGTTGCTGCTGGGTGTGCCGCTGGCTCTGAAGACCGAGGTGGAATCAACCGATGAGCTATTGCTATTTCCTGTTTTAGCGGATGCTGTAGATTGCAGTTTGGCAAACGTTCCTGCATCTGCGTCCTGTGGTTCCATTGTTGAACTCAGAGTGTACCGCGTCCAGGCCGGTCAGTCGGCGGCACGGGAGGAGCAGGTGTTGATATTACACGATCGCCTCGCTGTGAAAGGGCTACAAGAGCTGGAGGCGATCGCGCCCTTGGTGCAGTCAGCAGTCACTAACCCTGGTTCCACGCGCATTCTACCCCTGGAACGGGTGAATGTAATTGCTGGCAAAACAACGGCTCCCGGCATGTGGCTGATACTGAGCGGCACCTGGGCACGGGGCAGTAATCGCGTCGTCTATGGGCATGTGATTCACTACGATCCGGGGCGATCGCGCCTGGAATCGCTGCTGTCATGGACTAGCCCATCCGGTAAAATACCCTACTGGCAAGAGATGACGGGCGGTGAACTGGCCGAACTCGTCGTAGATCAATCCATTGGCCTGGAGCCAGAGATCGAACTGTATCAGGTCAAGGCGAGCGGCTCGTCTGCCCGACCCATGCGCTTGGAGGCGCTGTCCCTCACAGAATCAGCATTGGCCGACCGCACCTACGAAAACGCGCTGGTTTTAGCCCGCAACGGGTTGTGGTCACCCGCCCTGCAAGTGATGCAGTCGGTTAAGCAACGCCAGGGGCAACGGTGGACGGCGGCGGCACAAGCCCAACTGGATTTAGTTGCCGCCCATGCCGCTATCACTAAAGCCAATGCCGATCGCCTGTGGGCGAGTCCTAGCCAGCAAGTTAGCGCTCTGTTAATTGATGGCCGTTGGGCTACCGCGCTGCAATCGGTTCAGACGGCACTTCAGGAGGGATACGAACTTCCTGGCCTCATTGCTACGGATGCCGATCGCCTCTGGCGACGCGTGGATATCGCGTTACGGATGAATGCCAGCCGTCCAGATGTGCTGACCTGGGGGGCATTGCTCACCTATTCCCAACAGGGACGAGAGGCCGCGATCGTCTGGACGCGTCAACGAACCAGCACCCTGACCGCCAGTGCTGCAACCAGCAGTCGGGTGATGCAAGTGCTGAATTTGATCGATCGCCCGACTGCTGCAACAACGGCGGCAGCCAATTCAGACCCGGCTAATCCAGACTTAGCTAATCCAGACTTAGCCAATCAGCACAGCAGCCAACTCATAGGCACTGCCACCCCCCTGACTACCGTGACGCTGGCCGACTGGTTGCCGCTTCAGCCAGACTCACCGCCCACCTTACCAACTGGACAACGCTGGTATCAGATTCGGGTGTCAGAATTTTATGACGGTGAACGGTGGCGGCGATCCCCCGCCTCTGACCTCAGTACCGCTAAAACGGCTCAGCCTATTGCAAACCAGCTTGGGTTGGCGGCTCAGCCATCGATTCAAATTGCCATTTGGACAAACGATGCCCAACCGCAAGTGGTTCAATCCACTGTGACAGCCGTGCGAAGTAGAAACGGTGAACTTCAGCTTCTGGCGGTTGGAGATGCGCCCAGGAGCGGCACTAGCGTTGCAGAGATGCCGTTTCCACCCCTGGCTATTACGCTTAATACCCTGGCCTGGTCAGAGTTGGGAACGGCGATCGCTCTAGCGGGGTTAGAGCAACAGCAACCCGCCCAACTCCGCACGCTGTTGCCGCTGCTGTGGCGCGAGTTGCAGCAATCCGATCGCGTTCTGCCAATTCAAATCAACTCCGAGCAATTGTTGCCAGAAGTAGGAGGATTGCCCGTTCAACTCGTTGACTTAACCGGGAATGGTCAACCTGAAGCCCTGGTGACCGTTTCATCACAGGAACTATCCCCTCGCTACTCGGCTACCAGCACCGAGGCGGGCACAGCGTTGCCGCCTGCTCAAACGCTGATTTTCTCAGACCAGGGGATACTGATGTACAGCGAATTGACTCAATCTCCTGATCAAACGTTTATGGGCGTGATTCAGCCGCAGGCTGGCGCGGCACAGGCCATTTTGGTACAACAATCCCAGGGCTATCGGCTGTTGCGCTGGTCAAGCCAAGCTCAACGGTTTGAATAAAGGCTAATGGCACAGCAGGGGTCGTTAATCAGTAATTTGCATTGTTCTGGAATAATGAGGGCGGCAGGGAGTGCCCCAGCAAACCTGTTGGGCCGGCAGATTACCCATAACGCTACTGCGAGCGCCAACGACCGCATTGGCACCAATCTGTACGCCCGGTGCCACAAAGCAATCGGTAGCAAGCCAAACGCCGTTGCCGATGCGAATGGGTGCGGTCTTTAGCCCAAAGGCCGGATCGGTGAAGTCGTGGCTACCCGTACACAGGTAGCTTTTTTGCGAGATGATACAGTGTTGCCCAATTGAAATTGAGTCGAGGCTGTAGAGAACCACGTCATCTCCAATCCAGCTATAGTCTCCGATCGCCACCTTCCAGGGATAGGTAACGCGAGCCGTTGGGCGAATTAAAACACCCACGCCAATATCAGCGCCAAACAACCGCAGCAGCCCTCGACGTAAAGCGTTAAAGGGATGGGGGCTGAGGGGAAAGGCGATCGCCTGCACCAACCACCACACTAAGACCATCCAACCCGGTCGTCCCCGGTCGAAGTGAGATTGGTCATAGCGGCGCAAATCTACCCACGGCTTGGCATTCAGGTCTGGAAGCGGTTCGCCTGTCGCAAAATGGTCGTCTCGCGTGCCCATATCCAAATGACTAGTTCACAGACGGATCGGTACTCGGCATGGTTCGAGGTACTTTCGGTGCGCTGTGCGACTTGAGTGTACCATTCAAACAGCCGCCAAGCTGCCGTAGCTCGTAGAGTTTGACCTGAATTTGATATTCATACTGGCTGAGCAAGCGGGCATAGATATAACCCGGTTTTCCATCTAAAAAGCCCAGCCGGATGAAGTAGCACCAGAGAAAGCGCAAGATTGGTTTGAACGGTAGGCGAATCCAGATCTTCTTCAAAAACCGCTTGCGCTGCACTGAATCCCCAAACGGGCTAGCGCCAATGGTTCCTTGATCATTCATGCCGCTGAGCAAGTTGTGATAGACTCTGGCTTCCCAGTTGGAATAGCGATTGTGCCGTTCTAGCCAGTGATACAGGTCACGAAAATCTTCGTGCAGCATATCATGCTTGAGATAACCGACTCGTCCGGTTAACACTACATGCTCATGCACTTCGTTGTCGCCCGTGTTGCGAATTTCTTCCGTTTGAAGATTTTCGTATCGTCCTTTTTGATGGCGAAACAGGCGCAGGTTCCAGTCCGGATATTTGCCACCGTGCCGCAGCCATTTGCCCAGAAAAAATACGCGACGGTTGATGTAGTAGCCGCCAAACCCTGGGTTTTCAATAGCCGCCGCGATTTCATCCCATAGTTCTGGTGTAATTCGCTCGTCGCAGTCTACAATTAACACCCACTCATTGCGAAACGGCAAGTTGTCTAACGACCAGTTCTTTTTCTTCGGCCATCGTCCGTTGAACTGAAACTGAACGACTTTTGCGCCATAGCTTTCGGCAATTTCAACGGAGCGATCGCCACTTTGGGAATCAACTAAAAAAACCTCATCGGCTCTAGCCACGCTATCCAGGCACGCTGGAAGATTAGCCTCTTCGTCTTTAGCAGGAATGAGAACCGAAACGGGGATTTTAGACGGCGTATAGGACATAGCCAAGAGTCAGGATGACAATAAGTTGCTTGTGAACAAAGGAACGGTAGAAACACGAAGCCGTGTGATGCTGATCCTTACAGACAAGAATTCCCTGAAAACAGAATGATGAACCCGTGTCACAAATGTTTGTGCCACTGAGCCGTTGGTAGAATGCCCTGAACTGCTGCCCTGATGTACCCTATTTGACCATAAGCGTAAACCAACCCATCAAACCGTTCTGCTGGATCGCCCACGCCTTTGAGGGAACGGTATACCCCTCGCAACAAGCGTTCTGTACCTCGCGGAATTTGGTGAATTCCAGCCCGACCGGCTAGCCGTTCGCGGTAACATTCGCTAATTCCCTGCCACCAGCTTCGTTTCAGAAACCACAAGGGATGTAGCCGCTCTGGAGCAACATTGTGAGCCACGAGTGCCTCTGGCAGGTAGGCCACCTGTAACCCCATGTTTAAAGCTCGTTCTGTCACGTGTAGTTCTTCGTTAGAGAGCAGATTTTTGCCAACTCGACCCAGATGAATATCGAACCCGCCAATGGTATCTAAAAATGTGCGACGGATGGAATAGTTTAAACCTCGCGGCGTTAAGCCGGGGCGATCGATATACGTTACAGTATCGCCTAAATCGTAGGCTCCTAAATTTCCGGCTAGCTCTGGGGAGAGCCAGCGAGGCGGTATCATGCCTGGTGCCCACAGTAGGGTCACTTTACCACCAGCGATTGCGAGTTGCTCATTGGTTTCATAGGCGTGGTGCAGCATTCTTAGCCACTGAGGGCTGGCAACCGCATCGTCATCTAAATACGCCAATATGGGACTGCGCGCCGCCTTAGCGCCGGTGTTGCGTGCGATCGATAACCCCGCCGTTGGCTCAAACAGGTAATGCAGTCGCGGATGCGGCAGACGCGACTCAACCACCTCACGGGTGCGATCGGTGGAGGCATTATCAACCACAATCACTTCATAGTCGCCCGTAAAATCTTGACTGAGCAGGCTGTCGATCGCAGCTCCGAGGTAGCTATCCCGATTGTGGGTGCAGATGATGGCCGAGATCTGCGGATTAGGCATAAGGTTGAACTCTACAGACAGCCGCTTTACCAAACGAGCGGAGTTCAAAATTTCAGACGGATGGGCTGAACTAGAACGTCGGTTGCTCGGTTAACCTCCATTTAGCCCTAAATTGAAGCAAAACCTGTCAAGTTCCAATAAAGAAACCTGGCTACAGCATAAAGATCGTACTTGCTGGGGAACAATCGTATATATAGCAAGCTTTAAACGGCTGGCAGATGACTCTGTTGCTTAAATTCTGCCAGCACTCGCGACATCTGGCGATACCCCACCAGGGGAATACGCTGGAAACCGTTCAAACGTCTTGCACAAGGGAGTGAATGCCAACCAGCGTTTTGGCTAACTGGCTCAGCTTGGTTTCTAGTAGCTGTCTACGAGCCAGCAATTGCCGCAACTTTTGGTAGCGGGCGATCGCCAAACTGACATAGGGTAACTGCTCGGTGGGGCAGGGGCGGCACCATAACTGCCCGTCGGTATCCAGGCCGCAAAGCCGATAGCCAGCACGAGACGCTTCTTCAGTGGGTGCAGGTGTTTCACCCTGAGGCTGACTGCACAGATCTTGTACGTATTCCATCAGATGAGCAATTTCGGCGTGGCGCAGCGTTCCGGTGGCGGCAGATTGTGCCGGGGAAGAGGTGTGCCGATGCGATTCCAACCAGCCGTCTACAATTGGCCCTTCCAGGTAAAGGGCTTGAATTTGCAGCATTACCTGCTGAAGTTCGGTTTGCCAGCGCACCACAACCTCTTCAATTTCTCTCAGTAAACCGATCGCCAGATTGGGGTTAGCCGCGTGACGGTGATTGCTAAAGCTGGGCAGCTTGAATTTGGGTAGATTCGGAGACTTAGGCCAGTCTTCTTGCACGGGAAACGGCTGCACGGTATCTGTGGCCTCAGTCACCCTGGGGCGGTTGGTTGACTGAGCTGAGTTACCCACTTTGAAGGAACAGGTTTCGCCACGCGCGGCGGCGGCCTGTGGTGCGGGTGGCGGTGTCGATCGCGGTGGCGGGACTGGTGGTGCTGATGAAGCCGCACCCCGTGGAGAATTAAGCTGGCTTAATGTTGCCTCAATGCGTTCCAGCCCTCGTTTCATAGTTATCTCACACCTCAACCAGCCAGTACCGTCTCAAAAAACGCACGTCATCAACGTTTAGGATGCTGTTTAGGATTCTAAAGGCTGAGTTTGCGAATTTGTGGCTATTCTAACCGCTTAACCCTACCGTCAAGTAGATCGACAGCATAAATGTAAATTATTTATCTCTAATGGTCGATTGAGGTGCGATCGCGGCGATCAAATGCACTACTTTAAACCGCTGAATAGCCGATGGGCTGGACTATTATTGCAGAACGGCAACAATAGATTCATGGTATTTACTGAAACAACTTCAGCGGATAAACCGCATCAATTGATACTGGTAACTGGGCCAGCGCGATCGGGCAAAAGTGAGTGGGCTGAACAGCTAGCCGCTCAGTCTGACAAGGCCGTTGTTTACGTGGCGACGGCACAAGTTGACCCCACCGATGCAGAATGGCAGGCACGCATTGCCCAGCATCAGCAGCGCCGTCCGGCAGGGTGGCAGACGCTCGCCATCCCAGTTGAATTATCTGCCGCTATTCACACCGCTTCGGCTACTGACTGTTTGCTGATTGATTCGTTGGGTACCTGGTTAGCGAATGTGCTGGAGCAAGATGACATCACCTGGCAGCAGACGGTAACCACGCTGATTACCAGTTTGCAGCAGTGCGAGAGCGATGTGGTGATTGTGGCGGAAGAGACCGGATGGGGTGTGGTTCCGGCGTATCGGTTGGGGCGGCAGTTCCGCGATCGCCTCGGTCATCTCATGCGACAAATTGGCGCGATCGCCGATGTGGTGTATCTGGTTACTGGCGGATATGCCCTGAATTTAAGCGTTCTTGGTGTACCGTTGCCAGCGGTTAAGCGCTCGAACCAGGCCGATTTCTAGTACATCTGCCCACAAATCTTAGATTTAGTTAAAGTTTGAACAGCCCATAACCTTCTGAAACTCGCTAGGATCAAACCAATCGCAGCAGTGCAAGTGTTCCCATTACGGTTGAGGTTCGAGTTAACGCTATGGCATCTGAAGCTCAAGTTAGACAGTATCTTGCCTATTGGTTTCAGCTAGGCAAAAAAGTAGTGATTCACGATGGTCGTGAAACGCTATTGCCGCAACCCGTCATCCAGGGCGATCGCTATAGTGCCGAGTTTGAATCGTGCTGGCAGCGAGTGACAGCGTCAAACTCTGGAACGTGCTATCTGGAAGGAACCAACCAAACGATTGACGAATTGTTGTCTTCGCGGTGGGATGTTAGCTCGTGCGCTCGGTGTGCAATGCCTGTGCCCCAGTTGAACCTGGGCACGCCCTCGCTAGAATGCCCGTGTACTGACCTACCTGGCTGGCCAGATACAGAATTGCCGCAGCCGCGATCGCCCGTTGACTCAACCGATCGCCTGAACCAGATTCGCGATCGGCTGTTGCAAGTAGGGCGACAATCTAACTCATCCTCTCACTAGCGCTTTTGCTGAAACAGCCGACCATTGCGAATTTGTAAAACAGGGTGATTCGATAACCGCACCAGTTGTTCATCGTGGGTCGTCACGAGTACGGTAATTCCAATCGAATTTAGTTTTTTGAGGATCTTGACAACTTGCCACGAGTTGTCGGCATCTAAGTTTCCGGTCGGCTCGTCTGCTAGCAGAATCGGTGGCGTACCCACGATCGCCCGTGCAATGCTGACCCGTTGCTGCTCGCCGCCAGAAAGCTCGTCGGGAAAGCAGTTGGCTTTGTCGTGCAGTCCAACCATCTTTAACGTTGGCAACAGCCGCCTATGGATTTCTTTACGGGTGAAACCCTGTGCCCACAGCACAAAGGCCACATTCTCTGAAACAGTGCGACGTGGAATCAACTTATAGTCTTGAAACACAACGCCAATTCGCCGCCGCAACTGCGATAACTGGTTGCCGCGCAGTTGCGACAAGTTGCAGCCATTTACAATTACATCTCCCTGGGTCGAGCGTTCTGCGCCATAGAGCAGTTTCAACAGGGTAGACTTGCCGGAACCAGACGGCCCGGTGATAAACAAAAAATCGCCTCGTCTCACCTGGACGTTGACATCAACCAGCGCACTACAGCCGTTGTCATACACCTTTGTGACTTGCTGGAGTTGCACAATCAGGTTAGACCCTTGCTGCTGTTCTGGAGGGGTGTTGGAGACTGGTGGCGCTGAATAGCCACGGGGAGCGGTGGGGGGACGTTCGGTACTAACTGGGGTCATGGTGCCAACTGTAGCAAAGCCGCTGCTAAATCAGAATAGATCAGCCATTTCTTAGAGCCATATTTCTGAAGCCACTTTACTTCTGAAGCCACATTGTAGTGGCTGTCGTTTGAGCCGTCACTACTTTGTTGCATTTTAGTGATAGTTTACTGGCCAGAGTGAACCAGGGCGCGCCAAGCAAACCTGGGTAGTGCCAGCATTCGTCGCCAGCGCCAAGGCTCTTGATAAAGACGATACACCCATTCCAGATGGTTGTTGCGTAACCATTCAGGCGCACGCACCTTGGTACCAGCCCAGATATCAAAACTGCCCCCAACTCCAATCCAAACGGCATGAGGGCAAAGGTGTCGATGTTCAGCAATCCATAGTTCTTGTCGAGGCACCCCCAACCCCACCAGAATGATGCGCGGTTGGCAGTCTGCAAGGGTTTGGCGAAGCTGATGTTGCTCATCGGTTGACAAATAGCCATGTTGGCTCCCGGCGATCGCCAAACCTGGAATGCGTTGCTGCAACACCTCGGCGGCCTGCTGGCATACCCCTGGCTGTCCGCCGTACAAAAAGACAGAACAGGGCTGCTGGCAATGGGGCGATCGCTGCAACAGGAGTTCGGCCAGCTCAATTCCCGGGCAGCGCTGCACGCGTTTACCGCGCAGACTCAAGTACAGAACGACCCCCGAACCATCTGGAATCACTAAGTCTGCTTGCTGCACAATCGTGGCTAATGCTGAATTTTGCTCAGCTTGCATTGCCATTTCGGCGTTGAGCGTAACAACGTGAACTCCTTTTTGCTGCTGGATTTGGTCGATTAACCAGGCTGGATAGTCTTCCAGAAGATGAAGCGGCAGTCCCAGCACGGTTGCCCGACTTGGGGATGAACTGGGCATTTCTTGAATCAATTCAACCATAGGGGTTTTGCTTTCCCACGATTCACATCACAACACCTGCATCTGGTCGTTTGCTGACCAGTATTAATTTGGTCGCAAATGCTGGGTGATGTCAAACAAATTTAGGCTGAATTTTGGTTGGCACGATCGGTTGAAGGGGGTGCGATCGCAGCTAGGCTGGAGCGATCGGATACATGACTCGATGGCCTTGCTCTCAGGAGTGAGGATCTGGGTTGGTCGTTGCCAAGTGCAGCAGCGGGTAAGCCTTGCGTCCCTCAGCCCAGATGATTCGTTTGTTCATTGGGTTTGAATGCGGCCTGCCAATGGAGTGAAAGTTAATGGCTGCGTTGAAGAGTGCCGTCAGCATATAGCTCCAGGGGAACCAGTTCTACTTTGCCGTTAACCGTTACTTTAGAGTAGACAATTTTGACGAGAGGGGCTTTGTTGTGGTTGTGGCGCTGAGACATGGAAAGGACTCCGCGATCGCTTTAATTTGCAAGAGAACTACTGTTATGACGGTGGTATAAAAACGAGTTTGAGTTAGACAAAAAGCCGAGTTATTACAGGTTTGGCGAATTGTAGTGAAAATTGCCTCGTATCGTAAGACAACACCGCTCGACCTGCCGATTCCTTATCACCCTACTGGATATTGCGTGAATCTACGGTTAAGCTCATTCGCAGTACATAAAGATCGCAAGAAATTAAGGGGCAGAGGGCTGGCGATGCTCAGAGTTGCGCTGCAAAATTGCTCTATGGGCTACAACCTCGTGTCCAGCGTAACGATTAAGCAACCTTAAACAGGAGATAATCAAGCCAGTCGATTCACGGGGTTGGATCAGCTAATGTTCTCCTCATTTGCCCTAGAACTTATTTGCACCCTGTTGATATAGGTGTTGTTTCATCGCTTTATGGCGATGCTCCGGAAATTACTCCAGAATGATATGGCTACCCTAATCCCTCGTTTGATCCGCGATCGCAATGCCAACGGTTCGTCCGCAACTTCGCCACAAGCCAGGCTGGATGCTTACTATCAAGAGATCAAAACCATCATTCTTGCCCGCCAAAACCCGATTACCGGGCTATTGCCTGCCAGTACGGCCATTACCAGCCACGGCAACTATACCGATGCCTGGGTGCGGGACAACGTCTACAGCATTCTGGCGGTGTGGGGGTTAGCGCTGGCTTATCGCAAGCTAGACGACAACCGAGGCTATATCTACGAATTAGAGCACAGCGTTGTTAAGCTCATGCGCGGGTTGCTGTTTGCCATGATGCGGCAGGCCAACAAAGTAGAAAACTTTAAGCAAACTCAACATCTGCTGGATGCGCTCCACGCCAAGTACGACTTGCACACGGCAGATACGGTGGTGGGTGACGACGAGTGGGGTCACTTACAACTGGATGCTACCTCGCTGTACCTGCTCATGCTGGCGCAGATGACGGCATCCGGCTTACAAATTATCTTCACCATTGACGAAGTTAACTTCATTCAAAACCTGGTCTATTACATTGGTCGTGCTTACCGCACGCCCGATTACGGCATTTGGGAGCGAGGCAACAAAATTAATCATGGCAATCCTGAACTGAACGCCAGTTCGATCGGCATGGCAAAGGCGGCACTGGAAGCGATGAACGGGTTAGACCTGTTTGGCGTTCATGGCAGCCAAGCCTCGATTATTCACGTGCTGCCAGATGAGATTGCCCGAACTCGCATGACGTTAGAATCGCTGCTGCCGCGAGAGTCGGGTTCAAAAGAGGTGGATGCGGCGCTACTGAGTGTGATTGGCTATCCTGCCTTTGCCGTTGAAAATAAGTCGCTGATTGAGCTAACTCGCAGCAATGTGGTGAACAAGCTGCAAGGAAACTATGGCTGCAAGCGGTTTTTGCGCGACGGACACCAAACCGTTTTAGAAGATAACACTCGTCTGCACTATGAACCGTTTGAACTGAAGCAGTTTGAGCATGTCGAGTCGGAGTGGCCGCTGTTTTTTACCTACCTGTTGCTGGATGGGCTGTTTCGGGGCGATCGCCAGCAGATTGACGCATACCAACAGCGGCTAGATGCCTTACTGGTCGAGCGAGACGGGATACATTTACTGGCAGAACTGTATTATGTGCCAGAAGACTGCATCGAGGCGGAGCGCCAAAATCCGGGCAGCCAGGTGCGGTTGCCCAATGAAAATCTGCCGCTGGTGTGGGCGCAAAGCCTTTACTTGTTGGGGCAACTGCTGTACGAGGGCTTCCTGGCTGTAGGAGATATCGATCCGCTGGGGCGGCATCTGCGGATGGGTACCCATCGCGAACCGCTTGTTCAAATTGCGCTGCTGGCCGAAGATGAACTGCTGCAAGCCGAGCTGGCGACCTACGGCATTGCCGCCCAAACACCCAAGCAGGTTGACCCGATTCAGGTGCGTCAGGTGGGTGAACTGTCGGATGTGTACGCTCAAATTGGCCGCAACGACAAGCTCCATCTCAGCGGTCGTCCGGTGCGGCGGTTGCGAAGTTTAACCACGTCTAAGATTTTTCGCATCTGCGGCGAAACGGCGGTGTTCCTGCCCTCGTTTCTCGATCCGCAGCAGTTTTATTTGACGCTGGACTATCACTTCTTAGTGGCGCAAATTAAAGGAGAACTGGCGTACATTCGCGACCACTGGAGCCAGTTGGGGCGGCCAACCCTGACGCTGTTACTCATGCACAACATGTTTGATGGCGAAGGTGTGGAGGCGATCGATCAATCGCCGCTGCTGGAGCTAATTAAAGAATTGCGCGACGGTCAGTGTAATGGGGTCGCGGTAAAACTGGGGCAACTGAATCAGCTTATGCTGACCGCTGGAATGGAACGGGTCGATTTCATTCACGATTTTCAGTTCACGCAAGCGCCTGTGCAGGATGCGGCTCCAACCTTTAACTATCTGGCGTTTGATGCCAGCCAAAACTGGCCGCTGAGCAGTACGCAAGAATTTATGCTGGAGTGCGAAACCAATATTCCGCTGTTGCTCACCAGTTTGCGGCAATCCCATAACCTGTATGAACAAATTGACCTGCTCGAAACGCTGGTACAGCTACGGGGGTTAGCGTTTGACACGGGGTTAGGCGGAGCCAGCCACCTGGTCACCGTTGCCGATTTGTTGAACGAGGTTTATGTCAAAGCCAGCCAACTGCGGCTATGGGCAGTGATTCGTCGTGCCTCTGGTCTGCTGAATAAGGTAGACGTGGGGTTGTCGGATGCGGTTACGGATATTTTGGTGCGGCAAAAGCAGATTTCGGTCGGTAAGGCCTACAGCGCGGCATCGCTGATTACCAGCCCCCTGTCCGGAATTGAACTGATGGAGAAGATCCGGGAGTTCTGCATTCGTGATATTCGCGATCGCCCCCTCACCCAGGAGATTTTAATTTACCTCGGTGTGCTAATCAAAACCGATCCCCATTTGTTTGAGGGGCTACTAACGCTGCGGGTGGGATATTTAATTTTGCTGATTACCAGCGAACTGGCACGTGAACGCCAGGTGACTCAAGATGAAGCCTACGAGCAACTGATGCAGCTTAGCCCGTTTGAAGTCAAGTCACGCTTGCGGCAAGTACTGGCCGAATATGGTGAGCTGAATCAAACGCTGTTCCAGCAAGAGTCGATTCAGGTTAAGACGCAGCAAGATATTCAGTGGATGGGGGTATCGGACGGGAACGGTGCAGAATCGGTGACCACCGACTGGTGGCGCAAACGTCAGCGAGATGGAGCGCTGAACTGGGTACCTGCCGATTTTTACCCGACGGTATGGCGGTTGATGAAACACTGCAAAGGCATCTTCATTGGCGACAAGCTCGATCGCCGCAACCGCTTAGACAGCCACCTGATGCTGTCTGAAATGACACCGGGCGAAACGAATTTTGCGCTGCGGGTGGAGCATTTGCTGAATAAGATTCAGGCTCCAGAATATCGCCAGGTCAACATCGAAGCGCTGATGGAACTCGCCGCGATCGCCGATCGCAACCCCGACTTGCAAATTGAAGGCTACATTGTTCTGGACGTACTGATTGGTCACGCTGTCCGTTTAGCATGGCTCGAACACCATCCCGAACATAGCGATCGCTATGATGAACACAAATCAATAGCGTGGCGTTCGTTTTACGAAAGTTCTCCCCAGGCATGTGCCCACTCCATCGCCAACGCGATGCGGTTCTTGACGGAACTGGGACAAGAGAGTGTGATCTGGATGGCGATCGCAGACGAAGAGAAACAAGCCGCAGAGCCGTATCCCTTGCCCGAAGGCTAAACACTGAACGGTGTTCGCTTGATGTGAGCCTGGGGAATGAGTCGTTTCTGTCTTAACCTATTCCCCAGGTATCCATTAACCGATCGTGATGTTTACCGTTCCGTCAGTTTTTCCCCCTGCCCGGTCTGCCACTACGAAACTGAAGCTATCTGTAGTAGCCAGATTGCGATAAATCAGTTCGTTGGTATTGCCCTGCTGCGATTGCCACACTAGATTAGGGCCAGACATTTTGGGCAGAACGTCTCCAGCGCGGTTGTTGGTGAGTTGCTCGATGCCGCTGCCGTTGTAGTAGTAGATTTCGGAGTTGCCGTTACTAAACCCCTGCCAAACAATACTAGAGCCTGAAATAATCGGCGACAATTTCGTAGTAGCACTGCTAGTGAGTTGCTCGATGCTGCTGCCGTTGTAGTAGTAGATCTCCTGTTTAACCCCTTCTGTGCCCAGCCAAACGATATTGTTACCCGAAATATGGGGCGATACGTCATTGCGGTTGTTGTCTGTCAATTGAACAGTGTTGATGCCGTTGTTGAAGAAAAGCTCGAAGTCTTTGCCATCAAAACTCGTCCAAACTGTATTAGAGCCAGAGATTTGGGGCGAGAAGTCATTTTGATTGTTATTGGTTAATGGAACGATGGTGCTGCCGTCGTAGCGGTAGATTTCGTAATCGTTGCCATCAAACCCTGCCCAAACGACGTTAGAGCCTGAAATTTGCGGTGATGCATCATCAGCCCCATTGTTGGTGAGTTGGGTGGTGCTGCTGCCGTTGAAGTAAAAGATCTCGTAGTCGTTGCCATCAAACCCCGACCAAACCACATTGGAACCTGAAATTTGCGGCGCAATGTCATCAAACCCGTTGTTGGTGAGTTGAATAGTGCTGCTGCCGTTATGGAAGAAAATTTCGTAATCGTTGCCATCAAACCCCTGCCAAACAACGTTGGAGCCAGAGATCTTGGGTGCAAAATCGTCAAACTCGTTGTTGGTCAGTTGCGTGGTGGTATTGCCATCGGAATGATAGATTTCGAAGTCGTTGCCGTCTGATGCCGCCCAGACGATGTTGGAGCCAGATACTTCAAAGGAGCGAATCTCTCTAGAGGTTCGGACGAGGCGAGTGCGGTCAGGCAGGCTTTTATACTTAAGGCGACCTTTATCAACATCTTCCTGGGAAAACTGACTGCCCGCTGCGATCGCCTTGCCGTTGAGTTGCAGCCTGCCGTTTTGCGGCTGGTTGGTCAGGGTGTAAACCAGCTTTTTAGCATCTTGTTCGCGATCGGTTACCCGCAGCAGTCTTTGCCCAAATGACGCAGTTTTACCTTTGCCGATCGCCATTCCGGTATTAATGGCTAATCGAGGAGGCGTGTTAAACCCCAGCCTCAGCCGATATCGAGTATTTCCGCCGCGCCCCCGCACTCGCAAATAGTAGGTACCGCGATTAAGTTCTGCGGTGAGGAGTTCCTTGCGTTTACCGGGGCGGTTGGACTGGTGCAAAATTTTGCCCCTGGCATTGGTAAGAGCCAGATCAGCATTGGTTTTCAGTCCATTCAGGGCAGCACGAATGTTGCCAGGTCGATTCAGCTTGAAGCGGTAAAAGTCAAACTTGTCGCGTCCCCCAATGGAATCGACCAAAACTTGGGGTTGAGTTGAAATTCGGATGGGCTGAGCCGTGCCGCGTCTATTTCCAGGGTCCTGTGCCATGAATCGTTAACAAAGATGACAGGGGAATACGGTGGTAAATGCCTGACGAGCATTTGTCCCTGTCTAAATCCAGGTTAAATCGTCACCCTGTAGAATTTACTGAGTCGATCGCCATAAAACATGATCTCTTCACACTTGGAGGGCGATCGCTTCATTCAGTACGATATCAGATCGGGTAGCCCGATCGCCCAGCTCTAGACAGATGCCTGCTGCCGTTGATATAGCGACCAATACAGCCCTTTCTGGTTCAGCAGCACATCGTGGGTGCCCCGTTCAGCCACCACCCCTTTTTCCATAACCAGAATCATGTCTGCCCGTTTAAGCGGCGCAAACCGATGGGCAATTAAAAAGACGGTGCGCCCTTCAGACACGCGCTTGAGATTCTCCAAAACTTGTTGCTCTGTCTCGGCATCCAGGTTGCTGGTCGCTTCATCCAAAATCAGAATGGGAGCGGTTGATAGAAATAACCTGGCCAGGGTAATGCGCTGCCGTTGCCCGCCAGACAATGCCGTGCCCCGCTCACCCACATTGGTTTCGTAACCGTGGGGCAGTTCACAGATAAAATCGTGGGCAACGGCCAGCCGCGCCGCTTCTACGACCTGTTCTGCGGTGACATCAGGATTGCCCAACGTGATGTTTTCTAAAATGCTGCCGTTAAACAAAAAGTCTTCTTGCAACACTACGGCAATTTGCGGCCTGAGCGAGGCCAGATCGGCGCTCTTAATATCAAACCCATCCACTAGAATCCGTCCCGATTCTGCTTGATACAGCCGTTGAATCAGCTTGGATAGGGTACTTTTCCCGGAACCGCTTCGTCCCACAATGCCGACAAACATGCCCGGTGATGCATCAAATGAGATACCGCGCAAAATCGGTTCCTGGCTGGTTTGATAGCGGAAAAATACCTGGTCAAAGGTGACTTGCCCTTTAAGATTGGGTAAAACCAGTCCCGTTCCCGGTTCGGCTTCGGGTTCCTCATTCAGAATGTCACCAATGCGATCGACCGCCAGCAGCACTTCTTGCAGGTTTTGCCAGAGTTGCACCAACCGCAGCAGCGGTCCCGTTACTCGACCCGACAGCATTTGAAACGCGACCAGTTGCCCAATGGTAAAGTCTTGCTGAATCACCAGCTTGGCACCAAACCAGAGAATCAACAGTGCCGAGAGGCTGGTGAGAAAGTCGCCAATGTGGTTGCTAACATTTGCCGTGGTGGTGGCCTTGAAGCCCGTGCGAATGAACCGGGCGTATAAGCCTTCCCAGCGATCGCGCGATACCTTTTCTGCCGCGTGCGCTTTCACCGAGTGGATTCCGGTAATGGTTTCCACCAAAAAGGATTGACTATCGGCACTGCGGTTAAACGTTTCGTTGAGCCAGGTTCGCAAAATTGGGGTGGCAATTAACGTTAAAACGGCAAACATGGGAATCACCGCCAGCGCCACTCCGGTCAGGGTGGGGCTGTAGTAAAACATCACGCCCAAATAAATCACCGAGAAGATGCTGTCGAGCACCACCGTGAGAGCCGTACTGGTGAGAAATTGCCGAATTTCCTCTAGTTCCTGCACCCTGGCCACGGTATCCCCTACCCGCCGCGCCTCAAAGTAGGCCAGCGGTAGCCGCAGCAAATGGCGGAACACCTGCGCCGACAGCGCCAGATCCAGCCGATTGGTCGTATGGGTAAAGATAAACATCCGCAGCGTGCCCAGCATCGCCTCAAACACGGCAACGCTGAGAATAGCGATCGCCATTACGTCCAGGGTGGGCAGGCTCTCTTGCACCATCACCTTGTCGATGATCACCTGGGTAAAGATCGGCGTAGCCAAACCGAGAAGCTGAAGCGTAAATGAAGCGGTTAGCACTTCACCCAGCAGTCCGCGAAAGCGCCAGACGGCAGGCAAAAACCATCCTAAATTAAACTTGTCTTGCTTTTGCAGCAGTTCGGCTTGCCAGAGCTGCCCATCCCAGGCATCCAGCACCATCGGCTTGGGAATGCTTTCACAGGTCTGGCTGGGACTCATGGGGTCGCCCACAATCAGGCGATCGCCCCGTACTTCATACACCACAATCCAGCGTTCTCCCTGCCAGCGCAGCATCCCCGGCAGGTGAAGCTGCCGCAGATCGTTCCAGTCGCCCACCAGCACGCGCCGCAGATGCACGCCAAGCTTCTCAGCCGCATCCACCAAATCGCGGGGGCGCTGTCCCCGCAGTTGCCGCTGTACCCATTCCAGTTGCACGGGTGTGCCTAGCTGCTGCGACAGCATGGTGAGGCAGGCGGCTCCGCTGTTGAGAGCGGCTATAAACGGATGACCCGAAACGGGTTTGGGCGCATCCGAAAATTCGGGTTGGTAGCGCGATCGCAGCGTTTGCCAAAATTGCCGCAGTTCGGGTGACGCAACGGCTTGCCACGTTTCAACCGACCACCGCAAGACCACCACTTCTTTGCTGGCGGCTCGTGCCTTCCATTGGTTAGATAGCCCGGTCACATCGCCAAACCAGTCGCCCGGTTTTAGCACCAGCGATTTACCGTCATCGGGTACCAGCCGCACGTTGCCACTGACTACCAGAAGTTGACCCACCGGACCTTCTGTAGACCAGATCACTTCTCCAAGGGCATAGCGCTGCTGCTCTGCCTCGTTTTTAATCTGAATTTGCTGATCGGGTTTCAACCAGCTTAGCGGTGGAGCATCCCACGTAATATTGGTCAGTTGATCGCCTGTAATCATGTGCCTACCTGCAATTTGATCGGCAGTTTCTGAATTTTTTCGACCAGCCACTGTTCAAATAGCTCGTCTTGCAAGGATTGGCGGATTTGCGGATCGTCTACTGAGGCTGATAAAAATTCCTCAATCCGAAACAATCCCCAGCGGCCTTCCATGCCCAATGGCCCAATCACATCACCCGGTTTTGCTAAATCGATCGCTGCTCGCAGAATGTCTGGCATGGTGCCACGACTCACTGGCCCTACCATGCCGTTCATAATGCGATCGTCCGTGAGCGAGTATTCTTTGGCTAAGTGTTCAAATTGGGCATTGCCTTCATCCATCTGGCTCTTCAACTCTTCAGCCAGCTCTTGCTCAGCCACAATGATGCGAGACAGCACTACCCGATCTAAAAACAGCTTGCGTTCAATGAAATACTCTTGCAGTTTGGCAGAGGCGATCGTTTCTTTTAATTTTTTGAACTTAAAGCTGTAGGCAATCTGGTTATGAAACGCTTCATAGGTAAGACCATTGGCGGCCAGCCATTCTTGAAACTGTTTCGGATCGGTTAACTGTTGCTGCAACCGAAAATCAATCACGGCTTGCTCAATCGCCGCCGAGCTAACTGTGAGGTCGTCGTGTGTCGCGATTTCTTGCTCCACTGCAAACTGACGCACAATTTCTCCAATAAATGTGTCGAGTTTGCGGCTGGTCTGTAAATATCGAAAGGCTTGCCCAACTGAAATGGGCTGATCGGCGATCGTGAGGAACGGTTCAGAGGTCATGAATCAGCAAGCGAGACATCTAGCAAACTCATTATGCCCAAACTGTACGGAGCTTCACCTAAACTTCAACGGCTCGGTTAAGTAAAATTACGAGATTTGTCCAGAAAGAATAATGGTTGAGTGTAAGAAATACGGAGTCACTGGCCATCCGAATGCACCGCTGACCCCGTCATCTCAGTCTGACGTTTAGTGAGATCTACCGACTTACAGCAGTTCTCAATCGAGTCAGCCACAGTCTCGCCAAGATAGGTGTGGGGTTTGGAGTGTGGTGAATGCAAATGAAAATGGCTGTAGATTGACTTAGATCGACTCCGATCGGGGATGTTGCTGCATCAGTTCTCGTACCTGTTCGGCATGGTAAGAACTGCGGGTTAATGGGGAAGACACCACCTGAAGAAAGCCAATTGACTCACCAAAGTGTCGCCATGCATCAAACTGATCTGGCGTAATAAAGGTTTGAACTTGAAGATGCTTTTGGCTTGGTTGCAGATATTGACCAATCGTTAGAATGTCGCAATCGACCGATCGCAAATCGTACATCGCTTCTCGCACTTCTGCATCAGTTTCGCCCAAACCAACCATAATTCCCGATTTGGTGTAAACCCAGGGGGCAAGCTGGCGCGATCGCTGCAACAGTTCCAGCGTCCGGTGATAGTCGCCCTGAGGCCGCACCCGCCGATACAGTCGGGCAATGGTTTCGGTGTTGTGGTTGAGTACGTCTGGCTTGGCCTGAAGAATGTGCTCTAATGCCTCCCAGTTGCCGCACAAATCGGGAATCAGGACTTCGATTGTGGTGCCAGGCGACGCGGCACGGATGGCCTGAATGCAGCGAACAAACTGAGCCGCGCCGCCATCGGGCAAGTCGTCCCGATTAACCGAGGTAATCACCACATGGTTTAAGCGCATCCGCCGCACCGCTTCGGCCAGGCGATCGGGTTCGGTTGGGTCGAGCGCTTGGGGTTTCTTCTCAAAGTCGATGTCGCAATAGGGACAGGCGCGGGTGCAGGCTGGCCCCATAATCAAAAAGGTGGCGGTGCCGTGATTGAAACACTCGCCGATATTCGGGCAGGATGCCTCTTCACAAACGGTATTGAGCGCCAAATCTCGCAGAATTTCTTTAACGCTGCCAACTCGCTCCCACTGGGGCGCTTTTACCCGTAACCACTCTGGCTTAACCGTCACGCTGGCGATCCACTGATGAAGTTTTCACGATTATCTTAACAAGAACACCCGGCACTTCCGGATCGCGATCGCCGCTAACCTGCCCGGAGTGGGGGCGATCGCTTTAGAAAGAAGATGTGGCTGGTTCTGCCCAAATGTAGCGGATGGCAGCGATTGTCCTATGAAGAACTAACTGATGGGATGACATTGCCCATAGCCGAGAGAGGCTCAGTAAGGCTCAGTAACCGGCCTAAAGGGGACGCGGATTTTGAAGGGGTTAGCATGATTCAGATTGTAAAACACGAACGCTCGTCTCTCTCGGAGGATGCCCCCTGGCAACCAATTGAACTGATCACCCTCAATTGCAGTTGGGGTGAAGCCTGGTATCGGGTGCTGGTTGTGAATCGCCTTGCTCCTGATAACCGCGTCTATGGGCTGGCCTGTTGCTGGAAGCACGACAAACAGTCGCAACGTCAGCTTGGCTCGGTTAACCATCGCCTTGAAGGCCAGCCCTCTCGACCTGAGCTGATCGATCGGCCTTCTGGCAAATAGTTTGCAGAAGTGGGCGATCGGCTGATTCCAAAACCGTCCCTGTGATAGTCTAGTAATGCGTATGCAACGGGATGTGGCGCAGCTTGGTAGCGCACTTCGTTCGGGACGAAGGGGCCGCTGGTTCGAATCCAGTCATCCCGATTGGTTTTTGACTTAACCGATCGCCAGCAGTTCAACATCAAAAATTAGCGTGGCGTTTGGAGGAATCCGTCCGGGAATGCCTCCAGATCCATAGGCCAGATTGGCAGGAACAATGAGCTGGCGGCGACCGCCGACCTTCATAGTGCTTAACCCCTCGTCCCATCCGGCAATCACTGCACCCGTACCTAAGTTAAACGTAAAGGGCTGGTTGCGATCGCGCGAGCTGTCAAACTTGGTTCCGTCTTCCAGGGTGCCCGTATACTGCACCACAACGGTTTGTCCTGGGGCGGGTGTTGCGCCTGTGCCAGCCACCAGGTCAACGTACTTTAGACCCGATGCCGTGGCAGTGGGAGTATCCGGGGTGAAGCTGTACTTAAACTGGTACAGCCCATCCTTGCCCACGCCCTGAGCAATCCGAATGTAGTAGGTTGAGCCATAATCGATCAGACGTTTGGGAATGCTTTCGTTCGCCGTTCCCGGTTTGGTTGATTTGCCAATTCGTACGCGGTTGCGATCGTACAGTTCTAAATTGACATCGGCACTTAAGTTGCTCAGTTTCAGGTTGAGGGTTCCCGGTGCCGGAAGGCGAAACTGGATGAAATCGGCTGGATCAATCTCACCCACAAATTCATTGAATGTTAGCCCTGAAGCCGTGAGGTTGAGAGATGGGGCGGTTTCAAAGGAATTGCCCAAAAAATCGGTGGGTGGAGGGGCAGACATCGTCAGGGCATACTTGGTGTCGGCGCTGCCCTGCTTCAGGATCACAGCAATGTAGTAGGTGCCGGATGGAACCAGGTTGCTAAAGCGCTCGTCCCGGTTGCCAGCCCGCTTTGACCCAGCGATCGCCTTGCCCTCAGTGTTAACCAGGTAAACATCGGCATTTGCTTTTTTGGCGATGCCCTTCAGCGAAACGTTGAGACTACTGGCCTTTAGCTTGATTTTCCACAGATCAACTTGATCCGATGCGCTCAGGCTTTCTCGGACAGTGCGATTGGTTGCCTTCGTGCGAAAGAAGGTTGCTGTATCGAGAGTTCCACCCGGATCTTTTGCCATAGTGCCTGTGTGTTGTCGCAGAGAGTGGGTTGCTCAGCGTGGAGCGTTGATTTGAGAGGATGTTGGAACCGTAGCCAAGACGGAGCATGGAGTACTTCTCAAACATCCCCTAAGAGTTCCCCTGGACTAACAGATTAATGCAAATAGGGCAGAACAACTCGATTTGAGTACTCTATCCAAACCGCCATACAGAGCGAACGCTAAGAGGATGTTTGACAAGTATCTTTTACGTCTCGGTAGGGGTGAAGCATTCGAATCAGGATGGCTGGAACAACCGAGACATTGACATTGTCTGCCGAATGCTTCGCCCCTACACCTATCGGGTAACTAATCAGACCTTTAAAACATCCTCTAAGGTGTGGTTGATTGTGCCAATTCAGCACTCACTTCCCTGACCAACCGCGCATAGGTTTCGGAAGGACGATCGCCCAAATGGTCTTCTATTAGGCGATCGCTTCCTGCTTCAAAGTTCAGCGAGAACAGCCCAAATCGAGGCGTGTAGGAACCCCACTCATAATTGTCGGTGAGTGACCAATGCATATATCCCAAAACGGGAACGGATTCCTGCAACAGGCGCTTGATCTGGTCGATGTGAGCTTTCAAAAACTCACTGCGACGTAGCTGATCGGCGCGGTGAGTAGCCACGCTGTTATCTAGCTTGCGGCGCAGCGCCATACCGTTTTCGGCAATCATGATAGGACGGTTGCCCAAGTCCTGCGAATAGTATTGGCAGAAGAAATGCAGTCCTTCTGGCAAACTGCGCCAATCCCACCATTTGCTGGTGATGCCACTCATGACCCAGGCTCGAAATCCTTTGGTCTTAAACTCAAAATCGGAGAAAGAGGGGAGCCGGAAAATGTGAGCAATAAACGGATCGTAGTAGTCGATCGCCAGGTAATCCATTACCTGAGGGCGTGGCGATCGCTCTAATTCCTGCATAAACAGAGCGAGCTGCTCAATATGAAACAGCCGATAGCCCAGGCGATTGGTCGTCCAGTGAGTCAACCGTCCCAGTTGATAAGGTAAATCCCGCCGAAAGGATAAATTGGCCTGACGCAATGCGGCTTCCAGTTGACTCGCTTTGTTATCGATGTAGTCTTTGACTTCTCTTGGTTTGAGGTTGTGCCGCCGCAGGTCGAGCAGATCCCAAATCACCTTTTCCGACCAGTAGAGGTCGCTGCAATAGGTGTTAAGCGATACGCGTGGAGTCGTCCATCCTTCTGCTTCATACGTATCATGAATGCAGTTATAGGCGCGCACGTGAGCTGCCAGTAGATGATTGTAAGCTTGCAGCGCCGCACCAGAACCTACAGCCCCTCCTGCCGGAAACTGCTTGTTCAGGTACGTATTAGAAACCAGAATGTTGGGTTCGTTGATCGTGATATACCAATGAATCGGCGGCAGATGATAATAATCGACCAATCGCCGATTGATGTGCGTTACCGAAACCCGAACGTATTCGACAAACGGCTCGACCACCTGTTCCGACAGCCATGCATCCAGACCCAACCAGGCCGGATGGGTGAAATGATGCAGTGTTACCACAGGCTCTAACCCATGACGACGACAGGCGGCAAGGCGATCGGCATAGGCATCCAGCGCATCATAGTCGAAGGCTGGAGGCGAACCGGGTTGGCGATCGGTCGATGGCTGAATGCGTGCCCATTCCAAACCGAGCCGAAAGGAATTTAACCCCATGTCCTGGCATCGCTGAAAGTCTTCCTCATAGCGAGTCCAAAACTCGGTAGCCGAACCGGTCCGCATTACATCGTGTTTCGCTTCGCTGGGTGCCCAGTTGTTTTGCGGCTGTCCAGGCCCGTTATATCCGCCTTCGCTTTGATATCCAGAGGTGGCAACCCCCCACAGGAAGGAGTCTGTTGATCGGGTTAGGCTAGTCTGCATAAGGCTCTAGTCTCTTTGTTTCGTCGGCAACACAATCGGTCTTCCAATGATTTAAGACGTGTTCTGCAATGGTGAGTGCCGCACGCGGCTGACCCACTTCCAGAGCCGCTTGTCTCATTTCAGTCAGTCGTGCTGGATGCTCTAGCAGATATTGCACGGCTGGAGTCACCATTTCTAGCAAGCGCAACTGGATACCCGCTCCAGCCGCGGCAATGACATCCGCATTTTGTTCTTCTTGACCCGGAATCGGATCAACAATCACCATTGGGGTGCCCCGTGCCAAAATTTCGCTGGTAATGAGTCCACCCGCTTTGGTAATAATTAGGTCGCTTGCCACAATTAAGTCATCGACATAATCAATGGTGCCCACTTTGCGTAACGTCGCGGTGGGGGTGCTTTCTAAATCTGCGACGGCCTCTAGCAAATCATCATTGCGTCCGGCGGCTAACACAATCAGGCCAGCGTCGGAATAGTTCAGCAAATCTGACAGCATCGATCGCACCCGCCGGGGATTTAACCCGCCTCCAAACAGGGTGATGATGGGTGCATCCAGGGGCATGTCATGGCGCGATCGCACCTCTGCCTTGGATTTAGGTTGATTGCTCTCCAGGTGAATGGGAATTCCGGTGACGTGCAGCAGGGATGGATCGACCCCGCGCTGCACCAGAAAATTGACGCTTAAATCATTGGGGAGAAAATAACCGTTGACTCCATAATTAATCCAGGTACTGTGGGCGATGGTATCCGTAATCACGACATACTGTGGTTTAGATACGTCTTCTTCTTGCGCCAGCAATTGCAGCAACCGACTTGGAATTTGCTGAACACAAACCACCACATCGGGATTGGTCTCTTTAACGAAATGCCCCAGTTTCCTGAAAAACGGACGCTCTAACCGTGCCCAGGTTAAGTTACTGTCGAGCGATCGCTCCAAATCATCCACATCGCTGCCTTCATAAAAGGCTTTATAGAGCAATGGGGCTTTTTCGCTGAGCTGCTCATAGAGTTGAGTGATAGCGCCTCGATACACCGAACTGGCATAGGTGAGCGCATCTTCACTCAGCACTTCCACATCGGGAAACCGGAGAAAAGCGTCTTTTAGGGCTTTTGCTGCACTGACATGTCCTGATCCTAGCGAAGAGTACAAAATCAGAATCCGTGTCATAGGAGTTTATTGACGGGTAAATTACCTGGTTTAGATAAAAACGAACCAGACCAGGAGATACCCAATCATTATCAAGCCAAGTACCCCAAAAGCGTTGTTGCCCAGGCCAATATAGCCGCAAGTAGCGGTAAGTTTAATCTGAGCGTGGGGCTGACGGAGCGCGATCGGACTCGTCCAGGCGGCAACGGCCTTGCGTTTGACACTCCAGGCGATGTTGGCGATCGGCTACTACCGTTGCCAAATTGGGTCGGCCTGTAAGAGCCAACCGCCAGTCTGCCCAGACTCCATACAGCCAGTCAATCACTGGCCCAATCACTGGCCACTTCGTCGCTGCGTAAACCCAACCCATGCCCAGGATTTCGTAGACGCGACGAAAGACCGCCACGTTGTTGATCACAGTGCCATCGGGCAAGACGGCATGAATTCGTCCCATTGCCGTTTCAAAATCTACGCCGCCATGCGCGTCGGGCGTGTAATCATCGTCAGCAATATCAACAAACGCTACCAGACCCCGTCCAGCATCACGTTTTTGCAAAAAATGAACCTCTCGCATACACAACGGACAGTCGCCGTCATACAGTAGCTCGATCTGCCATGATGGCGAAGCCGATAACGAGTCGGGTGTAAGGTTAGCGGAGTCGGGGAACGGGGGTTTTGAAGCAGTCATAAGCGTTCTAAATTGCTTCATCCTCTAGGAACGATATAGATACTCCTATATTTTACAAAACTTAATAAGTTTGGGTGGCATTTGCCATCAAATCATCTTTAGCGGTTCCTTCCCTCTAGATGGCATGAATGACAGCGTGTAGAGTTTGCAGTAATTTTTGCGCGGTGTACGGTTTAGCCAAAAAAGCTTGAACGTTGTTGTTCATTGCAACATTGACCTTTTTGCTGGTCGGCAGTCCGCTAACGGCCACGATCTTGACGTGCGGGTTCAGTTTTTTCAACGTCAGGATAGCCGTTGGCCCATCCATTTCAGGCATCATCATGTCCATCAAAACAGCGCTAATTTTATCCTGGTGCTGCGCGTAGAGGATCGTTGCTTCAATGCCATTGCTAGCCGTCAAAGCGTTGTAGTTGTAGGTCTCTAGCGATGCCTTTGTGATGTCACGAATGGCAGCTTCGTCATCCACCACCAGGATAGTTTCGCCTTGTCCGAGGAGCAAATCAATGTTTTCTTCAGATGGCGCTTTAGCCCCCTGCACAGCGGGTAAGTAGAGTTTGAACTGGGTGCCTTGCCCCACTTCACTGTAGATATGCACAAAACCGCTGTGGTTTTTAACGATGCCAATCACGGTGGAGAGGCCAAGCCCGGTTCCCTGCCCTGGTTCCTTCGTTGTAAAAAACGGTTCAAATACTCGATGAATGGTTTCGGGCGGAATGCCGACTCCTGTATCGGTGACCGAAATGACGATGTAAGCTCCAACCTTGGCATCGAGGTTCATTCCGGCATAGTGTTCATCGACAAGGAGATTTTGAGCCGATAGGGTTAAGGTGCCGCCCTGGGGCATGGCATCGCGAGCATTAATACACAGATTCATCAATACCTGATGAATTTGGGTGGCATCGGCAGAGACACTCCAAAGCTCAGGTTCAATGTCAGCGTAAAACTCGATGGATCGGGGAAAGGTTTCGTTGACAATTTGCTGGAGTTCCAAAATCAGGTGGCTAACCTGAAGTTGCATAGGCTTGCCTTCGGTGGTCCGGGCAAACGACAGCATTTGCTTAATCAGTGCTGCTCCCCGTTTGGCATTGGTTTCCTGCATTTTGAGCAACCCCTGCACCGATGGTTCAACTTGGGGAAGTTTAAGCTGTACCAGTTGAGCTGCCGTTAGGATGGGGGTCAGGATATTGTTTAAGTCGTGGGCAATACCGCCAGCCAGAGTACCTAGGCTTTCTAGCCGCTGAGCATGAAAAAATTGCCGCTCCAGTTCTTTCTTTTGCGTGATATCTGTATTGACAACCAGAATTGATTTGGGTTGATGATCCTCATCCTGCACCAGCGTCCAGCGGCTTTCGACCAGAATTTTCTGCCCGGTTTTGGTTCGCTGGTACAGCTCACCCTGCCACTTGCCTGACTGAATCACGGTTTGCTGGATCGGTTGCAATTGGGGAACCGTCTCGTCCTCTAAAAGCTGATGGGCACTCATGGTTAGCGCTTCAGCGGCAGGCCAGCCATAAAGGCTCTCGGCGCTTTTGTTCCAGAAGAGAATTTGGTGATGCAAATCTTGTACAAAAATGGCATCGGTGGCGATATCCAGCAAAGCAGCCTGTTCGCGAATTTTCTCTTCCGATCGCTTCCTTTCGTTGAGTTCGGTTTGAACCTGTTGATAGAGTTCCGACTGTTGAATGGCGATCGCCAACTGGATAGCTAAGTGTCTGAGCAAATCAAGCTCTAAGGGCTGCCATTGGCGCGGTTCTGAACAGTGATTAGCGACCAGCAAGCCCCACAACTGGTTTCCCTGCACGATAGGAACGACCAGGTTAGCCCGGATCTGGAGCCGAGCCAGCATGTCCCGGTGGCATTCAGACAAATCAGCGGTGTCAATATCATCGATCGCTTGAATCCGGCCTTGCTGATATAGCTCGCGGCAAACGGCTTTCAAAAAGAAGGAGTCTTTTACCCGTGTCCCTTGAAGCGATGGGCAACCCGGAACGACCGATTCTACAGCCACTACTCCGCTCCAATCTGGCTCGAAGCGATGAATAAAAACGCGATCGGCCTGAAGAAATTGCCGGATCTCGGCCACTGCCGTACTCAAAATCTCATCCAACTTCAGCGAGTGACGAATGCGATGGGCAATTTCTGCCATTAACCGCTCTCGTTTAACTTGCTGCCGCAAGCCGTCCTCTTGCCGTTTACGCTCCGCCAGTTCGAGAAGCTGCTCTGTTCGGCTCTGGCCTTCACGCCGGACTCGCTCTCGATAATCGTTGAAGAAGTTGACCAGAGCCGGTTCGTCCTTTAGCAGCGCACTGAGATTTGTTTGCACGCGCCAGTCGGCTTCATAGGCGATTTCGGGATGGGCTTCCATCCAGGCATGGCAGGTTTTAACGTAAGCAATGAATGTAACGAGATGCTGGTACTGCACAGCACCCAACAAACGGCGCAATTCAGCCCGATACGGCTCGGCTGATTCCCGTTCTAACGCAATAAAAATGGAGCAATAAAGCAGGCTTTCTTCAAGGGTTGAGTTTGATTCCGGCCATGTGGTTAAACGCTGTGGCTGTGATACGAGATGCTGAATATGGTTATCGATGTCGATGGGCAGGGGCGGAGGCGTTTCGAGCAGTTCCAGTACTTCGGGTGCCGTTAAACCCAGGGGACGTAAGGTGCAGCTATGGCAGATCATGCAGTAGGGAACTGCACAGAAGCGAGAGAGGTAGGCAGAAAGCTTTTCTTTAAATAAAGCGGGCAGCGGATTGTTGACATAGGCCGAGAGGGTTTGTTGCCAGAGGTTTTCTAGCACCTGGGGAGTGGATTCTGCGGGTTCAAAGAACGGCGGCACAAACCCAAACGTCGCTTCAATTTCTGCTCGGATTTGCGAGCTGGTTCGTCCTAGCGTTGTATCAACGTTAAGCTGCAAATCTTGATCAAACACCTGGGTCATGACATCCTCAGCCAATGGTGATGGGTCGTTATTGGTGCTAGTGCCCTGACAAGGTGCAACGGTAGGGCTTTGGTGATTTTGTGAATGGGGTTGCAATGGAGGGAAGCCGATTATTTCTGTATGGTTTCGGTTGCGCGATCGCGCCCACAATAAAGCATGACGATCAATGAGGTGATTAGAAGCTATGGCGATCGCTGCTTCTATTTAAGTACTTTATTGGGTAAACGGGGGTACATTAGGCAGCACCCGGAAGCACAATTCAAATTTAATCTTGCAGTAGCAAAATCTATCTGGATCGCCTACTCGCCTACACTCGTCACCACTGCTACTATCTGCCTCAGGATAGAGATTGTTTAGCCAGCGTACTATCTCCTTTAGCAAAAGACGATTTCCTTGGAATTTCATTAACTTTCGTTGCAGTGTGACGAAGCGCGATGGTCACAGCGGTAGGTTACTGTACTCAGTAATCCCCCAAACCTCAGTAATTCCTCATTCAGTATCCCTCAGAGGCTCCATGATGGAGAACAGGCATCGATCGCGTACCATCCAGTCGGGTTGCAAAAACCGTGGATGGATACGACTCTTAGGGCTTCTCATTCCGTTCGTTTTAAGTATCAAGCTGCTGGTCGCCTGCTCTTCTCAACCCGTCTCCCTATCGTTGGTGCTATCCGACAATGAAACCGATTATTGGCGGCCTTTAATTGCCCAATTTGAAGCCCAACATCCCACTATTCGGATTGAAGTGGCCAATGATTTGCTGCAAGAGGATTTGGATAATGCCGATCAGATCAAAGCAGCCTATATTTCTGCCTTTGACCAGGGTAAACCGTACGACTTGATCTAGATGGATCTTGATCTACATGGATATCGTCTGGGTGCCTGAGTTTGCTGCCCATCCAGATTGGCTGATGGAGCTGACTGACCATTTTTCTCTAGACGAGCTAGAGCAGGATTTTTTAATCAGGGAAGTTGCTAAGGGACAGTACGAATGTCTTCTGTCTCCCAAAAAGCTTCATTCCGATCGTTCCACCTGGTAATCGGCTCCTCATTCCTTGGCAACGCTTGTAGATTCCCAAGGGTAAGGACTCTTCCAGTCAAACGGTTTCAAAATGATGGGAATTACTCGCGCTTTGCCGGTTTCATGGCGCTGCATCGCTTGCTCCCGCACAATACCCGGTTCAACACTGGCCAACATGCCACACGGTAATGGCACCTTTCCGTATGCGACTGCTCAAGTGTGCTTCTAGCGTCTTCCACAGTTCCTCATCGGATTGATCGTTGTGAAAGTAAGAAACAAAAACTTTGATCGCCGCGTCTTTTTTGGCCTCGCTGATCAGGCTTAGCTCCCGCTCAACCGCATCACCTGCCACGGTGATATCCATTCAACGGCTCACCATGCAGATCAGGATGGCTGAATTGCACCTCTCTTAGTTTGGGCGTGCTGTGGTTGGACGGGGTCTAGGACGGGTTCACGATGGGGCAGGCGGGTGGAACTCCTGATGAGCCAAAGATAGGGCCTGGATCAAGTCCTGTAATTTGTTGAAACTGCGAAGGCGTAATTGTGCTGGCGATCGGTTCCCCTTCCCAATGTTTGAGTTTGTCGTGCGCCTGACTCAAAAATTCCACGCCTCGAACGGACGGCACCGACAGCCAGAAATCAATTAAGGTTTCAACCAGCGCTAACTCAATCAACGGTAGCGGATAAAGATGCAAGAGTTCTTCAAGATAGGTATTGAACTGACTCGCTTCGTCGCCGTCTAACTGATAGCTGCTAATGATGTGCTTGACTCGCTGGCGGTTTACTTCTTCCCAAATTTCCATCAAGACCTCAGCCAAAGCATTGATCTGCTTTAAACGATAATGACTGCAATTACTGAAAGGGCGATCGCCACAATCGCTAATTCATTGCCCAGCATCTAGCTTACTTTGAAACGACTGGTTGACGCTTTCTTGCAATCTTCTCATCCTACCTAAGGACTGAATTGAACGACAAACAATTTGGGGATTGTGATTAAAATAGAGGCGCTTAACCTGGCAAATTTAAATCAAGTTGGAGTGATTTGATCCACTAGGGTGATGGGTCAAGGTCAACAAGCTCGAACAGGTATGCGAGAATCAGCCCAGGCTATATTTGTCACACCATTTAAGACGTTGCGTTCAGTTCTTCATACTGTTTCTCTATGCACTTCTCTATGCAATCGATGCACCATACTGATTTGCGATCGCACTTGATGCGGTTATCCACTATTCCATTAATGACAGCTAGCCTGCTGGCGGTATTTTTGCCGCCCAAAGCGGCACAGGCGGCTAATCCATATCAAGTCTGTGCCCAGTCGTTGTTGGAGACAGGCATTGCCAACCTGGAAGCGGCTGATGCCTGTGCTGCGGCGCTTGATCCTCGCGATTTGTCTCGGTGTGTCACCGCCATTACAGGGCGCACCGAGATTGCCGCTACCGAAGCGCTCTCTGGCTGTAGACAAGCCCGCCGCCCAGAGGAAGTGGGAACCTGTGTCGTAGATATTGCTGCGGATACAGACGGTGTTGTACCGCTGAACGTGCTAGATTACTGCCGCCTCAGCGTGCTGCCAGAGCGCTATTCACAGTGTGTAACGGGGTTGGTGAGTCAAAACGATATCACCGCTGCTTTGGCGTTAGATACCTGTCTATCTGCCAGTAACCTGCCTCGGAACGTCCTGCCTAGTTTTATTCCCCGTACAGAGAACCCACCCGAACTGAATCCGTCTATTCCACCGTCCCAATTGCCGGACTCATTGCCATTTAGATCCAGTCCTTTACTTGAACAGTCGCCCACGGCTCCCCCCGCTGAAGCGACTCCCACAACCCCGACACCGCCGCCAACCTTTACACCTGCGCCAACGCCATAATCGCTGGGGGTAGGCTGTCTCGCAGTTGTCTCTGTTAATAGCAACAGTATTAATAGCAACAGTAGGGGGCAATGCCTACCCGACCCGCTCACGGTGAGACACGACAGTTCAGATGGTTGGCTGTTAGCGATCGCAGTGGCGGGTTAGGGTGTAGGGTGGCTTAACGCTCGATCACGATTTACAACAGTTCAGGTAGGGTAAGCATTGCCTACCCTACCTGGAATCTGCCAATGTTGCTGCGGTACAGAAGCTCGGCTTAATCTTGGAGCAAGCGGTTACAGTTTTGGCGGCGGTTGTTAACCCGGTTATTGGCTCGACACTGTTCGTAAGCAATTTGATCGCCCAGGCCGTCGGGCAACTGTTCTCGCTGTGCTAATGCTTGACGGAACAACCGCAGGCTCTCTTGTGGGCGGTTTTGCAGCACCAGGATTTGAGCTTTTAAGTAAAGCAAATCTGGATTGTTGGGTGCGGCTTGAATGGCACGTTCTACAGCTTGCAACGCCAGATCGGGTTGCTCTAAGTCTCGATAGCCGATCGCAATTCCCCGCTGGGCTAAGTAATCTGGAGCGGCGTAATTTTGTAAGCGTTCGATCGCCTGTTGCGGATTAGAGAACGGCAGATTAACCGCCAGCATCAAATCCATAAACCCTTTGATCAGGTTCAGCTCCGGGTCATTAGGAGCAATCTTTTCGGCTTCGCCTAACTCATTAAACACCTGCTGAAGTTTGCCTAAAACGGCTGGAGTCGCTCGCACGGTGCCCTGAGTGGTCAGAGTGTGAGCGCCTTCTAAAAAATGTCCGGCGGCGGTGTAAATATGTCCCCGCAACGGATCGCTTTGGGTCAGGCGCTGAGCGGCTTCGCGGGTTAAGGTGCCGTTGCGCCCCAGTCCTTCGTTGTCGCCATTAAGATACGCGATCGACGCTTTCATGGCATAGGCCAGCGGTTCATCGGTTTGGGCAGTATCGAGCAGTTGGGCTGCTTCGCGATAGTTACCCTGCTCAAAAATTGCTTTAAAGGCCGCTTCCGTTTGGCTGTCAATGTTGCGGGAATCGCTAGCGCGGAAGGGATCGCCTGCGATCGCCGGGGGGGGTAACAGGCTAATGGCGATCGTCACTGCGCCCATTACGACAGCCGTGACTCGCTTCAGCCCTGCCCATCGCTGTTGCTGTGAGGTTGGTTTAACCAGAGGTGCTGATGCTATAGGCATATCCGTCATCATGAGATCTCAAGGGTTGGCAAAAAGGGTGGGTAAAAGTGGCAGTATGGCTCACTGAACTGGGGCAGATGTAGACAACTAGCCGCCAGGTTGAGTGTTGGGGTCAGTGTTCCCCTACCGCCCAAACAGAGATCAGGGGTTGCAGAGTTTAAGCTGAGTGCTGAACGTAGATAGTCCCTGGTTCATTGTCTGTGGTAGCCCATTGTCTCTCTAGTCTGCAATCCGTAGTTTATGATTCTAAACCTAAGACAGCATGTGCTTTCCGAAACATAGGCGGATGGCAGGCGATAGGAATGGATTTGCGAGCCGATCGCCAGAAGGACGGAATTTGATGAATCGTAACGTTATGGTGCGCTAAGTTACAAAAATTACAAAATAGAGCAACAAGGTGAGGCGAAAGTCAGCTCAGGGTAACATCGGCTACCAGCTATGACGCGATCGCATTCATCAAGTTCCGCTGGCGTTAGCCCTCCAAAAGCATCCATCAGTTTCGTCCATTACTATGGATATGACCTGATACAGTTCAGGTATTGCGCCGAATTCAACCTACTTGCCGATCGCCATTAATGCTCTATCTCCGAAATCTGGTTTATCATCCTGCCGCTACCCCAACCGCCATTCTCAAATCGATCAACATGGAACTGGCACCTCAGCAAATGGGGCTAATTATTGGCCCCAGCGGTTCTGGAAAAAGCACTCTGTTAGAAATTTTGGCGGGGTTAGCCCAAAAAACATCTGGAGGGTTGCATTGGCGAGAGCAAGAACTGTCTCCTGAACAGTTGCAGCAGTTGGGCGGTTTGGTGTTTCAGTTTCCAGAGCGGCATTTTTGCGGTCACACCATTCTGGAGGAACTGCGGCTAGGCCATCCAGAACTGGGAAAAGAGCGAATTGATCAGGCGCTCCAGGCAGTAGGGTTGTCTCACCTGTCGCTGCAAACGCCGCCGCGATCGCTCAGTGGTGGGCAGCAACGTCGATTGGCGCTGGCAGTGCAGTTAATTCGGCAACCCTACCTTTTGTTGTTAGATGAACCAACGGCTGGCCTGGATTGGTCAATGCGGCAGCAACTCGTTAGCCTGCTCGCTAAGCTAAAGCGAGACTGGAGTTTGTTGGTGGTGTCTCACGATGCCGGGGAGTTGTTAGAGATTGCCGATCGCTGCTGGACGCTGAATCACGGGGAATTGCTTCCTGCCGATCCTGATAGCCTGCGGGGAGTGCGTCCCTCTCCCTCGGTTGCTCAGGGATAGGAGATGATGAACCCCAATACCCCAACGCTGTCCGAACTCGCTTCACTGTGGCAAGAGACACTGAACTGGCAGCCTACTCCCGCTCAACAAACCCAGTTTCAGCACCTTTACGAACTCATCCTCGAAGGCAACCGTCAGTTGAACCTGACCCGCATCACCGAGCCAGAGGAGTTTTGGGAAAAGCATCTCTGGGATTCGTTGCGAGGAGTTGCCCCTCTATTTGTGAACCAGGACGAGCCGAGCCAGGATGAGCCGAGCCAGGACGAGCCGAGCCAGAATGCTGAACCGCCGCTAGAAACAACCGCTTCGCCATTCAAAGTGATTGATATTGGTACGGGTGCAGGGTTCCCAGGAGTTCCAATTGCGATCGCCCGTCCCGATTGGACGCTGACGCTCCTCGACTCGACCCGCAAAAAAATAGCATTCCTCGACTCGCTGTTGCTGGCCTTGGCGCTGCAAAATGCTCATACCCTGGTGGGTCGCGCCGAGCAAGTGGGGCGCATTCCCCGGCACCGAGAACAGTATGATTTAGCGCTCATTCGCGCCGTTGGCTCTGCCGCTGTTTGTGCAGAATACGCCTTGCCCTTGCTCAAAATTGGCGGGTTGGCCGTGCTGTATCGCGGACAGTGGACTGAGGCGGAAGCAGAGCCATTTGCTGCCGCTGTGGAGCAGTTGGGGGGCGCGATCGCCACCATTGACCCATTTACAACACCCACGACCCAGGGCATACGTCATTGCCTTCAGTTGCGGAAGGTGGCACCTACCTCTCCCCGGTTTCCTCGCTCAGGCGGCTCTGTGCAACAGCCGCTTGTGTGAACTTGCTGAAGCACTGGAGAACATGGGTTAGCAGATGCTCTAGACTGGGAAAATGTGATTATTTGACCAGGGGAATAGAATGCGACTGTCACAGATGCTCTTTGTCACGCTGCGCGAAGACCCGGCAGAGGCAGAAATTCCCAGCCACAAACTGCTGCTGCGGGCAGGCTACATTCGGCGGATTGGTAGCGGCATTTATGCTTATTTGCCGCTGATGTGGCGTGTGCTGAAAAAAATCTCGCAGATTGTGCGCGAGGAAATGGATGCCACTGGGGCGCAGGAATGTATGCTGACTCAACTACAGCCTGCCGAACTGTGGCGCGAGTCTGGACGGTGGGACACCTACACCAAAGCAGAGGGCATTATGTTTGCCCTGGTCGATCGGCAGAATCGGGAACTGGGTTTAGGGCCAACCCACGAAGAGGTGATTACAACGATCGCCCGTGACATGATCCGCTCCTATCGACAGCTTCCTCTCAACCTCTACCAAATTCAAACCAAGTTTCGGGATGAAATTCGCCCTCGTTTTGGCTTGATGCGCGGTCGTGAGTTCATCATGAAAGATGCCTACTCGTTTGACGTGGATGAGGCAGGGCTAAAACAGACGTACCACAAAATGCACGATGCCTACTGCAACATCTTGCGGCGAGCGGGTCTAGCGTTTCGAGCCGTGGATGCCGACTCTGGGGCGATCGGTGGCTCCGGCTCACAAGAATTTATGGTGCTAGCCGAAGCGGGTGAGGATGAGGTGCTGTACACCGAAGACGGTCAGTATGCGGCCAACGTTGAGAAAGCCGTTTCCTTGCCATTAGACGCGGAACCGTCGCCCTTCCAAACCTATGAAAAGCGAGATACACCGCAAACGCCCACCATCGACTCGCTGTGCCAATTCCTGAAATGCTCTCCAACGCAGATTCTGAAAAACGTGCTCTACCAGGTAACCTACGACAACGGCATGAATGTGCTGGTGCTGGTTAGCATTCGGGGCGACCAGGATGTGAACGAGGTCAAGTTGCAGAATGAACTGGTACGAGTAGCCGACCAGTACGGCGGCAAGGCGGTCATTGCCCTGGAGGTGCCCAACGAAGACGCGCAAAAGAAATGGGCAACCAAACCGTTACCGTTGGGCTACATTGCCCCTGATTTGAGCGATGACTATATCCAGTCTTCCAAAACGTTAGCGCCCAAGTTTTATCGGTTGGTGGATCAAACAGCGGTGGAGTTAACGAATTTTGTCACCGGCTCCAATGAATCTGACCGCCACGTTGTTGGCGCAAACTGGGGCGACCCGTTTACGCTGCCCCAAACGGTGGTGGACGTGCGAACCGCCAGAAAGGGCGATCGCGCCATTCATGACCCAACTCAACTCTTGCAAAGCGCCAGAGGAATTGAAATTGGCCACATTTTCCAACTGGGTACCAAGTACTCGATCGCAATGGGGGCAACCTATACCAACGAGCAAGGGGAAGATGTGCCGCTGGTGATGGGCTGCTACGGGGTTGGCGTGTCGCGGATGGCTCAGGCAGCGGTAGAGCAATCCTACGATAAGGACGGCATTATCTGGCCTGTGGCGATCGCCCCCTATCACGCTATTGTGGTCATTCCCAATGTTAGCGATGCCGATCAGGTGGCGGCAGCGGAAAGGCTCTACGCCGAACTTAACCAGGCTGGAGTTGAAACCCTGCTAGACGATCGCACCGAGCGGGCAGGGGTCAAATTTAAAGATGCCGATCTGGTTGGCATTCCCTATCGCATTGTCACCGGGCGATCGCTCCAGCAAGGCAAGGTAGAAGTCGTGAAGCGAGCCAGCCGCGAGTCGCAAGAGATTGCGATCGACGAGGTGGTGGCAACGGTGAAACAGTGGGTGGCAGATGCGCTGTCTTAGCGCCGAACGGCTGTCTTAAACAGGTGCTATGGAACTGATCACAATTCTCTTGTCTGTGTTGCTGGGGGCAGTGTCTCCGGCTGGCCTGGTTGTAGATAGCCTTGCCGAAGACGCAATTCGCGATCGCCTGGAATTTGCAGAAGAGCTAGAGGTTCGGGTAGACAATACGCCGAGCTATCAGTTGCTGTCTGGTCGGGTCGATCGCGTTCGCATTGCCGGACGGGGGCTGTTCCCTCGCCAGGGGATTCGAATTGACGTGCTAGAGGTGGAAACCGACCCGATCGACCTCAACCTGGCAGCCCTGAACAACGGCAACGGCTCAGCTCCAGCTTTAGACCAACCGCTGCAAGCCGGGGTTCGCCTGGTGCTAACCGAAGCCGATATCAATCAGGCGCTACAGTCTCCATTGGTGCAACAACGGCTGCAAGATGTGAGCATCGGTGCATTGGGTGCGTCAGCCGAGGGACTGCGGCGGTATGCCTTTACCCAGCCCTTTGTCGATTTTTTGGAGAGCGATCGCATCCAGTTTCAGGTCACTCTACAAGAGGCTGGTAGCGACGAGCAGTTGCTGATTATTGCCGAATCGGGAATTGCGATCGATGGCGGACGGCAACTGCAACTGGTTGATCCAGCCGTTACAGTGAACGGTAGCCCCATTCCGCCGCAGTTTATCAACCTTTTGGTTTCAGGCATTGGTCAACGGCTCGACCTGTCGCGGCTGGAATCATCTGGTGTCCTGGCGCGAATTCTACAACTGGAACTGAACCCGGATGAATTGGCGTTGGCGGGCTTTGTGCGAGTGGAGCCAGGTTCTGCTTCACTTTCCGGAAACTAGCCACACGCTGCTGTAGTTACTCTTTTAGAGAACGTCGCAGTAAAACAATCGCTGGCAACCCTGGCTCCCCCCACTATTGACCAGACAACCGCCAAACAACCGCTTTTTGCAACGCTATGCCAGGGTTAAACGCAGACTAACTCGGTTGGCGATCGCCCCAACTTGCTTTTAACGAACCGCCACTTGTGGCTCAACAAGTCTTGACGATGGGTTTGCAACAATCGATTTGTTGTAGAAGTCTATGACCATAGGGCTAGTCACACTCTTCCAGTCAAGCCATTCATGCCTGTCGAGTTTAACGACCAACGTTTATTCTCATGAACAACTGAGTCATTCGGGTTTCCGCAACCTGTTGCCGATTTTAGAGGACCCTTTCGATGCAAGATAATCAACCCGTTCACGATTTGCAACCCGTACCAGAACCCTCCCACCGTCGAATGCGGCTAGGGCTGGTGGGGATACTTTCTGTTGTTCTGGTACTGGCAGGCGGTAGTGGAGCCTGGTGGGCATGGCGATCGGTCACGTCTTCCACTCAACCCATTGCACAGCCCAACACCTCAACCACCCAACCCGTTCAACCCCAGACAGTACCAACGCCCACAAGCCAGGCACCTGTCGAGCAGACGGCTCAGGTGTATTGGTTGAAAGACGTAAACAACCGCTTTGAACTGGTGCCGAGCCAGGTCACTGTAGACACAGCGAGTCAACCCGAATCGGTATTAGAGGCCGCTTTTGAGCAACTGCTTCAAGGCCCCAGTGCCACTGACGTAGCATCTACTATCCCCGAAGGAACGAACCTGCGGAGCCTCAGCATCGAGAGTGATGGCGTTCACGTCGATCTGTCGCAAGAGTTCATTCAGGGTGGCGGCAGCACGGCAATGACAGGACGGTTAGGACAGGTGATCTACACTGCCTCTAGTCTGGATGCCAATGCCCGCGTTTGGCTCTCGGTGGATGGAGAACCGCTGGAAACCCTGGGGGGTGAAGGGTTAATCGTCGATCAGCCGATGACTCGGGCTGATTTTGACCAAAACTTTGCCCTTTAAGGATCGTCTCTAAAACAGCCTTAAATTAAAGCCTTCAGCTTTTGTTGCTACTCGCTAAGCTGAAGGCTCTAAAATGCTGGGCTTGTTGTTCAATACGGGTGGCAAGGCGATCGCACACCAGGTTGCACAGTTCAAAGGTCAGGTCATCCTTAACACTGTAATAGGCCGACGTTCCTTCACTACGCCGATGCAGGATTCCCGCTTGCAGCATGACTTTTAGATGCTTTGAGACATTGGCTTGGCTGGTCGCCGTTGCCTCAACTAAGTCTTGCACGCACTTTTCCCCATCCCGTAGCAGGTTTAGGATGCGAAGGCGCATCGGTTCGCTCAGTACACCAAAGTACTCAGCAACTTGTTGCACAACTTCCGAAGATACAGGCTCTGCTGCTTTCATGCCCATCTAGTTACGAAGGTCTGATCCCCAAATTCTAGCAGTCAACTTATCTATGCCAATAGAGTAATGGAACACAACAATCGTCTCTAACAGTCATTATGCAGTGACTGGCGTCTGAAACCGGATCTTCAAATAGTCATCTTCCATCTTGGCTCCGGCGGGCTGCAAGGCGGCAAGTGCCTGGGGCAGTACCAGATTGCGCCGATGGTTGCCAATGCGGATGTTTAGCTCATCGCCTGATTTGCTCAGCTCAACCTTGTCCTTGGCAATTCCGGGTAGGTATACCTCTAAGCTGTACTGGTTGTTGTCCTGCACCACCCGCAACGTTGTTTCCTTATAATAAACCTGAGCGGGGTCTTCATCGGCATAGAGGGTTTCTTTCAAACGCTCTAGTGCCTCAAGCCCACACATCTCTTCAGAATAGAGCGGCACTTCCTTGACGGGGATAGGGTGGAAGTTGTCGTGAATTTCGCCACGATACTTCTGCTGGTTTTCTTTCCACCGCTGAAAAAACGGATCGGTGACGGCATCTGGAATGATGCGGTTAGCGACGACCAGGTCGGTTGCAACGTTATACAGGCTCAAATAGGCATGGGCACGCAGTGACTCCTTAATCACCATCTTTTCGGGATTGGTGACTAGCCGCACCGAAGTTTTGGTGTTGTCGGTTAACACTTTTTCAAGCGCTTCGATTTGCTCATAAAACTCGTAGGGTGCGTCCATCACCTGCTTGTTGGGCAGCGAGAATCCGGCGATCGGGCGAAACAACGGCTCGACTAACGGTCGCAATGCCACCGACACGGCCTGAAATGGCTTGTAGAATCGGCGCATGTACCACCCGGCCACTTCCGGCAAGCTCAATAGCCGTAGAGCGGTTCCAGTAGGGGCAGAGTCGATGATTAAAACATCAAACTCGTTTTCGTCGTAATGGCGCTTCATCCGTACCAGGCTAAAGATTTCGTCCATTCCCGGCAGAATCGCCAACTCTTCTGCTTCTACCCCTTCTAGCCCTTGCGCCTGCAACACCTGACTGATGTACCGTTTGACGGCTCCCCAGTTTCCCTCTAACTCCATCAGCGCATCTAGCTCGGCTCCCCAGAGATTGGGGCGCACCTGCCGGGGGACGTGCCCTAGCTCCATGTCAAAGCTATCGGCCAGGGAGTGAGCCGGATCGGTGCTGAGAACCAGGGTGTTGTATCCCAGTTCGGCGCATCGTAACCCGGTTGCGGCAGCAACGGATGTTTTTCCGACGCCCCCTTTGCCTGTCATCAAAATTACGCGCATGGATGTTAGATACTAAATGAGAAACATTTACATTATTTTACTTTATGAATCAAAGGGTGGGGTGTGGGGACGGGGGATGTTTCCGGTGGTCTACTTGCCCAACGAGAAATGCTGCTTCACCACGTCTATCCGTGAACAGCGCCAGTAATCAACGTGAGAGGTTATCAGGCCGTCCTCATTCACCAGCAGTTCACTCCAGCCCGGAATCGCAATGTTGGGCTTCCAGGGTAGGGGTGTATTCCAGTGGAGCGTCCACTCGGTTTTGACCGTGTTGCCGTGGCGTTCCAGGGTGTGAACATCCATACGGGGATTGATGAACCAGGTTTTGATAAACCCAATCATGGTGCGATAGCGATCGCGTCCCCGAAATTCGTTGAGCGGATCTTTGAAATAAACATCGTCAGCGTAGATGCTGTAGGTCTGGTCGTGGGGAAATTTTCGATAATCTTCCCGTAAAATTTCAAGGATATCTGTCATGAGTTCGAGTCGTTTGAGCAAAAGTAAAGCTGTCTTGCTGCAAAATTCGAGTATATATATCTAAGTTAAGTCCATTTTTTAACAGGCGGTTAGATTTGGCTCACTGTTGAAGTAGCTAAAAAACCTGCTTATGCTCTGGCGTCAAGTCAACAGTTCATGTAGACTCTGCCTGACACTCGTTTCATCTTGCACCCATCGATCTTCAGATGACTCCTCAGTACCACCTGGCTGCATTTCTCATTTCTGCCGTGGTTGTTCTTCTTAGTACGCCAGTGGTGAAAAAGCTCGGTCTTAAGAGCGGACGGGTTGATCTTCCTGGCGGACGGAAAGTTCATCAACGCCCAATGGTTCGTTTGGGTGGGGTATCCATTTTTCTCGGAACCCTGGTTGCATTGCTTGGCGTTTGGCAAACGGGCGGGTTTGGCATCTTGCCGCCCGACCAGGAGTATGAAATTTGGGGCGTCACCCTGGGTGGAGTTGCCTTTTTTCTGATCGGATTAGCGGACGATTTGTTTGGACTGTCTGCGGTGGTGCGGCTGTTGCTGCAATCTGCCGTTGCCGCCTGTGCCTGGTGGGTTGGTGTCCAAATTGCGTTTTTAACGATTCCGTTTATTGGGCTAACGTCCTTGCCTGCCTGGATTAGTTTGCCAATCACGGTGATTTGGTTGGTGGGCATGGCCAATGCTATTAACTGGATTGATGGGTTGGACGGGCTGGCTGCGGGCGTATCTGGTATTGCGGCGGTTGTAATGCTGATCGTCAGCTTGTTTATGAACCAGCCAGCGGCAGCGTTAATTGCGGCAGCGCTGGCGGGTGGCGCGTTGGGGTTTTTGAAGTACAACTTCAACCCGGCTCAAATTTTTATGGGAGATGGCGGAGCCTATTTTATGGGGTTCACGCTGGCTGGGATTGGTGTGATTGGTTTAGTGAAAGGTGTTACCACGGTGGCGGTGGTGTTGCCGTATCTCATCTTGGCGGTGCCCATTCTAGACATGTCAGCGGTGATCCTCGATCGCCTTCGCAGCGGCAAGTCGCCCTTTGTGGCCGACAAGCGCCATCTGCACCATCGCCTGTTGCAGGCGGGGCTTTCCCATCGGTTAACGGTGATCTTCATCTATTCGTTGACGCTGTGGGTTGGCAGTTTGGCGCTGGCTTTTTCGGGGCTGCCGAGTGGGGTTGGTTATGCGATCGCCGCAACGGGCTTACTAACCTACACCACCTGGCAAGTGCGGCGGCACGCGCGTCAGTGAGGGGAACGATTGGCACGTTTCCTAATGTCCCCTATTCTTCACGTTTCTCATGAATGAACGTCAGAGTGCAGAAATTATCTGCGTGGGCACAGAACTGCTGCTAGGCGAGATTTTGAACAGCAATGCTCACTATTTGGCGCAACAGTTGGCGCAGTTGGGCATTGCTCACTATTACCAAACCGTTGTTGGTGACAATCCGTTGCGGATTCAGCGGGCGATCGCCATTGCCTGTGAGCGATCGCGTCTGCTTATTTTCACCGGGGGCTTGGGGCCAACACCTGACGATTTGACGACCGAAACGCTGGCCGATTTTTTTCAAACGCCGCTGATAGAGCGATCGGAGATTATCGCCGATATTGCTCAGAAGTACGCCCAAAGCGGTCGTACCATGTCGCCAAGCAATCGCAAGCAAGCCTTACTGCCAGACGGAGCAGAGGTATTGCCCAACCCGGTCGGCAGCGCTCCGGGAATCATCTGGCAACCGCGTCCGGGGCTGATCATCCTGACGTTTCCGGGGGTGCCCAGCGAAATGCAGGCGATGTGGCAGCAAACAGCGGTGCCGTTTCTTCGCAGTCAGGGATGGGGGCAGGAAACCATCTACAGCCGGACGCTACGGTTCTGGGGCGTGTCGGAGTCTGTTTTGGCAGAAAAGGTTGTCTCCTTTTTTGATTTGCAAAGTCCGACGGTGGCACCCTATGCCGCTAAGGGTGAAGTTAGGCTACGCATCTCTGCCAAAGCGGCAACGGAGGCAGAAGCAGCATTGCAAATTGAACCCGTTGAACGACAGTTGCGCGAGATTGCCGGACTGGACTGTTACGGAGCCGATGACGATACCCTTGCTTCGGTGGTGGGGCAGTTGCTGCAAGCCGATCAAGCCACGTTATCCGTTGCTGAATCCTGCACGGGAGGCGGATTGGGACAATTTTTGACGACGGTACCCGGTAGCTCTGCTTATTTTTGGGGTGGTGTAATTTCCTACGATAACCGGGTAAAGGTGAACCTGCTTGGCGTAAATCCTGACGAGTTGCAGCAACATGGGGCAGTGAGCGAAGAGGTTGCCAGGCAAATGGCGGCAGGTGTGCGCAATCGCCTTGGTACAACCTGGGGGCTGAGCATTACTGGCGTGGCGGGGCCAGGTGGCGGTAGCGAGGCCAAGCCTGTAGGGTTGGTTTATGTTGGTTTTGCCGGGCCAGATGGACAGTTGGAAGCCGTTAAACATCAGTTCAACTCGATTCGAGGCCGAGAGTTAATCCGCTGGTTGAGCATTTGCAACGCGCTGGATGGGTTGCGGCGGCGATTATTAGCTTAATGCGGCTTTACTGGGCTATTCCGCAGGTGGTTCTTCCCGGCGGACTTCCTGAAGCTCGGTGATTTCAAAAATAAGCGTAAACGATCGCCCCATTTCTTGAGCAATAAAATCTTCCAACAGTCCGACCTGGTAAGGCGTGATCGCTTCTTGCGTGCTGACAAACAGCCGGACTTCTGGCGGGGTGCTGAGCCAGTTGGTTTCGCTGGACAAAAGCTGCACCCGCTGAAAGGTGATGGTTCGTCCGAGCAGCGCCTGTCTCAGGCTGGTTTCTAGCTGTACCTGGTTGACCAGCCTCACCAGGCTAATGCCCAGTGGAATCAGTAACAGGCTGGTCATTAGGGTGGTTAGCGCCACTGGTTTTCGTGCCCGTGCCAGTGGCGTGTAGCCTGCCGCCAGAAAGATCATCATGCACGACAGGGTAATGCCAAATAAGTTCGTGAGATAAAGGATACCTGCACCCAAACTCAACCGCCAGTTCAGTTGTGCGACCCCCAGTCCAACGACACAAATGGGCGGCATCAGTGCCACAGCGATCGCGGTTCCGGCCAACGCATTGGACACCTTAGGCTGCACCTTGGCAAAGCCGCTGATGCCGCCTGCTGCAACGGCAACGCCGAGATCGAGTAGGGTAGGACGCGATCGCGCCAGAACCTCAGTCCCATAGGTTGATAAGCCGATCATCATGCCAATTAGCACAGAGAGAAGCACCGAAACGATGGTGCCAACGCTGACGGCAATTAAACCTTTGCGGAACAGCTCTAAATCGCCCTCTAATGCGCCAAAGGCAATCCCCCGAATCGGCAGCATTAACGGTGCCACAATCATGGCTCCAATAATGACAGCCGCACTGTTGGATAACAGCCCAAAGGTGGCGATCGCGCAAGATCCCAAGAGCAGCACAACGTAGTTTAAATCTGGGATGGATTCTTCCATCAGGCTGTCCCGCATGTACGTTAGCTGCTGCGGTGAAACCCGTCTTCCTAAAAAATATTGACGATTTAACTGACGCAGCTTGTTTAGCATCATGCGCTCTCGCCTCTTTAAACAACTTAGTCATCATGATTGATTTTGCTGTCAATCAGTTTCATAACCTCAATGTTGTTCTTGGTGTGGTGAGCTGTTAGCGTCATGGTTGGAGTAAGGTCAATTCAGCACCAGACCAGGGTTGTGAATGCAGTGCTTCCATGCCATCGCATAGCTACAAAAACCAGTCTCGTTGTTTATATGGTGCTGTCTGTCGGTTCCTGGTAGGGAACATTGTTCATTTCGTGCCGCAGTCGGGCGATCGACTCGTAAATATGTTTGCGGACGCGGTTGATGCCACCCAACGGCTTATGTTCTGGCAGGGAATGCCACGGCGAGTAAGAGAGATTCTCGCAAAACGCCATTTGTTCGGGGGAGTCAAACGCCTGGGGCGGAATGGTCAGCGTGGCAACTTTTTGGTACGGCGAGACAGCTTCATCCCAGGCAATCGTTGGATCTTCGATCGGCATTCTGTACGGATCGGTTTGCAGTTGCACCAAAAAATCAAACCGGGCTTCCTGCGTTGCCAGGTGGTTAACCATTGCTGTGTGCAAATAATGGGGCGATTTGGGAATGGCTTTAGGCGCAACGCCAACCACCTGTGGCTTAACTGAAAACTTAGCCGCTCCAGTACCCAATTGGTAAGGGGTCATGCTCCAATATTGAATTTCCAGAGGACTGATGATCTTCTTGCGGTTGATGGTCGTCGCAATTTTAAACTCATGCAGCCGCCATTGACGCGGATTGATGCCAGGAAAGAAAAACTTGAGTTTATTCCCTCCCTTAATCAGCAGTTGAAATAATTCCAGATAATCTTGAGCATCGCGAATGGCAAACACTGGATGGTTCACTAGCGTAAAGTCTTGCGTTTGCTCATGCTTTTCCGATTCCAGAACCTTCTCGCCTTCCACCCCCAGTAGTTTGATGGCAATGCCCCGTGTATCGCCTTTTGTATCATCCTGGGCGTGCCTGTCGCCGTTGGAAAAGCGAATCAACGCCGGATAGTGGCGTGGCTCTTTGAAGATGCCAACCTTGAGGGCGATCGGTAAATCGGCTTCAATGCTCAGTTTACCTTTAACACAGCCATGATGCTTGGCATGAGCGTCGCGGCGGGCGGGACGAACGTTCGCCGGGTAGTCTCGCTTTAGCAGCTCAACGCTAATTCGTTCCAGCTCTGCAATCACAGCGTCTTCACCTGGTGGGGGATACTCTTTACCCAGTTCCAGCACGCCCGTTGGGTTTTGCATAGGTTTCTCCTGGCACGGCAAAAATGATATCTGGTTTGTGAATTGACTCTTACTTTAATGGCTTACTTGGAGTGGATAGAGGAATCCTCCAAGAAATCTTAGAATCTGCTCTGTCGTCATGAAGACGGTAAATCGTGTCATCCCCCGATACGTGGAAGGTGGGGCTTCAGGAAAATAGCGACCCTTCATTTCTCACTTAAGACGGACGGATATCCGGCATTCCCTGCTTAGAGTGAAACTGGTAGGCCAGACTCCTACAGCGCTAGTGACACCTGGCTCATGTCGATTGTCTGGATCAGCCAATGCTGAACAACGCTAGGAATGAATCCTGTGGCTCACAATATGCACCAGAGTAATTTCAACAACTTAGAACTGTCTTCTAATGTTCTGCGATCGGTGCTGGAAGGCGAGTTCGTCAATATGACCTATTGGACGGTCAAACTAGTGCAGCAGGGTTTGAAACCGTGGCAAGAGTTGCAGGAAGAGGTGCAGAAGACGGTTTCGGAGCTTCACCTCAGCGATCCTCGTAGTGCGTTGGAAAAGTACTTAGGCCAGGTCAACCGTTTCATGGAGCAGGTCGATCAGCAGGTTCAGCAGGCCAATCCGTCTGTAACCGCACTAGAAGATCGGCTGACCGCACTAGAAGATCGGATGGGGCAACCACAGATTACCCGAGGAACGAAAGGACAGCATGAAGGGAGAATTGCAGCACTAGAGGAGCGCCTTGCCCACCTGGAGCAATTGCTGCGAAAAGGAAGCACTATTCCTACACTAGTAGATCGACAGGGGCAGTCTATCCTGATGCTTGAAAGGCGCATGACCAACCTGGAAACATCAACCCGAAACAACTCCTGATCTGACCTGCTCTAAATTCAAGAATCAACCGATCGCGCTTTCTGCCTCAGTGATATGATAAGCAGTCAAGCTAGGGGTGCCTGAGCAATCAGGCTGAGATTACACCCTTGGAACCTGAGACTGGGTTATGCCAGCGGAGGGAAGCGTTGATTGAGGTTCTTTGCGCCACAACGACGAGCGATCGCCACCAGAAGGCTCTATAAAGCTTTCTCTTGGTGATGGTGTGTTGAAGTAAGGTGACAGCTAAAGGCTGACGGAGCAAGATGCCGTTCCTCTATGCCGTGTCAGATCCTTATTTCTGGTATTCCCTATTCTCAGTTCCAGCATGGCCTCTAGCCGCACCGTTTTGTCTTGTCTAGAGGTAGGTTCAGAATAATGTCAATTGGGGCGATCGCTCTCTTAGTCACACTGGTAACAGCAGGGGTATTTGCCCTGCTGGGGTTTCTCCACACCAGTAAGCGCACCATCAACTTAGAAGAATACGTGGTGAGCCGTAATCGCTACGGCAGTTGGATGGCGTTTTCAACGATTGTGGCATCGGCACTGGGAGCCTGGATTTTGTTTAGCCTGCCAGAAGTCGGTGCCACCAGTGGCATTGCTGGTATTGTGGGCTATTGCATTGGGCAAGCCGCACCTTCTGCCGTGTTTGCCAAAATTGGTTCTCGCATTCGCTACCTGATGCCCAACGGCCATTCCCTAAATGAGTATGTGCTGCACCGTTTTGGCAACGCCATGTATGTACTAACGCTGACAATTATCGTCTTCTACATGTTCATTTACCTGGCCGCCGAGCTGACTGCGATCGCCAAAGCGGTGCAGCTCATGGCAGATGTGCCGCTAGGGTGGACTGCATTAGTGGTCATTACAGCTACCTTTATCTACACCACCTACGGCGGGCTGGGTGCCACTATCTTTACAGACGCAATTCAGTTCACCGTCATTGTGCCGCTGTTGTTAATTAGCCTTGGGGTTGCTGTGATGGCTCTGGGGGGCATTAGCAGCGCGTTGGCTCCTGTTCGTTTGAACGCTCCTGAACTGTTGTCGTTTAGCAATGGCCCTGGCATCAAGTTTGGGGCAACGCTGGTCATTGCGGTTTTAGTCGCCGAAATCTTTAACCAGAGCAATTGGCAACGGGTGTATGCTTGTCGCACAAACGGTACGGTTAAGCGGGCGTTTTTGGGGTCGGCGATCGCCATCTTGCCGATGCTGTTTGTGGCCGGTTTGCTGGGGGTGCTAGCCAGCCAGTTTGGCTTTGCGGACGATCGCGCCTTTTTCTCGTTGATTCAGCAGCTTGCGTTACCCGTCTGGTTCACCATTGTGGTGTTAGTGCTGGCGCTAGCGCTGGTGATGAGCAGCCTGGATACCTTACTCAACGGCATTGCCAGCGTCTTTACCCTGGATTTGACGCGCCTGTTTCCCTCCATGCAAACGGCAGGATTGCTGCGCGCCTCTCGCGTGATCACAGTGGCGATCGGCATTCCAGCCGTTTTGATTGCGGCTCAGGGCTACAACGTGCTTTACCTGTTTCTACTGGCCGATCTGGTATGTGCCGGAGTGTTTGTCCCCATTCTGTATGGGCTATACTCTCGCCGTTTAACTGGAAGGGTTGCCGTGATCAGTTCGTTAGTGGGAATTGCCTCTGGCGCGCTCTTCTTTCCAAAAACGGACTATAGCCCCTGGCTTGGCATTCCCTTTGGCGGCGATTTGCTGGTGAGCTTTGTTGCGCCTGTGGTGGTGTCTACGGCTATTATTTTGGGTTGGAATCTGGTTGCTGCCCGTATCGGAACGGTTCACTATTTTGACTTCGATCGCCTGCGAACCGAGATTCATTCCTATGACGGGTTGGATGAGGCGGCGATCGCCCACATTAAGGAGTGAATCTGCACGGCTCAACGGAGCCATACTAGAATCAAGAGCATCAACTTGCTGTTTAGATGTTGCGATCGAGGTTGGCCATGACCCTATCTCAAACCCAACTTTCAACCGATACCTGGGTAAACGCCACCTGGGCCGAATACCTTGAAACCCTTGCGAACAAAACCTTCGAGGCGGCCAAGGGATATTATCACAATGGCAAGATGAGAATAGAAATGTCTCCAGTTGGTAACGATCACTCCCGTGACCACTCGATTGTAAGCTACGCGGTTCATCTGTTTGCAGCGATCCGTGGTATTGATTTAGATGGGCATGACAATTGCACCTACCGCAAACCAGAGGTGGATGAAGCTCAACCCGACTCTTCTTTCTACATCGGTGAAACAGCAGAAGCTGTTCCCTATGGCACCAAAATTATTGATTTGAATAGTTATCCCCCACCAACCCTGGTGATTGAAGTTGCCAACACATCACTCGCTGATGATAAAGGCGACAAGCGCTTGCTCTACGAAGATTTGGGGGTGTCTGAATATTGGATTGTTGATGTAAAAAATGTTCAAGTGATTGCGTTTGCGGTTGAGAATGGGGGCAGCCGCAGAATTACTCAGTCCCAAGTTTTGCCGGGTCTACAACTATCGCTGTTGCAAGAGGCGTTACAACTGACCCGTCAAATGAATCACGGCAAAGTTAGTGCGTGGCTATTAACGAAATTTCAGCAGCTTAACGCTTAAAGTATGCCTTTATGAATTCTCCCAAATTCCCGTGATTCAATGTTGCTCCATGACAGAGCAACACCGATCGACAGAGAACCTGGGAGAAAGGATCTACGGGGTCAGTAGATCAAACGGCTTGGCTATGGCCTGACGGCTAATCCAAAGAGGTTGACTTGAGCAGACGGATTTTTATCTCGAACGGTGCCAACGATGGTGGCTGCTCCTGTATTCAAGTCAATCGTGTACAGCGATGAGCCTGAAACCGCAAATCCGCTGTTTACACCATTGCGGGTGACGATGTTGAATCCACTATTGGCAGTGAAATCCACGCCAAGAGCGCCCACCAGGGTTTGTGTACCCGCATTGGGAGGATTCTGAATAAATAGCTGATCGGTCGTTGCGTCAATGCCGTACTGAATTGTTGTTGTTGCACCGCTAAACTTATTGGTGTAAGCGGTTGCGCCAATTGAACTGGTTGCCCCGTTGAGGTTGCCGTCTGCCTGCACCCCTGCCGTTACCAGATCAGCATCAACAACGGCACCTGTATCTGGGTTCAAACGTAGGTTTTGACCCAAATCGCTAACGACGCGAATGCGATCGACCGTGGGGTTGAAGTCAACACCAAAGCTAGTTCCATTCAGCGACACGGCGAATGTGCCGGTTCCCACTTGAGTTGCAGCTCCGGTAGTAGCATCGATCGCATAGAGTCGGTTGGTGCTGCCGATGCCAAACAGTTGCCCAGTATTGGGACGAAAATCAATGCCTACCAGGTTCTCATTGGCTTGCAAGCCTGTTACGCCAACTTTGGTGACGTTGTTCAGCCGATCGGAGTTGAAGAAGGCTAACGTGTTGTTGTCGGTCAATCCAGCAAACTTGGCAGTCGCCGGATCGGGAGCCGCCAGCTCGCTAGTTGCTAACCTTAGCCTGTAATTGGTTGAACCGCTCTTGCGATTGATCCGGACAAAGTAAGTGCCCGGATCGAGAATCGTGTTGATTGACTCATTCTGCTTACCTGGCTTGGTGGAAGCGCCAATTCGCTTGCGGTTTCCATCAAACAGAAAAAAGTCAACATTGCTTTTAAGCTGTTTGATGGCTCCTTGAAAGCTGCTTCGAGCATTGACCCTGAAACGGTAAAAGTCAATTTTGTCGTTGGCTCCAACTGAGTCAGAAACAGCTCGTACGCCTCTTAGTAAGCCAAGGTTTCCCGCTCGATTGAAGTTGTTGTCTAGACCATTAGCCATTGCTGCACCCCCATTGGGATAGCTTGAACAAGGCTAGTACGAATGGCATGTCGAATTGGATGCATGGTGGCAATCGACGGTGACGGATCGGTTCATCCTGTTTCTATGGGGTAACTGTCGATTGAACTGCCGCACAGCACAATGGAGCCAGTCTATATAAACGGTAGGCAAAACAGTAGGCGACGGTATAGACGTAAAATTGCTATCTGGAGTCGCTCCGCTTAAATTTCAGCGTAATGGCTCCTTTCCCGGCTGCTTCTCCGCCTGCAACGAGCTTCACCTCCCCTTTGGCGCTAATTTCAACTAATAGCTCGACTTCCTCTAGCCGCATTTCCGAGGCAGGGTCGATCTGCTGCTCTGCTTGTTTGAACAGCCGACTCACGACCTGTAAAAAGTCGCCCATCTTTTGCTCCAGTTCTGCAACCGGGAGCTTGACCTCTTTGAAGCCAGCGATTCTGCGTCGTACCTCTTCGCTCCATCCTCGCTGTCCTTCCCCAGTTACTGGTTCAGCATCATTGGTCACGATCCAAATGGAGTTTTGTGTCATGTGCTTTAAACGGTTTGCAGTGGACATGAGTGCCTTAACGATAGCTCTGCATTAAGACAGGATTAAAACAGTGCCAACACTCGCAGCCTATTGATGCTCTTGCAGGTCATCAACTGCCGTTATTGGATTGTAAGGCACCACATTCTCCTGGTCGTTTGGATCGTTACGAGCCACGATCGCCTCTGCTGCTTCTGTCTCACTCAAATTGTGGGGCTGATGCGGTACCCCCGCCGGAATGTAGAGAAAATCCCCGGCTTCATTGATAATCGATTTCTTCAAGCCTTTGCCGTAACGCGTTTCAACTCGACCTTTCAGCAAATAAATTGCCGTTTCAAAGTCTTTATGAAAGTGAGGTTCTGCTTTGCCACCCGGTGGAATAATGACCAGGTTCATTGAAATACCCGTGCTGCCTGCGGTTGATTGAGAGATTCCGAAGAAGTAAGGGAGACGCTGACGCGTCATGATTTCGGTGGTGGGATGGACCGTGATGATTTCGTCGGAAGGATGGTTAAGGGTGGAGTGGTCGGTCATGGTTCACGTCCTGTGTACAGTGAAATTAATCAGGTCATCAGGGAAATAACTATCGTGCCCTATATTTTGTGTTCTACACCGTCTACGGCGGAACATTGTGAACTGCTACAAAACGTCAACTTTTTGCAGCCGCTCTTGCTCGTTTCCTGCACAGTGTTATGATGACCAACAAGCTAGGGGTGCCTGCGATTTATTTCCAGGCTGAGATTACACCCTTAGAACCTGAGTCTGGTTAGCACCGGCGGAGGGAAGCTGTTTATTTGAGGACTTTAATATGCGTACAGACTGGGTCGCCAAGCGACGCGGACAGCTCAACGTGTCTCAAATGCATTATGCCCGTCAAGGCGTGATCACTGAGGAAATGGATTATGTGGCGCGGCGTGAGAACCTGCCTGCCGATCTAATTCGGGAAGAGGTGGCGCGTGGGCGAATGATTATTCCGGCTAATATCAATCACACGAACCTGGAGCCAATGTGTATTGGCATTGCTTCAAGGTGTAAGGTCAACGCCAATATTGGAGCCTCGCCCAACTCTTCTGATATCGAGGAGGAATTAGACAAACTGCGGCTGGCTGTGAAATATGGGGCAGATACGGTGATGGATCTGTCTACGGGAGGTGGTGAACTGGATACCATCCGCACGGCTATCATTAACGCCTCCCCTGTGCCGATTGGGACGGTTCCGGTGTATCAGGCGTTGGAGAGCGTTCATGGCAATATTGAAACGCTAACGCCAGATGACTTTCTGCACATCATCGAGAAACATGCTGAGCAGGGGGTGGACTATATGACCATCCATGCCGGAATTCTGATTGAGCATTTGCCGTTGGTGCGCGATCGCCTCACGGGGATTGTCTCGCGCGGTGGCGGCATTCTCGCCCGCTGGATGTTGCATCACCACAAGCAGAACCCGCTTTATACGCACTATGGAGACATCATTGAAATCTTTAAAAGATATGATGTCTCGTTTAGTCTGGGGGACTCACTGCGTCCCGGTTGCCAGCACGATGCCTCGGATGCGGCACAGTTAGCGGAACTGAAAACCCTGGGGCAACTGACGCGCAAAGCCTGGGAGCAGGATGTGCAGGTGATGGTAGAAGGGCCAGGACATGTACCGATGGATCAAATTGAGTTCAATGTTCGTAAGCAGATGGAGGAGTGTTCCGAAGCACCCTTCTATGTGCTGGGGCCACTGGTGACGGATATTGCGCCGGGATATGACCACATTACCTCGGCGATCGGGGCGGCAATGGCGGGATGGTACGGCACGGCAATGCTGTGTTATGTCACGCCCAAGGAACACCTTGGCTTACCCAATGCTGAAGATGTGCGGGCTGGCCTGATTGCCTACAAGATTGCGGCTCATGCGGCGGATATTGCCAGACACCGACCGGGGGCACGCGATCGCGACGATGACCTCTCCCGCGCTCGCTACAACTTTGACTGGAACCGCCAGTTTGAGCTGTCGCTAGACCCCGATCGCGCCAGGGAATATCACGACGAAACGCTGCCAGCCGATATTTACAAAACCGCCGAGTTTTGCTCGATGTGTGGCCCTAAGTTCTGCCCAATGCAGACCAAGGTGGATGCAGATGCGCTCACCGAACTGGAAAAGTTCTTGGCAAGAGAACCGATACAGCAAAGTTAATAGTTCTGAATAGAATAAAGTGCCTGGGGTTGGAGCATCCGCAGATGCTTCAACCTTTTTGGTGCTGATGTAGAAGGATTGAATGGGAATTACTAAAGTACAACCTTCTCCTTATTGGTCGTACTGTATGCAATACCCCCTCGAAGTCACGTTTAAAGTTTGGACGTTAGCGCCCAAACTGGTCGTAACAGATGCTCAAGGCAATCTCGTTTTCTTCGTTAAACAGAAGTTATTTAAGTTGAAAGAGGCGATCGGTGTCTTTGCCGATGAAGCCCAAACAAAGCGGCTTTATGACATCAAGGCCGATCGCATCATTGATTTTTCTGCCCGCTACAACTTTATGGACAGCAGTGGCAGCAGTGTGGGTGCCGTGAAACGCAAGGGAATGCGATCGATCTGGCGTGCTCACTACGATATTTTTGATAATGAAACCAGTAGCACCCTTCATATTCAAGAAGAGAATCCCTGGGTGAAGGTGCTGGATTCTCTGTTTCAAGAAATTCCCATTGTTGGGGCATTGAGCGGTTATGTCTTCAATCCCAAATATTTAGTGAAGCGCAGCGACGGTACGGTGGTGATGCGTTTGGAAAAGCGGCCATCATTCATCTCTCGTAAATTTACCATTAAGCCCGTCGATCACCTTTCGTCGCGGGAAGAAACACAGGCGTTATTAAGTCTACTGATGATGATTCTGCTGGAGCGCGCTCGCGGTTAAAGACTGACTGAAACGGGCTAAATGCAATCAAACTGCCCCACATCCCCAAACTTGGGATGTGGGGCTAAGGCGAAACGTTTTGCAGGTACCCTCTTGAGCGAGTAGGGGCGAAGCATTCGGGCAACATGGTTTGCCCTGTTTGAGAGCTATCTGCCGAATGCTTCGCCCCTACGCAATGCATCGGTTGCCAGTTATTGCTGTAAATCTGATGGGAGACGCTGCTATCTCCCATCAAGTTTTATGACATTTAGTTTTCGGCCAATAAGATCACGACATCTTGAGGCGCGAACGTAATGAGCTGATCTTTCTGGGGGTTAATTACAACGCCGTAGGATCGTGCCATATTGCTAGCGTCCGCCTTACGACGATAGCCAATAGCCGATTCTCCCCGTTGTCTGGCCGCTTCGACGACGGTGTAAAAAGTAACGGGGCGATCGATTTCAACATAGTCTTTGACAGGCTTGAGGTAAATTTCTGACCCGTCTGCATTAAACAAATCTGTAAACACCGCATTCAGACTTTTTTGTTCAGCGACCTGTGCCAACATGCGGCTAATAATTTGTTCACTGATCACAAAATCATCCGGGCGCGCCACTTGAGCTAACGCCTGGTTCCGCACATCTAAAATCTCGGTAACGATTTGAAAGTCGTGATGGCTGCGATTGGCAACATCCCGCAAATACAGCAATGTCACCAGGGTTTGGGCATCAGACTGCTCCGGTTCAAGGTTGAGGTCGCACAAGACAACCACATGATTATATTGAGTTAAGTTCAGATCGTTGATCAGATTTCGATCGGTTGGATCTCCCTGTCGATAGCGCACTGTTTGTTGTTTTAGCTCAAGCGTTTCTTTCGATAAATCAACCTCGGTTTCTGGAAATTGAGCAACGACTGTCACAGTGGACGCAGGCGCAACATATTGATCCAGTTGCTGAATGATGTCAGAGACGCGATCGTTCCAACCCAAAATCAACGTGTGTTCTGCGTTGGCAACCCCTCTTTCTTGAAGCTGAATGGCTTGATAATCAATGGGAGGATCTGCCTCATTTGAGAGGCGAATTGTATCATCATCCTCACTGATCACAATCAGTTGTTCGCCTGCTTTCAGTTCTGTGTCGATAGGCGGATTGAGTTGAATTGCACCGTCTGAATATTTGATGCCAATGACCGTGGAAGTGTTATACGACAGCAGGGCATGACCATATGATTTTCCTTGTAAAGCGGGTTCTGCTTTGAAGTAAATTTCATTGCCGCTGAAGTCTAGCAAATCCATGTAAACAAGCGACAAGCCGGACTGACGGCAGGTTTGAACGACAATGCGTGAAATTAAATCACTGGTTAGCAAGACCTCGACTTCGTCATGACCAATCAGCTCGATAATATCAAGGCTTTTGGAGTTCTGTACTTGAGCGACGATGTGATAGGGCTGGGGAACCGATCGCGCAATATTGGTGATGGCGAGCAGGGTTTTGACCAGTTGAGCATCTGCCCGTCCATGTGATGGAGCCAAGACGATGATGGAGCGTGCCGCTTGAATGTTGACCATGCCCAAGTCGGCCATGTTGCTGGGGCTACCTGTGCGGCAAACTAAGCGTACGCGAGGACGCTTACCTAGCGCGTCAATCAATGCCATTTCCATCTGCACTTTATCTTCTTCGCTCAGGATGACGATGCAGGTATCCGATCGATTGGCATTGGCGAGGGCTAGCTCTGAAATCAACGTGAAGACCTGAAGTGACCAGCCCAAAATGACGATGTGATCGGTTTCAATGACGCGAGAGCGGCCTTTCCGCAGGTCGTCTAGTTTGGTATCAATGCCGCTGCTAAGGACACCAATCAGGGTGCTAATCACAAAGATGCCGCCAAAGGTGACTAAGAGCATGGCGATGCGAAATGACCAACCTGCATCACCGCCCATAGTTCCGGCATCCAGAGTTCGCATCAGCACTCCCCAAATCGCTTCAAGCGGATTGAGGCGATCGCTGCCGTCTGGTGCAATGCCAGCCACACTCACCAGAAGACCCATCAATACAATAAATGCCAGAGATGCTAGTGCCAACCCGCTTACAAGAGCAATGGTGCCTCTGGACATGAAGTTGTCAAACTTGTAGCGCAATCGATCTGCAACGGCCAGTCTATCCATGTCGATACCAATTCCTGTGCGGCTGTGACGGTGATTTCACCTTCCAAGAGGGTGTAATAAAGTATTCCCGGCAGAGGTGTTGTTTCCACGCAGTACAGCGAATTGTTGAAGCTTTGTAATACTCGGTCTGGCTGAAATGTGGCGGTTGATGATGCGGATAGAACGTGCTGAGGGGCGATCGCCAACCTGCCAACTTGCAGCTAGATATTGGCAATTAATGCAAGATGCTTGAAAAACACCGATTTGCCCGATACACCTTTAGGGGCGAAGCATTCGGGCAACATGGTTTGCCACATTTTAGAGGTATCTGCCGAATGCTTCGCCCCCACGCAATGCATCGGTTTCCAGTGGGGGGCAACGATCGCGCAATGAAACGTTGAGCAGCATGAATGCCCTGAATAATATCTACAAATGCAACATCCCGATCGTCTCAGCGGGTTACAGGCTTTGCATCATGCAAACAAGAAAACCTCGAGCGCCTCTTCTGGCATGCGTCACGTTCTAACCACTGGAGTAAAAAATCAGTTGGTTGAATTTTAACCTTTGGCAGACAGTTACATAGAATGCTGATTCTGTTGCTAATTTCGCTCTGGAGAAGGAATAGCAAGCCGCATCCGGCATATTTAGTGATGAACTGGTGACATTGGCGATCGCCCCATCCCTCTGAAGCTCCATTTCAAGCCTAATTTCTGGCTTTTCTGACCTCAGGAAGATGCAAGTCAGTCTTCCGAAGAGGAACCTATCTGTAGCAGCATTTAGCTTTCGAAATCTTTGTGTTGCAGTTCGCACAACTCAGGAGGGCTTGTGTGAACTTTTCAATCTTAAAGGGGACGAGTCATGTTTGAAACGACATCAGGAATAGCGAGGCTGTGGCTCGGGCGGTTTGAGTTGGCGCAGGTTCCAGTAGCGCCAACCGTGGCTAGTCCTGAGGAGGCGTCAATCGTGTTTTCAGGACCTCAGTTTCTGATTGCGCTCATTTCTGGAGTACTGTTAGCGTTTGCAATTCAGTTTTTGTTAACCAATCTTTCCGTTGCCGCTGGCATTTCCTATCTGGGACGCTCCTCTGGAGATTCCAATAGCGACAGCAGTTCCGACGGCTTTGGAGAAACGATCCGTAAAATTGGTGTTGGTGTTGGTGTTTGGACACTGATCACCGTCAGTATCGCTTTATTTGTGGCTTGCTTCCTGGCGATTCAACTTAGCTTGTTGGTCTCTCCAGGGTTGGGTGCAATCACAGGATTAGTTATCTGGGCTGCCTATTTTTCGCTGTTAGTTTGGTTTAGTTCAACCACGGTTGGCTCTCTAATTGGCTCGGTCGTCAACACGGCAACCGCAGGGTTTCAATCGATCGTGGGCACGGCTGCGGCTGCTTTTGGAGCAAGAGCGGTCAATCGTGAGGTGGTTGCTACAGCGGAAGCAGCGGCAGCGGCAGTACGGCATGAACTGGGTACAGGGATTGATCCTGGCAGTATTCGAGAATCGGTTGAAGATTATATTCAGCGGTTCCGGTTGCCAGAGCTGGACTTTTCGCGCATTCGTCGCGACTTTGAGAATTTGCTCAACGATCCAGAAGTGGCAGCCCTGGCTGACAATGACGGGCTGCAAAATATCGATCGCCAGACCTTTGTGGATTTGGTGAGCCGTCGCACCGATTTTTCTAGAGAAGAAGTCAATCGGCTGGCCTCGCTGCTAGAAAACACCTGGCGGCAAACACTGGGTCGCCGTAAGACCAAAGACCAGACCTCTGAGCTAATCGACTACTTGCGATCGGCACAGCCGGGACAGGTTCGCTACGACGAACTCAACGCCAAACTCGATCGCGTCATTGAAGAAAACCGCCGTCTGCGCGAAACGCAAACCAAGCAGGCCGATCAGTCAGAGTCGGGCGGAGGTATGCAAAGCACAGTGCAATCGGGTTTGCTTACCCTGACCAGTTTGTTGATGGGGCGCAGCGATCTATCCGATGTCAATATAGAGCGCATTTTAGAGCGCATTAAAATGGCGCAAGGGGTCGTTTCCGGGCAAGCCGATAAATACCTGAGTGCGGCTAAAGGTGAAGAACCCCGCCAATCGTATAGCACCGTTCGGGCTGATATTGAGAACTATTTGCTCAACGCCTATTCCTGGCAGATGACTCCTCAAAGCCTCGATCGAGAGTTTCAAAACGTGTTGTACGATGCGGAAGCAGATCCGGCCTCCGTTCATCGGCAGTTGATGGAAATCAATCGCGCTGACTTTGTGGATATTCTGACATCGCGGGGGCTGTTTACCCAGGACGAAATCAACCGACTGGCTGACCAGATGGAAAAGATTCGTCGGGATGTATTGGCGGTTGCACGTGGTGCCGAAGAGCGAGAAGCCGCATTTGATTTGCGTCGTCGTGTTGAAACCTACCTAACCCTCACTCCTAAAGAGCAACTGCTGACCACGCAAACAGACGGCACCCTGAGTGGGTTCAAAGCGCTGTTGGAAAATCAGGATGTTGACTACGACACGATGAGCTTGCGGTTAACCACATACGATCGCGAATCATTGCGTCAGGTGCTTGCCCAACGGCAAGACCTAACCCCTACAGAAGCAGAGACTATTCTCAATGCGCTAGAAGCCACTCGTAATCAGGTGCTGCATGAGTCTCAGGCGCTTGACCAGCAGTTGAAACAGCGGGCAGATGACTTACAGCAGCGGGTGGAAGGCTATCTGCGGAGTACGGGTAAAGATGAACTCAACCCCGAAGGCATCAAGCGCGACCTGCAAATGATGCTATCCGATCCGCAAACCGGGCTGGCTGCCCTGCGGTATCGTGCTTCTAACTTTGACCGGGAAACGTTTGTGCAACTGCTGAAGCAGCGAGGCGACACCAGCGACGAGGAAGCAAATCGGCTGGTGGATCAGGTGCAGTCGAACTGGAACGCAGTCTCGAATTCGCCTCAGATTCTGGCATCAATGGCGAAAGAGCGGTATGACCAAACCACAACGGCGATCGCCGATTATCTGCGCCGCACCAACCTGGAAGAGTTGAATCCGGCTGGAATTCAGCGCGATCTAAGAGTGTTGTTAGACGACCCGAAGGAAGGCACTATTGCCCTGCGGCGACGGTTATCCCATGTCGATCGTGAGACCCTGGTACGGCTGTTGAGCCAGCGAGGCGATTTGACAGAAGATCAAATTAACCGCTACATCGACCAGCTCGAAGATGCCATTCGTCAAATTGTGAAAGCGCCGCGCCGCATGGCTCTGCGAACGAAACAAGCCGTTGTCGATTTTGAATCTAGCCTGGAAGAGTATCTGCGGAATACCAACAAGGCTGAGCTGAACCCAGAAGGGATCAAGCGTGACCTGCAACTGCTGATGCAGAACCCGAAAGCAGGGATGGGCAACCTGGGCGATCGCCTTTCACAGGTCGATCGTTCTACGGTGGTAGCGCTGCTGGCTCAACGTCCAGATATGTCGCCAGAAGAGGCTGAACATGCCGTGGCTCAGTTTGAGTCGGTACGCGACCAAATTTTGGATCAGTTCCGCCAGGTGCAATATCGTATTCAGGGAGCGATCGATAGCGTCTTCGATCGCATCCGCGACTACTTGAACTCGCTGGAACGCCCCGAACTGAACTACGAAGGTATTAAACGCGACATTCGCACGCTGTTTGACGATCCTCAAGCCGGATTTGAAGCACTGCGATCGCGCCTGTCTCAGTTCGATCGGGATACTCTAGTTGCGGTCATCAGCTCGCGTCCTGATATTTCCGAAGCCGATGCTAATCGCATGATTAACCAGATTGAGGGCGCTAGAAACAGCGTTCTGCAACGGGCAGAGCGGATTCAAACGGAAGCGCAGCGTCGAGTAGAAGAGGTAAAACGGCAGGCACAACGGCAGGCCGAAGAAACCCGTAAAGCGGCAGCAGCAGCGTCTTGGTGGCTGTTTGCAACGGCTCTGGTTTCGGCAACTACTTCAGCGATCGCTGGAGCGCTCTCGGCTTTGGCTTAACGAGGCGGAATCCCTGAGCTTTAGTCCTTGAACCTTCCTCCCAGGTCTGATCACCTGGGAGGTTTTTTGTCGTTGCGTTAACCAAACCTCAAATCTGGTGATTGCCAGATGGCGTATAGTCTTGCCCCTGGTTCATTAAAATAGATGCACCCCCCGTAAAAGATGCCTTGAGGCAATGGCTCTCATCAGCCTGAAGCGGGAGGGAATCGTTACTAGCAGGATGACATGGTCAGCACCGATCGCCCACCCCAACGACGGTTTAACGTTTTGCAGTGGATTACCGTCCTTGTTGGGGCACTGCTGCTGTTTGATCTGGTTACATTTCTGTTGGCAGAGCGGCAGTGGTTTCAAGAACTGGATTATTTACAGGTGTTTGCAGTGCGGCTACGAACCCAGGGTGGCCTGGGTTTATTTGGCTGCTTTACCAGTTTTGGCTTTTTGCTCAGTAATTTAGTGCTGGCTCGGCAGCATTCCCACGGCGAGCCTCCTGCGGATGGCGATCGCCCCTTCTCGCCAGGACGGATGAGCTTGAGGCTGCTGCTGCCATTAACTTTTTTACTCAGCTTCACCATTGGCATGATGCTGATCTACCACGGGCAAATCGCCGTCAGCCATTGGCATCCCAATCTGTCGCTTTACAACTCAGCCAGTACGCCCCTACCCTTACGGTTTCGGCCTCAGGCCATTTGGCAGATCGCGCAACAGTTTGTCTCATCCCCTGAGGCGGTTCCGTTGCGGAACGACAACGTCACCTATTCGATGTTGCAGTTAGGACGCTGGCTGGTGTCTCCCCTGGTGCAATTGGGTGTGCTAATTCTGTTGGCGATCGCAATCCTGTTTTTTCCGCAGGTGATGCTGGGTGCGATCGCCCTTCTAATGAGCCTGGGGTTTGGGCTGGTGCTGTCTGAACATTGGACCGAGATTTTACCCTACTTCTTCCCCACCTCGTTCAACCTGGCCGAGCCGCTGTTCGAGCAAGACATCGGCTTTTATGTGTTTCGCTTACCCCTGTGGGAATTGCTGGAATTTTGGATGGTGGGGCTGTTTGTCCTCACGTTGCTGTCGGTGAGCTTAATCTACTTGTTGTCCGGCAATAGCCTCAGCCAGGGACGGTTTCTGGGGTTTTCATCGCCTCAGCAGCGGCACCTGTTTGGGCTGGGTGGGATGGTGATGCTGGCGATCGCCCTCAGCTATTGGCTCGATCGCTACGCGTTGCTGTTTTCCAGGCAGGGGGTATCCTACGGAGCCAGCTTTACCAATGTATTAACCCAACTGCCTGTTTATACCTTCCTCAGCATTGCGGCACTGGTGCTTGGGTTAGCGATGCTGTGGCGCACAATGGCGTGGCGTCGCAAGGGGCTGAAGCGTCGAGGCGATCGCTCCTCCGTGGCTCGCAAGTGGGCGTTTCCTATGCTGCCTACCCTGTTGGGTCTCTATCTGTTGACGGTCATCATCGGCGGATTGGTCTTGCCTGGAACGGTTCAGCGGTTAATTGTGCAACCCAATGAACTGGAGCTGGAACAGCCTTACATTACTCGAACGATCGCCCTCACCCGACAGGCGTTTGACCTGGAAAAAATCGACGTGCAAACGTTTGACCCACAATACGACCTCACCTACGACGATATCCTGGCGAATGAGCTAACCGTTAACAACATTCGCGTCTGGGATAAGCGGCCTCTGCTAGAAACAAACCGACAGCTTCAGCGCATTCGGCTTTACTACGAGTTTCCCGATGCCGATCTCGATCGCTACACGCTGGCTACCGCAGATGGCGGCACCGAACTACGGCAGGTTTTAATTGCAGCCCGAGAACTGGACTACAACTCCATTCCGGCGGAAGCCCAAACCTGGGTCAACAAGCATTTGATCTATACGCATGGCTACGGATTTACCCTCAGCCCGGTGAATGTGGCGGGTGAAGGGGGACTACCCGATTACTTCGTTCAGGGCATTGAACAAATCCCCAGCGATCCTCAAATCCAGGCCAGCATTCCCATTGCCTCACCTCGCATTTACTATGGCGAATTGACCAACACCTATGTCATGACCCAGACCACGGTGCGAGAGCTGGATTACCCCAGTGGCAGCGACAACGTCTACAACTCCTACGACGGGCAGGGCGGCATCAGGGTTGCACCGTGGTGGCAGCGGTTGCTGTTTGCAAAACATTTGCGCGACTGGCGGATGCTGTTGGCCGAAAACTTCACCTCCGATACGCGGGTGCTGTTTCGTCGCAATATTGGGCAACGGGTGCGATCGATCGCTCCCTTTTTACGCTTCGATCGCGACCCGTATCTGGTGGTTGCTAATACGGGCGAGGAGCTAGAAGGCGGTCTGGCATCACCCAGCTATCTGTATTGGATCATTGATGCTTATACCACCAGCAATCGTTACCCCTACTCTGATCCATTAGGCAACGACTTTAACTACATCCGCAACTCGGTCAAGGTGGTGGTCGATGCCTATAACGGCACGGTCTGGTTTTATGTTGCAGACGAACGCGATCCGGTCATTGCCACCTGGAGCCGCATCTTTCCGGGGATGTTTCGATCGCTCAATGACATGCCTGAGACGCTGCGAACCCACATCCGCTACCCGCCCGACTTTTACCTGACACAATCTCAACAGCTCATGGTCTATCACATGACCGAGCCGCAGGTCTTCTATAACCGTGAAGATCAATGGCGTGCGCCTAATGAAATTTATGCGGGTGAGCCACGGCAGGTGGAGCCGTATTATTTGATCTTGAGCCTGCCCGATGAACCCAACGAAGAATTTATTCTCTTGCGTCCGTTTACTCCAGTGCAGCGCAACAACATGATTGCCTGGTTGTCGGCTCGTTCCGATGGGGAGCAATACGGCAACATGCTGCTGTATAACTTTCCCAAGCAGGAGCTGGTCTTTGGCCCCGAGCAGATTGAAGCTCGGATTAACCAGGACCCGGTGATTTCTCAACAAATCTCGCTGTGGAACCGCCGGGGAGCCAGTGCCATTCAGGGCAACTTGTTGGTGATTCCGGTGCAGCAATCGTTGCTTTACGTTGAACCGCTGTATTTAGAAGCCGATCAGAACCAGCTACCGATTCTGGCACGGGTGATTGTGGCCTATGGCGATCGCATCGTCATGGCCGAAACATTGGAACAGGCGCTAGAAGCGGTCTTCCTGCCGGAGGATTCTGCCACACCTGCGATTATTCGTTCTCTGGAGCAAGAGCCAGTTGAGTCGCTAGAGTAACGGCTTCAACTGTTTTCATTGGGCGATCGCGCCATAATGCGAGGAGTCATTTAATTGATTGCACAGGATGACGCACGCTGCACCAGTGATTGGCATTACTACCTATGGTCGCAATGAGGCAGGCGAATTTTGCCTCTGGGGCACTTATATTGACGCGGTGCGGTCTGCCGGGGGAATTCCCCTACTCTTGCCGCCCGGTGAGCCGCATCTAGACCAGGTGTTGTCGCGGGTGGATGGCTTAATTTTTGCGGGTGGTGGCGATATTGACCCGACCCACTACGGCGGCGAGGTTCACCCCACCCTTTACAAGCTGGATGCCGAGCGCGATCGCTTTGAACTGGCTTTAGCAACAGCCGCCCTACAACACGATCTGCCGCTGCTTGGCATTTGTCGAGGGGCGCAGGTGTTAAGTGTCGCCAGCGGCGGCAGGCTAATTCCCCATGTGGTTGATGTGTTTGGGAATGATGTGGTGCATCGAGTCGCGCAGTCTCAACACACCCATCATTGGGTGAACGTTCTGCCCGATAGCCGCATCGCCAGGATCGTCGGCGTGACAACGATGGAAATTGTGTCGTGGCACCACCAGGCTGTAGAAAGCGCCCCCCCCGGCTGGCAAGCCGCTGCCTACGCTGCCGATGGCTTAATTGAAGCCCTGGAACACATCCATCATCCCTGGGCGATCGCCCTTCAGTGGCACCCTGAAATGTCTGCCAGCTACGATCCGCTGCAACAGCGGATCTTTCATGCCTTCATTGCGGCGGCGCGATCGCGTGATCTGGCGATCGCGCCTACCCAGGATTGACCCAGGCTGACCAGCCCAAACCCGCTGCCTTAGCTTCTATGCTGGCCGGATTCCATGCTGGCCGAATTCTAATCTGCCAACAGCCCTAACACAAACCAGTACGTCTCATTTTCGATCAGGATATAAATACCTAAACCAATTAGAACAAACGGAACCACGGCATTGCCATACTGGGTGAGCATCTTTGCCAGTTGCGGCTGACGAATCAGGCGATCGGCGGCTAAACATAGCACTCCCATCATCAAATAGAACGTGATTAAGATGATGCCAAGGCTGCTAACATCACTGCTGGCAAACAGCGGCAAGTAGATGCCAATGTTATCGCCACCGTTGGCAACGGTGACAGCCGCCACTTGATAGGTGTTGGGGTTGAGCAAGCTCATCAAAAAGCCTAAACCGGGCAGGTGGGCAAACTGTTGCCGTCCTGTCTCTGTAACGGTTTGCACCTCATCTTCATCGTCTCGATCGAGTCGAAACAGTTGATAAAGGCCGATCGCAATCGGCAATAGCCCAACGAACCCAATCCAGCTTTGTGGAATCAGCAGGCGGCCAAAAAAACCGGGCAAGCTGAGTAACACAATGGCCGTGAAACCCAAATATTGACCCGCAAAAACGTGGCGACGGCGAAATGAGTGGCTGGCTTGAGAAAAAAACAGCAGCAGAATCACAATGTCATCCAGGTTAGTGGCGACAAAGGCCGTGATTCCGGTGATTCCATCCTTGAATAGCTCAATCACGATGGTAATGACAGCGGCAGCGCAACGTTATCTGCTGTGCCGATTATTGCAGGTCAGTCGGTTGTGATCCAGAAGTAATCTGCGATCGCCTCTCCCGAATCCGTGAGCGATCGCTCGGACTGCACGGCTTCATCTGGGTTCAGCAAAATCGATCGCTGGTTAAAGTCTTCATCATTTGCCATGCGCCGCTCAACCCGGTTGGGAATACCGTAGTCGTAAACAATATGCCCCTGTCCGGCTAAAACCACGACTTGATAGCCAGAATTTGCCTGGAGAAACTCGGCAACGCCTGCTGCCATCGTTTCATCCCACAGCACTTGTGCGGCAAAAAAGTTTTCAAAGTTGCCGCTGTTGCCGTGACCCGCATGGCTCTCGAAGATGTCTTGTAGCATCTGCCGATATTCGCTGGGGTCGGTGCGAATCTCGGTGGCAGCAGGCACCCATTGGCGATCGGCCTCAGTCAGGCTTTCCAGCCCTTCCCGTGCCACCCGACGCGTTACCTCTGTTGGGGTGTTGAGAGCAATGACGGGTAACTGGTTCTGTTTAGCAAATTCTAGAATCGGCAGGTAATAGTCCCAGGAAAAGCCCCAGCGCTGATCGTACTCGCTGCGTTGGCGCAGTTCTGTGGCGGTGATAGTTCCGGCTAAGTATTGATCGATCGCGTCCTGATAGGGTCGCTGAAACATCTCCATTGCGATCGCCAACTGCGGATTTTGTTGGTGCAACTGCCGGATGATTTCAAGCTGTGCGTCATGATCTGCCTGGCGATCGTGCGTTTCCCCCAGGTACACCACATCCATCCGGGCTAAGCCGTCTAAGACGGTCTGCACATCCTGTGGTTGCGAGTCCTGTGGACTGACGATGACTTGGGCACAGGCGGAAGATGCCCAAAACAGCAACAGCCCGATCGACCAGGCACATAGCTTTAGTGTTTGTTTCATGCCCTTATTATGAAGTGTCAATTGGGAAATACTACCCCCTGCTGTTTGTTGAATATAACTCCTGACCAGATGGCACCAGAGGAGGGTTATAAGGGGCTAAATGTGACGCAAACGGTTTATATCATGTCTTGCGCTAACCGCATCTTTATGGTTGTGCGAAACCTTGAAGAACCTCGTGACCCCATGCAGAATGTAGAGCTAGTATTGCGATCGGGGTACTTTGTTCTTATCCCGATCGCAATTTGTCATGTTTTCGATCTATATCCTCACGTACAACGAAGAGATTGATATTGCAGCTTGCATCGAATCGGCAATGTTGTCTGATGATGTGGTTGTGGTTGATTCATGCAGTGTCGATCGCACCGTTGAAATTGCCAGCCGTTATCCGATTCGCGTCGTGCAGCACCCGTTCGAAAGCCACGGACGGCAGCGCACCTGGATGTTAGAGAATGTGCCGCCCAAACACGATTGGGTTTACATTTTAGAAGCCGACGAGCGCATGACTCCATCCCTGTTCCAGGAAAGCCTGAACGCCATCCAGAGCGATCGCTACGTAGGTTACTATGTTGCAGAACGCGTCATCTTCATGAACACCTGGATTCGCCGCAGCACTCAGTATCCTCGCTATCAACTGCGGTTGTTGCAACATGGCAAGGTCTGGTTTAACGACTATGGGCACACCGAACGGGAAGTCTGCGAGGGCGAAACGGGCTTTTTAAGCGAAACCTATCCCCACTACACCTGTAGCAAAGGGTTAAGCCGCTGGCTGGAAAAACACAATCGCTATTCAACCGATGAGGCGATCGAAACCCTCAAACAGCTAGAAAACGGCTCGGTGAATTGGTACAACCTGTTTTTTGGAGCATCTGAGGTCGAGCGTCGTAGAGCCTTGAAAGATCTCTCCTTGCGGCTGCCGTTTCGCCCACTGGTGCGATTTTTCTACATGTATGTTTTGCTAGGAGGCTGGCTAGACGGGCAGGCTGGCTTTGCCTGGTGTACATTACAGGCATTTTACGAGTATCTGATTCTTCTCAAGGTCTGGGAGATTCGGCATAGACCTTCAGCCACCGTAGAGGTAGCTCCCTTTGCCTATCCAGAGCAGGCCGTTTCTATGAGACGCAAAAGGGGCTAATTGACCCTCAAACGGTTCCCTTTTCTGGCTGGCCGCAAGGGCTAAGCACTCAGTGTTGGGGGCTTCCGAGCCAGTTCTAGTTTAAAGTCTCCCAGAATTGGAAGAGTTGGGGGCGAATGCAGCCCATTTGCTCCGTTGCAAAGAGTCTCTTAGCTCGAATCAGAGTAAATCGCTTCCTGCTGGCAGGAGTGCCGTCGCGTTGAGCGCTCAACGCGACGGCATGTCAAATTCGAATGTCAAGTGCGATACTAATTACTAAGCTCGTTTAAACTTGAGCGGAGGCAATCTGCATAATTTGCCCCAGCGAATCACTTCACCTTGTCCCTCCAGGTGAGTTATTATCTTGAAACATTTCTTTACAAGATTTAAAACTAAGGAAAAGCATAGAGATATTATTTTTGGGCTGTCGTTGTTCCTCAGTCAGGGTAAAAGATGCTCCTCCAAAGTGCAGTAACGTCCCATTTATGTCGATCGGCTCACCTTTCTGGATGGTGCCACTGATGCCTTTACGGCGCTTATCAGTGCTGACTAGAAGGCTACCTGGCCAGAGACGGCGTTCTTTTCCCTACGGCAATTACAGGAGAGTAAGCTATCTGTGCTCCAACGCTTTAAGCAAGACCTCAAAAATGACTTAATTGCAGGCTTGTTAGTGGTGATTCCGCTAGCAACAACCATCTGGCTGACGATCACGATCGCCAGTTGGGTGATTCGGTTTTTAACCAAAATTCCCAAGCAGCTCAATCCGTTCAACGACCTGAATCCCATTCTGGGTAATTTACTAAACCTGGCCGTTGGTCTGGCTGTGCCGCTGCTGTGTATTTTGCTCATCGGCTTGATGGCGCGAAACATTGCAGGGCGATGGTTGCTGGATGTGGGTGAGCGGTTACTGCAAGCCATTCCGTTGGCTGGGTCAGTCTACAAAACGCTAAAACAACTGCTTGAAACCTTGCTTAAGGACTCGAACAGCAAGTTTCGCCGCGTGGTGTTAATTGAATATCCGCGCAAAGGCATTTGGGCAGTTGCCTTTGTGACCGGTACGCTGAACCCTCAAATTCAGGCAGCCATGACGGGGAGTATGCTCAGCATTTTTGTGCCCACCACGCCCAATCCCACAACGGGCTGGTATGCCATTATTCCAGAAGAGGAAGTCGTCAATCTTTCCATTTCGGTGGAAGATGCCTTCAAGGTGATTATTTCCGGTGGGATTGTTGGCCCGACTGGGAGTAGCGCTGCCAGCAGCGTGAACCTCGATCGCAAACTAGAACCCGCCCTGGACAAACCATTGCCCGACGTGAAACGACAGTCCTATTCGGTCGTCCCAGCCGAAGAAGACTAGATATTTAGCCCCATAAGCCTCGTTGAGATAGTGATCCCGCTGCCCACTCTGTTTTCAAACGGTTGACGCTGTTTCTAAAGCGGTTTGTCATTCCGATAAACAGACTGCTAGGATCACCAGGATTGCTCTGAACCTCGCCAATTTAATCTGCCATGAAAGCTCGCCGAATTGCCCGTGAACTGGCTCTTTTAAGCCTTAGCCAACTTCCTGCTAATCAGGAAAAGCTGCAAGCACAGCAACTACAGAATTTGGTTTTAGCCTCGATTCGAACTTTGACTGCTGAAGTTCAGGACACGATAGAAACCGCATCGGCGGAGCTAAACCGAGGGAGCGATCGCCTCTTGACCAGTCAAACTCGGGCGGCGGATATCCAGAGCGCCAGAGCTATGGTACAGGACGCGATCGAACTGACCCAGACCGCGATCAATCGACTGGGTGCAGCGCTGGAGTTGCCCGAAGTGGTACAACTCTCAAATCAGCAAGAAGTACGCAACTATGCGCTGGAACTGTTGTCGCTGGTGCAGCAGCGTCGCACCGAACTGGATCAGGTGTTAAACCAGGCAATGGTCGATTGGCAGATGCATCGACTGGCTCGTATCGACCAGGACATTTTGCGGCTTGCCTCGGCGGAAATGATGTACCTTGGGCTGGATTCCCGCATGGCAATTAACGAAGCGATCGAACTTGCCAAACGATATAGTGACGACGAAGGCCATCGGTTTATCAACGGGGTGCTGCGTCGAGTGAACGACAAGCTGAAAGCTGAGTCGCTGGCCTAACCCGCTCTTTCCCCGTGCGGGTGTTGATGGCAAAACAGACAGGTTGTGTTGTTCAGCCCCAAACTCTGACGAACAGAGCTAACGGTCTGTGCCAATTTTTCTCTAAAGTGTAGACAGTACGTGAGCTAGAGTTTTTCGATCGCAGTCTTAGGTAAGGTGTATGTCTCCCTTTAATTGGTTCAACCGCAAACACAACGAGCCGGCTAAAGAGCCTGAAGTAGACTCTAATCAAGAGCCCCAGGTAGAGCCTGATGTTACCCCTGCTGAATCGACCGAGCCTGCCGAACAGCCTCCAGCGATCGCCGAAGATTACCTGACCTGGGCAAAGGCTGCGTACCAAAACATCCAGAAGCGACAGCAGCAAGAGGTGGTCGCACCTGAAGCAGAAGCACCTGAAGCACCTGCAACCGACTCTCCCGTTGAGGCGGCAGTTGAGGCGGCGGTTGAGGTGGGCGAAACGCTGACGGAACCAGAACCCACCCCAGTGGCGGCCATCAGTCCAGTAGAAGCGGCTCATGCAGCGGTGGAAGCCCCCGTGGAATCAGATGAGGCGATCGCCCCACCGGCGATAGAGGAACCTTTACCTGAACCAGAAGTATCTGAACCAGAAGATCTATCTGAGCCAGTCACCGTGGATGAGACGGCTACAGAAGCGGAAGCAGTACCCGAACTGACCGAGCCAGCGGAAGCCGTTCCAGAACCCGATGTTGCACCAGTTGCAGCGATTGAGGAAACGCTAGAGGCCGCTGAACCTGCCGCACCGCTGCCCTTTTGGGCACGAGCCGAAGCCGAACGACAAGAACGGCTAGAGCGCATTCGCGCCGAGGCGATCGAAGCGGTTGAACCAGAGGTCGTTCGCCCTGCGACGGCTGAACTAGAAACAGCCCCCGATTTAACCGGGATTGAGTTTGACGAAAACTTCCTGTGGTCAGCAGAGGTGCTGGCGGCTCAAGGGCGGCGGCCTGAGGATGTTTCGGTAGAAGAAATTACCTGGCTGAAGCGGTTGCGCCAGGGCTTAGACAAAACCCGACGCAATCTGGTTAACCAACTGCGATCGATCGTAGGACAGGGGCCGCTCAATCAAGATGCCGTGACCGAGATCGAATCGTTGTTGCTGCAAGCAGACGTGGGCATTGCGGCGACCGACTTCATTATTGAATCCTTGCAGGCCAAGCTGCGCCAAGAAGCGCTACCGCCCTCTGAGGCGATCGCCTACCTCAAGCAGATTTTGCGCGGAATGCTCGACAAACCGCTAGAAACCTACAGTCCCACTTTTACCCCCGAAAAAGACACCCTCAATATCTGGCTAATGACCGGGGTGAATGGTGCAGGAAAAACCACCACTATCGGCAAAATTGCCCACATTGCCAAAAAATCGGACTATACCTGCCTGATCGCTGCGGCTGATACGTTTCGCGCCGCTGCCGTGGAACAGGTCAAAATTTGGGGACAGCGGAGCAACATTGAGGTCATTGCCAATCCGGGCAAGAATACTGACCCTGCGGCGGTGGTGTTTGATGCGATCGCGGCAGCCCAATCGCGCGGTACGCAACTCTTGCTGGTTGACACAGCAGGACGATTGCAAAACAAGAAAAACTTGATGGATGAGCTGAGCAAAATTCGCCGCATTATCGACAAAAAAGCGCCCGATGCGAAGGTAGAGTCGTTGCTGGTGCTGGATGCCACCCTGGGGCAAAACGGATTGCGGCAGGCGGAGGTCTTCTCGGAAGCGGCTCAGTTGAGTGGGGTGGTGCTCACCAAGTTAGACGGCACGGCCAAAGGTGGCATTGCGCTTGCGGTCGTACAACAGCTTGGGTTACCCATCCGCTTTATTGGAGCCGGAGAGGGCATCGAAGATTTGCGTCCGTTCTCCAGTTACGAGTTTGTTGAAGCCTTGCTGAACGGGTAGAATGCCTGGTTCAGCCAGGGCGATACACTGCACCGGGGGTATGGTCGGGTTGAATCTCAATCACTAGATTCACATGAGCCGCATCGTGCAGCATCGGGGCAATGAACAACTCAGGATGGAGCGATCGCCAAAAGTATTCCACAAACCGATCGACTTCGGCCTCACTCATTCCTGCCCGTCCCGATGCCATCATCTGTTGTTCTGCCTGGTTGCGCCATTGCTGGCTAAGACGATAGTCTACCGGATGCAGCACAATCAGCCGATCGAGCAGGTGCCACAACGGTTGATAGTCTTGTAAGTTGGCGTTGACCGTTCGAGCGAAGGCGCGATCGGCCTCGGTTTGAATGGGAGGGGGGGCGGTGGCAAACACGGCCGGATCAACCGGACGCACGCCAACAAACCAGCCTTCAAACAGCACGATATCGGCACCCTGGACGAGTTCCGGTTGGGTGCGATCGCCTGCTCCGCCCCAGGCTGATTTGTCGAAGCGGGGAAGTGCTACCGGGTCGAGGCGATCGGCTTGCCGCAGTTGGTGTAATACCGAGAGTCCCAGAGCCACATCATGCGTTCCTGGAGGGCCTCGCCAGCAGAAGCGTGGGTCAACCTGCTGAAGCTGAAGCCGCTCGGTATAGGTCTTGTATAAATCGTCTATCGACAGAGAACAAATCCGTAGCCCCAGATGGCGGAGAATGAGCGACAAAATTTGAGCCAGCGTTGTCTTTCCGGTGCCCTGCCCTCCCAAGATTCCTTGAATCATCGGTCGCTGCAACGGGTGCTGCCACCGCACCAACTGACACGCCAGCGGTAGCCAGATCTTCCAGAGAGTGGGTAAGGGGTAATGATGCCAGCCCATGTGCTGACACAGTTGAATGAAATCGGGGTAAATCTGCTGCAAAAGGCGCGATCGCTCGTCCAGTTCTGCGGCGATCGTGTCGGGCGTGAGGCCAAATGCCTGCACCGTTGATGTATCAGCCAGCAGTCGTTCGGCTAACCACTGCTGCACCGACGGCGTTAGCGGTTGCCCTGCGGCGATCTGCTCTAGAATCTGTTCTAACGATGGCATAGTTGAGCCAGACACAATCAATTGCCCTAGCTACCAATTTTGAAAGCTTCGACAAACATGCCATAGATTAGCCCCAGTTTGATGGCATTAATGGTTTCTAGCAATAGCGATCGCGCTCGTCCGGGGGTTGCGTCTGTTCCTGGTTGCCGCCGACGGTAAACCACCCAACTGGTGCATTCGGTGAGAAACACCAGGATGATGGATACCAGGATGTCCCAATCTGCCGTTTGTCCTGCTGTGGTAGAAACGGCGGTTGCCAGAAAATTGCCAAACAGGAGGCCGATAATGATAATTGAGAGCCGCCGCCACGGATTTCGCATCCAGCGTGTAGACTGATCCAACGTCACATCGACCAGGCCATTCAAACGGGTATTTTGCATGATTCAAACCGCGTTATCAATAGTGTTCAGGATGTTTGGGGCGAAATGAATTTGAGAAGATATCCGCTCTTAGCAAAGCTCGTTTCCCCCTAGAATGAAACATATCGCAAGCCTGGAATAGGTGAGTGATTCTGCTATAAAAGCGCTTAAATTTCAGTTGAAATGGAAACCCAAGATTGCATTCACTGTCTAGAGTAGACATACAGACGTATGTGGGAGCAGGGTAGATTGACCAAGGATATGAGGCTGAAATTATATCCTGCTGTGATTGGGGTGTTGACGCTAGGTGCCGTTGCCTTCCTCGCGTCGCGCTTAGAATTCACAGTGGTTGAACCAGGGACTCTACCAAACGACCCTGCGATCGATGCCCCCAGACCGTCTGCCGTCGAGCCTTCTCTTCAGCGATCGCCCACGGCAGCACCCTCTGTTGCCACCACACCCGCCGCAACGCCCAGTGTGCCGCCATCCCCCACAGCAACGCCCGCAGACCAGGATACCGCGCTCGGTTCCACTTCAACCGCCACCCGGCAAGGAAAACTGCGAGTGAGCAACACCACGAACCATCCGGTTCGCGTTGCCCTCTTGCCTCAAGCTAGTGCCGCTGAGTCTTCCTATGGCGAACCTGTCCATTGGGATTTTGCTCCGGGTGAAGGTAGCCAGAAGGGGTTAATTTTGTCGTTGCCTGATGGGGAGTTACAGCTTAAAACGGGCGACATCGTTGTGATCTTTGCCCAAGATGGCTCTCGCCGCTACTGGGGACCCTATGTATTGGGGCAAACGGCAATGCCCACCTGGAATGCCGATACAACAGAGTGGCAACTGCTGTTGCAACCATAACCCTACGCCTGCGGAACTGCGATCGCCCTGCACATCGTCATTCAACTTACTTAGGGTTCGCAACAACGCAATTTCCAGTAAAGTAGGGTCTGGATACATTGGGACACAGCAAGCTGCCTAAACGGTCAACAGTAAGCGATTGAGATCCAACATGAAGATGCACGATCGGCTGTTTATCGTTCAGAGCTTAGCGTCCATCGCGTCTGTTTGTATGACTGCCACGTATGACCATAAAGTCCATCAACGTGTCATCTGTCAGTGAGTGATTACCCCTACCAGAATTCCATGAACTTGAGGATCGATCGCCCGATCAAGTATCTGTCGGAGCAGTGGGAAAAGCAGCCAATTGTCGCTTGGATACTATCCATGATGTGGGTGGGCTTCATTGGTTGGCTGGCCTTTGGCTGGCACCTGGGCAGCATTGGCCTGGTGGATGAAACCGAGCCGCTGTTTGCCGAAGCGGCTCGCCAGATGACCGTCACCGGAGACTGGATTACTCCGTACTTTAATGGAACCACGCGGTTTGATAAGCCGCCGTTGGTTTACTGGTTAATGGCGATCGGCTATCAAACTATTGGGGTAAACGAGTGGGCTGCTCGGTTGCCGTCGGCTCTGGCTGCGATCGCCCTCACCGCGATGGGGTTTTATACACTCCGCTATTTTGGCTTTCCGACCCCGGCTGCCGCTCAAGCGGTCGAATTGGATGAGAACAGCACACGGCAACAACAACAGCAGCGGTGGTTGGCGGCCTGGATTGGCGCTGCTTTAATTGCGCTGAACCCGCAAACGATCGTCTGGGGTAGAACTGGAGTTTCAGATATGCTGCTGAGTGGCTGTATGGGAGGGGCGCTCTTTGCCTTTTTCTGCGGCTATGCCCAGCCCCACCAGCGCCAGCAGCAAACTCGGTGGTATCTGGCTTTCTACGGTTTGTCTGCTCTGGCTGTCCTCACCAAAGGCCCGGTTGGCATTATCTTACCCGTGTTGGTGATTGGCACATTTCTGCTGTATGTGGGCAACCTTCGCCCCGTGCTGGCTGAGATGTATCCTCTGCGGGGTGGCCTGTTGTTTCTGGCTATAACGCTGCCCTGGTATATTTTGGTAATTTTGGCGAACGGCCAGGACTATATTGATGCCTTCTTTGGCTATCACAACTTTGAGCGGTTTACCAGCGTGGTGAACCACCATGCCGCACCCTGGTATTTTTATTTTGTCGTTGTGCTGGTGGGCTTCTTGCCGTGGTCGCTGTTTCTGCCCGTGGCGATCGCCCGTCTGCGGTTTTGGCAACTGGCTCACTGGCGGCAGCAGCCACGCTCTGCCCACCTGGGGCTGTTTGCAGCCGTCTGGTTTGTCGTCATCTTTGCCTTTTTTACGATCGCCGTTACCAAGCTGCCCAGCTATGTGCTGCCGCTGCTGCCCGCCGCTGCTGTACTGGTGGCGCTGATGTGGAGTGACCAGATGGGGCGATCGCGGCTCGATCGGGGTATTCTCATCAGCAGTGTGATTAGCGTTGGGGTGATGGTTATCCTGGCAGGAGCCATGCTGTATAGCCCAAACTGGATGGGCGACGATCCGGCAATGCCCGGTTTGCCCCAGGCGATGCGGCAGACTGGCATCCTCAAGGTGGGCTGTGCCATTTGGCTGCTGGCTGCCGTTGGAACGGCAATTCTGCTGGTGCGCCGGCAGGGGCGCTGGGTGTGGAGTACGGTGCTGGCTGGATTGATGGCTTTTGTGGCCTTTACCGTGATCCCGGCCGGGTTTGTGCTGGATGTGCAACGGCAGTTGCCGCTGCGCCAGTTGGCCGCCCTCATGGTACAGGCAAAGCAGCCTGATGAAGCCCTGGTGATGGTTGGCTTTCAAAAGCCAAGTCTGGTATTTTATGCCAGACAGCCCGTGCTGTATTTGTCGCGATCGAAGGGAGCGTTGAACTCCATTCAAGCCGACCAGCCCGACTTAACGGCGGTTCTAGTGATAGGTTATCCAGAGAAATTAGACGATCTAGAACTACAGCCTGCTCAATACAGCGCGATCGCCGCCGCAGGAGCCTATGCTGTGATTCGAGTGCCGCTCCCAGTGGAGTAGGGGGAGCCAGGGGAAGGGGCGCTCTACTCTCTACTGCTTAGAGCCAATGGTTAAGAGCCGATCCAGTTCGTTTACCACGCCGCTCATTGACACCGAAGGCGGCAGAATGCGTGTAGCGATCGCCCCCAACCGTTGCCACATCAGTGGAATACTGTCATCACCCGCTGATTCCTGGGCATGAGATTGCCACAGCAAAATAGGAGGTTTAGGAGAAAGCTGCTCCAGTGGAGGCAGCGCGGATAGCGCCGATGGATGAGGAGCCGACTGCCCCAGGCAAATTAACAGCCCATCAACGCTCTGATGCTGCAACTGCTGTAACACCTCAGACCAGGAATAGCCAATGGAACTGCGTAAACCAGCGGCCTGCACATACTGGGCACAGGCTTGCAGCCATTCTGCCGTCTTGGCTGGGTAAGCGGTGGGCACCGAGGGATTCATTGCGATCGCCCAATCCGCCTGAATCATGCTGGCTTCAACGATCAAAACATGAGGCGACCAGCTCAACCCTGCTGCCACTTCCATGACCTGAAGCAACGCAGACGGATCGGGCTGAGTGCTGCTACCAGGAGGGGCAGACGTGCGTGCCAAACAGGGAAACACTGACAAACCGACCACCTGATTGGCAGCCTGAGTCGTTTCAGCCGTCAGGGTAACCAGCGGAACAGCGGCCAGGAAAGGATACTGGCTGAGTTGCTTCAGGTAACTCAGCGGATCGGCAAGGGTGCTATCAAATAAAACCAGGTCTGGCTTCCAGACTCGTGTCAGCAGGTCGGCTTGGTCAAGATCATCCACCTCTAACACCCGACAGCGATAGGGAAACAACACCTCATTTAAATCGGCAATGGGTGGAGAAAGCGCATCGGTTAACGGTTCCGGGCTTGCTACCCGCAGATGCAGCACCGTAATATTCAAAACAGCATCCAGCGGCTGGCCTGGTTCTGGTGGAGCGGTGAGCTGCTCCAGACAGAGCTGAAGCGCCTCAGCTTGGATGGGCAAACTTAAAAAGCCACTGGCTCCATTGCGAAGTGCCTGCACCTTTTCGACCGGGCTGGCCGTCACCAGGATGGGAATAGAGCAAGTGTCGTCATCGGTTTTCAGCAGGGTTAAAACATCCCAACCAGACAGCAGCGGCAATAGCGGATTCAGGAAAACCACTCCTGGCTGTAGCCGCCGAATTTTTTCAATCGCCTCTGTGCCTGAACGGGCGATCGCCACCCGATAGCCCAGCTCGGTTAAATGGCGAGTCAGCGCCTGACAAAAGGGCGGCACGGCTTCCGCCACGATCGCCAGCCGATTGCGGATCGGGGTGGACGTTGGCGGCATAAGATGAATGGTTTTAGCCTTGAACCTGGCAGACGTAGCGGGTGGGTGGGGCGGCAGTAGCAACGTAAAGTGGCTCCCTTCTCCCTCCACCGAGGTAAACGTTACATCCCCACCATGCAGCCACGCTAGCCGTTGGGTTAAAACCAGCCCCAGCCCTGTCCCTTCAAAATGCCGGGTGAGCGGATTGGCTAACGGCTCGCCCTTCTGGAAAATCAGGTGTTGCCGATCGGTTGGAATGCCAATGCCGGTATCCCAGACGGTAAAGGCTAACCAACCTTCCCAGGCTTCAACCGTCAGGCCAATCTTACCGCTGGGTTCTGTAAACTTGAGCGCATTGGACAACAGATTGACCAGCATTTGCCGCAGCCGCATTTCGTCGGCCATGAGCGTCTCTAGCCCGGGTTGGCGCTTGACGTGAAAGTCGATCGCCTGCCAACCTATTTTCTGAATCTGCCCCTCCGGATCTAGCGGCTGTAGCTGTAGTGCTTGGTGGTATGCCTGCTGACAAATGTCTTCAATTTGAACCGGTTCCAGCGTCAGCTCCATCTCCCCGGTTTCAATTCGAGTCAGGTCGAGAATATCATTAACAATCAGGACTAGATGGCGACCGCTCTGGTGAATCAGATCGGCATATCGCTTTTGGCGATCGTTCAATGCCCCTAATGTCTGCTCTCTTAGCAAACTGGACAGCCCTAAAATAGCGGTTAGCGGTGTTTTAAGCTCGTGGCTAATACAGGCCAAAAACTCGTCCTTGAGCCGATTAAGCTGCACCAAATCGGCATTCTTTGCCGCCAACTCTTTTGCCACCTGCTGTGGTTCAGTGGTGTCTTGCGCCACCACAAGCCACAGCGATTCTGTTTGGTCTACGGACTGGTCTACGGACTGATTCGCCATCGTCCAGGTTGGGTCGGCGCTAAACCCCAGCGTCGCCAGTTGAAAATGAGCCTGGGATGAGGCGGATTGGAGGCCACGCCTCACGGGTGATGACTGGGTTGGTAACGAAACAATAGCTTCCAGTGGAATTTTGACAAGTTGCCAGACGCGATCGGAGCCATTTTTCATGGGGCAAATGCACACACAGCTATCGGCATCTTGCCCCGGCTGGCACCACCCCAACGAAGTGGCTTCTGGCTCCAACATGGCGGGAGGCGGTAAAACGGATTGTAAGGCTGCTCCTGATACGCCATCGCGATCGCCCTCTCTAGCGGGCTGCGAATCAGGTTGAAACGTTGCAGGAGCCATTGTCCCCAGTAGCTGAGCTGCTTCCTGGCGAATTTGTACCGGATCTTGCATCTCGCCAACTTGCTGCCGCCATGCCAGGTTTTGGGCGATCGCCCGTCCTGAATGGGTTTGCAGCATAATCGGCAACGGCAAGCGTTCCAAAAGGGCAATCAGTGGTTCCAGGTGAAACGCAGCGGCAGCACTGGCCTGGTTCAGTTCGCCTGACGGCGCTACGCCATCTTGCCCCTCGGCAGGGTCGGGATGAGCTGCTAAAAACCGCAGCAGCCGCAGACGATTCAACAGGCCCAGAAATCCACCAGCGGCATCGACCACTGCCCACTGCTCCTGCTCAACCTGCCGCAAATAGGGATAAAACTGACTGAGTGTCCAATGGGCTGGCAACACCCCAACCGGATCAAGCAGCGGCTGCCCCATTTCGGTCGCCAGACACTTCAGCCGCTGTTGCAATCTGGGATCGGCAGTAGTGCTTCGACCTGAATCGATCGAGGCATGGTCTTCAAAGAGATAGAACAGTAATTTCTGCAACCCAATCATGCCAACTGGATGATGCGCGTCGTTCAACATCACAGCATGGTCGCTGCCCGTTTGCCGCAGCAATTCCAGCACTGTCGCCAAACTGGCAGTTTCAGTACAAACCGGAACTGGAGCAATAAATTCTCTTAAACAAAGGGCAGACATTCGGTGCGTAGTACGTAAAACAGCTAGACAGAACTCAATGGCAGGAGATGTCTACTGTCAATCTTGTTCACGGCTCACAGCCCATCAACCATTGCTCAGCCGTTATACCCGGTCGGAAACCCAACCCATTACTTAAGCGGCCTCTAAGCACCAACGCGATCGCCTCAGTAACCCCTCCAATGCTGCTTACTGACTGAACGATAAGCGGTTGCTTTCTATTTCTCTGACTCTAGCTTAATTATCGCTGCACGATTCCAAGGAAACAGCGTTTTCAACTACAATAAATGTTAATTATTCTAATGCTTATTAACACTCCTACAAAAATGGTAGTCCAGTTCTATCGTTTCGCGCGTCCATAAATTTTGCGTTCTCAACTGTCGCTTTGCTCGTTGGTTCAATCAGATGCATTAGCCCAGTCTCTCCGGCAGCATCTGAGAGACAAGCCATACGCTTGGGTGGAATGTACCTCCGAGCCTGAATTTCTCGATTTCGTGATGAAGGAAAAGCGGCAGATTGACTGCCTGCTGCTAGAGTACGACGCTGATTTGGTGTCTTTACTGAAGCAGCTTAAACAAAGTGCCGTTTTTCTGCCCGCCGCTATCCTGGATTCAGGCGCTCCGTCTGCGGCTAACCCCAACAGTGGGGCGAAGGCGGCGGCTCGTTCCGAGTCTGCTTTAACGGCTGCAACCCTTTATCATGGGGCAACGTTGCACTTACCTGCGATTCAGCTTGGTCAGATCGATCGCTTGATTCACAAAGCAATTGACGACTTTCTCAACCTGTCCCCCACCGACCCCGCCGAGGCGGTCGATCCACTCAAGGCATTAGCCACCCACAATTCTCTGATGCAACAGCAGCGGCGGTTGGCTGAGAAATTAGAGGAGAGACTGGGATATCTCGGTGTGTACTACAAGCGGAATCCACAAAACTTCTTTCGTCACCTGACTCAGTCTCAAAAACAGGAACTATTGAGACAGCTCAAGGCTGACTACCGAGACATTGTTCTGCACTATTTTTCAAATGATCCAAAGTTAAACGAACGGATCGATAATTTTGTCAACATGGCATTTTTTGCCGACATCTCGGTGCCTCAGCTCGTGGAAATTCATATGGAGTTAATTGACGAATTTGCGAAACAATTGAAGCTAGAGGGACGGAGTGATGAAGTTCTGTTGGACTATCGCCTCACATTAATCGATACGATCGCGCATCTGTGTGAGATGTATCGGCGATCGATTCCCAGGGAAACCTGACCTGTGGGTGTCTGTCACAGTGCGCCGCTTGAACTAACCTTAAGTACCAGAAAACTCATCGCGTCTGGTGGTAGAACAGCCATTAATCAAAATCCATGAGTCCTCTCAAAAAGACCTACATCCTAAAGCTTTATGTTGCTGGGAATACTCCAAACTCGGTGCGGGCACTTAAAACCCTGAACAACATCTTGGAAAAAGAGTTTCAGGGCGTTTATGCGCTCAAGGTAATCGATGTACTCAAAAATCCACAGCTAGCGGAAGAAGACAAGATTTTGGCTACGCCAACGTTGGCTAAAATTTTGCCACCGCCAGTGCGTAAAATCATTGGTGATTTGTCCGATCGCGAGAAGGTGCTAATCGGTCTGGATTTGCTCTATGACGAGCTACTCGAAGACGAAGCAGAGGGGTAAGCCTGATGCCAATCTGGTTAAAGTATTAAGCAGATGCCTTAGCTGAAGATATCGCTCTCTAGGAGGTGGCTCCTGCCCCCGGTTGGGCAAACCTGGTCGCGTACCGCTTCTTACTTAGTTAGGATTTTATTGCACAGTGTATGAAAATAGGTTGGCTTAACCTCCGGTGCTTGGAGAATGTCTGAGAAGGATGCAACAGTTTGCATTAGCCCCCTAAATCTCCTGCTCTGGGGGACGTTAAGACAGAATTGGCTCGGAAGTCCCCACACCGTGGGGATTGGGACGATTCGAGTTGGGCTTAATGCATCTCAGCCATGCTCTTGAATCCAAACGTGACTGAATACACTTCAAAAAATGGCGATCGCAGTTGTTAAGCCTGATCAATGAACGGCCTCCAACGAGCTGAGCAATTGCACCGTCTTTAATCTATACGCTTAATAACGCTACGAGAAACGTAATGACTCAAACGAATCAGACGGGACAACAAAGTGAATCTCGGTTGACGGGAGTGCAAAAGATTCGCACCATGATCGAAGGCTTTGACGACATCAGCAACGGTGGCTTGCCCATCGGTCGTACAACCCTGGTCAGTGGTACTTCTGGGACCGGGAAAACGCTATTTGCGGTGCAATTCCTCTACAACGGCATCGTCAATTTTGATGAAGCGGGCATTTTTGTCACCTTCGAAGAATCACCGGCTGACATTATCAAAAATGCGTTTAGCTTTGGGTGGGACTTACAACGCCTGATTGACGAGGGCAAGCTGTTTATTTTAGATGCTTCACCCGACCCGGAAGGGCAAGAGGTGGTGGGCAGTTTCGATCTGTCTGCCCTGATTGAGCGCATTCAGTACGCCATTCGTAAATATAAAGCCCGACGCGTGTCCATTGACTCAGTGACAGCGGTCTTTCAGCAGTATGATGCTGCCTCTGTAGTGCGGCGCGAGATCTTTCGCTTGGTTGCACGGCTGAAACAAGTGGGTGCCACGACGATTATGACAACGGAACGGGTGGAGGAGTATGGCCCCGTTGCTCGCTTTGGCGTTGAAGAATTTGTTTCAGATAATGTCGTTATTGTCCGCAATGCCCTGGAGGGCGAACGGCGACGGCGCACGATCGAAATTCTCAAGCTGCGGGGCACCACCCACATGAAAGGAGAATATCCGTTTACCATTACCAACCACGGCGTTAACATCTTTCCGCTGGGCGCAATGCGGTTAACGCAGCGATCGTCCAATGTGCGGGTGTCCTCTGGAGTCAAAACGCTGGATGAGATGTGTGGGGGCGGTTTCTTCAAAGATTCCATCATCCTGGCAACCGGAGCGACCGGAACCGGTAAAACGCTGCTCGTGAGCAAATTTTTGCAGGATGGTTGCCGCGTAAACGAACGCGCCTTGCTGTTTGCTTACGAAGAGTCGCGGGCGCAGCTCTCGCGCAACGCCTATTCCTGGGGCATTGATTTTGAGGAGCTAGAGCAGAAAGGCTTACTGAAGATTATCTGTGCTTACCCCGAATCTGCTGGCTTAGAAGACCACCTGCAAATCATCAAATCTGAAATTTCAGAATTCAAACCGTCTCGCATTGCGATCGACTCCCTATCGGCTCTGGCTAGAGGCGTGAGCAACAATGCCTTTCGTCAGTTTGTGATTGGGGTGACTGGTTTTGCCAAACAGGAAGAAATCACTGGCTTTTTTACCAACACCAGCGATCAGTTTATGGGGTCAAACTCCATCACCGACTCTCATATTTCTACAATTACCGACAGCATTTTGCTGTTGCAGTATGTGGAAATTCGAGGTGAAATGGCGCGTGCTATTAACGTCTTCAAAATGCGCGGCTCCTGGCACGACAAAGGCATCCGTGAATATACCATCAGCGAACAGGGGCCAGAGATTAAAGATTCCTTCCGCAACTTTGAAGGCATCATCAGCGGTTCACCCAGCCGCGTGGCAATGGACGAGAAAAGTGAACTGTCCCGGATTATGCGAGGCTTCCAGGAGTCAAACACAGACGAAGCGATCTAACGATCAGGCGCGTCTCCAGGCACAGACGGCTGGTCTGCGTTACTGAGCTGGGCCAGGATGGCTAACGGCAACGGCATCCGTGTCTACGGCTCGTGTTCCATCAACCTGGCTAACAATATGAACAATTTGGTCAAGCACTTTTTGGTCGGTTATCTGCCCCTGTAGGGCGATAACGCTACCCTGCTGCACCAGCGAGATGCTGTCGATGGTAGACGTGTTTGGGTCACTGTCCAGGGCGATCGCCACTCGTTTGACCAAACCGCCCGCGTCGTACTCGCCTTCTACACCCATGCACTCCGGTGGTGGCGGTGGGTTGTGCAGTCCCGCTTTCTCGCGCAAATCCTGGTCGTAGTTGCCAGTTAACCCCGGCCCCATTCCGGCTCCGCCTTTGTGAGACCCTTCAACGGCTGGATCTGCTGCAATTCTGTCTAGCCAACTCATCGTGTGTCATCCTCCCTATTGAGAACCGAAGCACCGCACTCCCCAACCGCCTGTCCGCGTGTCGAAGCTGTATCAGGCTTATTCCTGGATGAGACCCCCCTGTTGCCGCACAATTTCCTCCGCTTTATGGACGTCGGGTTCTGTCCCTTCGATCGCCAACAGGTACTTATGAGAGAGGCGGGTGCGGTCTGGGTCTTGCCTGGAAGCAGGAGCATTTAGCCCGGAGAATCCACCTAGAGCCGCGCCTGCCGCTGCACCCACCCCACTGGCCAGCAGCATTACCCCAATGAAGAAGCCCGATGGCTGCATAAAGGAGGCAGGCGTTAACCCGGGAAAGTCTTGTCCAGCAAGGCTAAGCAGCAGTCCAGCCATTGCTCCTAAAAGTGTGCCAGCGATCGCCCCACCACCAGCACTTCTACCAGACTGAGTTTGGTTAGAGGAGGGGTTAGGGTCGATCGCCTGTGTCGTTAAAGAGAGATGATCTGGTGAAAACCCTGCCGATTGCAGTTGGGTTTGGGCGGCTTCTGCGGCTTGTTGTGAGTCGAAGCTACCGACTGCGCGTCGATATTGAGTTGACCCTTGATATGTCATACGGCTCGTTCTCCAAAGCGGAGCAATTTGGTCCTATTTATTCACTTGATCGTGACTAGTTTGGGGCAGACAAATCCTCATACTAAAGCGACAAAGATATAAGGAAGGTCTATGCCGTTGGGGTGAACGAATGAGGCAAGAGAAACGTTTTACAGGGCAGATGAGCCAGTTTGGGACTGGCAATTACTAATTTTCATCCAGGGTTTCCTGAATGTGGAGCCGATCGCTGTCAAAGATAGACAGGGAATTAGAACCATAAGGAACGTTCATGGGTGATTTTTGTCTGCTGGCGGCCAGCCTCATCGCGCAGGAAAAACTGTCGGGCTGGCAAACTGCTGTGCCGCGATCGGCTCCCTCTGAAGTTTCAGGTACGCTAGAAACCCACGAACCACCCTGCGCTACTGTGGTGAAGCACTCGATCGCCACCGTTGAAGTTCATCAGCCAGAATTTAGTCGCTCCAAGCAAACCGTTCCTTCTAAACTGCGGAACGCTGGAGCGGCTCGCAGTAGCCAGCCGAACCTTCACCCGTCTAATGACGCACCCTCCGATGACCGCCCCACCCAGGAAGCGCCGTCCAGCCCACTCACTGCCGTACCGCATCCAGAAGTAGACCCGCCAAGGCCACAACCTGCGATAGAGAGAGTGCCGCCAACCGTTCCAGGCGTTCCTGCACCGTTGCCATCCCCACCACTGCTCCCCAATGAGCCAGCCTCCGAAACGTCGGTGGTGTTGCCGCCAGTCTATCCGCGTCAGCACAGCGGTGGCCCCACCACCGGAAGCCAGCTCTATCATCAGCGCTGGGCGGCCTTGCAAGCCGGACGGCTGTACACTCGCCTGCCTGCTAATAGCTATCGAGATCGTTGGATTGATGCCGCCGACCAGCCCACCTATCAGCAATGGCAGCAGTTGCTGGCGCAAGAAGCCAGCGTAATGGCAAGCGCACAAGGTTCCAACCGTCTCACCGTGTTGTTGGGCGATTCTTTGAGCCTGTGGCTGCCCATTGAACAGTTGCCGAGCGATCGCTTCTGGCTTAACCAGGGTATTTCAGGAGATACTACCACGGGCGTGCTGCGTCGTTTGTCTGCCTTTGCCGACACCACTCCCGACTCGATCCATGTCATGATTGGCATCAATGATTTGCGTCAGGGCATCAGCGATGAAGCGATGCTCAACAATATGCGTCAAATTATGCGCCAACTGCGCCAGAGCCATCCCAATACCCAGGTGTTGATGTACTCCATTTTGCCCACCCGGCTGGTTGCCATTCCGGCAGAACGGATTCGATCGCTCAACCACCAGATCGCCAGCATGGCTCAACAGGAACGGGTAGACTTTTTTGATTTGCAAACCTATTTTACCGACTCCCAGGGCAACTTGCGGCAAGACTTAACCACCGACGGGCTTCACCTCAACCCAAACGGGTACGCGGTTTGGCAATGGGCGATGCAACTTAATTCTTGATGGAACTGGCAATGAACCTGGCTAAATGGACGGTGCTGCAATCCAAATTGGCGTTCCATCATCGCTGGTACACCGTTCGCCAAGACACGGTGGAGCTGCCGAATGGAACCGTTATTGATGACTACTTTTTGAGCATTCGACCGGATGTGGCCTTGGTTTTTCCAATCACCTCCAGCCAGGACATTGTGTTTGTGCGCCAGTATCGGCATGGAGCAGGCGAAATCTTGCTAGAGCTGCCAGCGGGCACGTTTGACCCGAACCAGGAAAGCGCCGAAGCTGCTGCGCTACGCGAACTCCAGGAAGAAACAGGCTATACTGCCGATCGCCTCATTCCCCTGGCGGTGCTTTACGATAATCCAGTGAAAGAAACCAACAAAATCCACTTATTTCTGGCCGAAAATGCCTTTAAGGTAAACGAGCAGCAGTTGGATATGACTGAGGAGATTGAAATTGTCCTGATTCCAGCAGCAGCGGCGATCGCCCAGGTGATGAACGGCACCGTTAGCGTGTCTGGCAGCGTTGCCGCTACGTTTTTGGGGTTGAACTACCTGGCAACTCAAGCCGCTCTGTAGCCGTGGGTGCAGCGGAGCAGGCCAGCCGTGCCCGTTGGTGCCTCCTTGGTGTCCGGTCGGCTCTAACCGCACCAGATCTCGTGATTTTTCGTTTAAGACTGGCAACATGGGCTGTCTTCCCTTGGTCATTCCGGGAGAGGAGTGCCAAGATCAAGGAAGCATCCAAACTGCCCGACCCTGTATGTCAGATCTGCAACTTTCGATCGCTCAGCATTACCACGAGCGAACTAAGTACGATCCAAAAACGATCGCCAACAAAACCCATGAACCCGACTGGAATCATCCACCTGCTCCCTTCAAGGAGTATAAGCTAGGGACTGCCTTTGACCTCAAACCTTACCTCACCAGCAAGTTTGAGGGCAAAGACGACACCAACCTGGATTGGCAACGGCTCTCACGCTTGCTGTTTTGCAGCTACGGCTTAACCGTGAGGATGTTGACGCAGAATGGCGATCCTATCTACCTGAGAGCATCTCCATCTGCCGGAGGGCTTTATCCGGCTGAAGTCTATTTAATTTCGAGGGGCACACCGCTGTTGCCGGCAGGGCTATATCACTACCAGCCCCAGGCTCATGCGCTACTGCGCTTTTGGGATGATGAGGTGTGGTCGGCTTTACAAAGCGCCTGCTTCTGGCACCCCAGCCTCGATCATACGCAACTGGCGATCGCCACCACTGCCATATTCTTCCGCTCGGCCTGGCGCTACCAAGACCGGGCATACCGTCGAATTTTTCTAGATACCGGGCATTTGCTGGGCAATATTGAATTAGCCTGTGCTATCAGCGATTATCGTCCCCACTTGATTGGGGGCTTTGTTGATACGGCTCTCAACAAACTGCTTTATCTTGACTCTACCCAGGAAGGGTCGATCGCCGTAGTGGCACTGGCCGACCTGCTCGACATTCAGCAAAATTTGCCGCTGGCACCCACTGCTTTACCCTCCAGTACCCGCACCAGCTATCCCTCGTTAGCCGATGGCGAACTGCTGGCCTATTTGCACGCATCAACCCACATTGAGGTGGTCAACGAATCTGCCTCAATTCAGGATTTGCTCAAGCAAGAAATTGTTGCGTCAACCGCTCAACCGTTAGAAGACAAATACAACTTTCCCTTTTGCCTCAAAGTGTCGATGGCAACGGCTGAGATTAATTGGGGCGAAAATCTGATTGGCTTGGAGAACACCATCCTCAAACGCCGCTCGACTCGTGCCTATAGTGGAGCCAATCTCGCGTTAGATGAACTCAAGGCCCTGCTCGACTTCACCTATCAGCCGCAACACTACATTGACCAGGGGCTTGACCCCACTCCAGATTACTTTGATCTCAATTTGATTGAAACGTTTATTGCCGTCTCTGGGGTGGATGGGTTGGAAGAAGGATGTTATTATTACGCTCCTAGGGCACAAGAACTGCGACAAATTCGGTTCAAGAATTTTCGTCGTGAGTTGCATCGGCTCTGTTTGGGTCAAAATTTGGGTCGTGACGCTGGAGCCGTACTGTTTCATACGGCAGACTTACAGCAAGCCGTGATGCAATATGGCGATCGAGTCTACCGTTACCTGCACATGGATGCAGGGCATTTAGGACAACGGCTGAATCTGGCAGCCATCCACCTGGGTCTAGGTGTGAGTGGCATTGCTGGATTTTATGATGATGAAGTGAACGAAGTGCTAGGTATCCCTACCGACGAAGCCGTTTTGTATATCACAACTCTGGGGCGACCCAGAAAGTGATAGCAGTGATATTGGTTTCTACCCCAACGGACAGCATGGTAGATTCACACCCGTTACGTTTATCGAGTTGTTGACGCTGTTAGTACGAGTCATCATGAGGCGATCGAGTTCTCCTCGTTATCCCGCGCTGAAACCGCAGCCCCCGGTTCAACGTTCTCCCGAACGCGTTTATTTTCAACGCACGGTGATTGGGCTATACCTATCTGTCGTGGTGGCATTGGGTATTATTGTGATTCTTTTTTTCTCGGGTCGGTTAATCGTGGCTGGCGTGCCGTCATCCATCATTTTGCACTTCCTACAGGATGGCAGCGCCCGCAGAGCTTACTTTGGCAGCAACAACGAAGTCGTCCACGAGCGCATCATTCAGATGGGGGTGGTGCGACGGCTCAAGGACTTTTACCGCCCTCAATTTACAGATGAAGCCAGGTTAGATCTGCATGTTCACCAAATTCTCTATGACCGCACGGATTACATCGACGAGCGGTATGAAGTGAACGAGCGCGGTCGGTTGATGCTGACGAAACCGGGGCGATCCTTAATGCGACGATGACCCAATTTTGTTGGGCGCAACGCTGCTAAGGCTCGTTTGAGCCGCAAAGGCTTCAATTAACCGTAAGTAGTCATCCCCCATTACGTCTGCAACATCGTTGTGTCCGGCTCCGGGTGCCAGGTGAAGCTGTTTGGGTGAAGGGGTGGCCTCATAAAGTGCTTCGCTCATGGTATGGGGCACGTCCACATCTTGCGTGCCGTGAATAAACAGCACGGGCAGTTGCAGCGATCGCACTTTGCGAATCGAGTCAAACCGTTGATGCAGCAGCACATCAGCCGGAAACAGCCGATACAGCTTCACCCGATTGACCATGTCGCGGATGGATGTAAACGAGCTTTGTACAATCAATCCAGCCGCGTTTGGGGCTTTTAGCGCCAGGTCTATGGCGATCGCACCGCCCAGGGAATGCCCGTAGATTAAGATTCGCTCTGCTGGAATCTGGCGATCGCGGGTTAAGTAAGTCCAGGCGGCTTCGGCATCCTGATAAACCGCCTGTTCGCTCGGAAAGCGGCCTTCACTTTGCCCGTAGCCTCGATAATCAATCAACAGCACCGAGAAGCCCATCTGGTGAAATCGACTGGCATGGTAAGCATTGGCACCAATATTGACTCCATTGCCGTGCAGGTATAGCACCACACCCGCCTCTGGCTGCGCGGGAATCCACCAACCGTGCAACCGTTCAACGCGATCGCCGCTGGATATGGGTAGCCAAACATCCTCATAGGCCAGGCTGAGGTCGGCAGGCGTGGTGGTAATTGCCGCAGAAGGAAAGAAAATGAGGCGCGTCTGGCGCAGAAACAGCAGCAGACAAATCCCAAAATAAGCGATCGCCCCCACTCCAATAACAGTGAGCGGCAATTTTGTAACCAGCGCACTTCTTAGCATTGTGATGAGTTGCCGTTCGTATCGTTCGTCAGATCATAACCCGCAAGCCAAACCAGCTTAGCCCATCAGAATTTACCGCAATGGTGGTTTCTGGTGGTGCCACGAGGTAGCTTGCTCGTAGGCGTAAGCTGCTTCAAACAGCAAGTCTTCTCGTAAAACATTGGCAATCATCTGGATGCCAATGGGCAGCCCCTTGTCATCAAACCCACAGGGCAAGCTGATGGCAGGCAACCCCGCCAGGTTGGCCGGAATCGTCATCAGGTCGAGCAGGTACATGCTCAACGGGTCGTCTGCATTCGCTCCCGCTTTGAATGCTGTGGTTGGGCTGGTTGGGCACACCAAAATATCCACCTGAGCAAAGGCCCGCTCAAAATCCTGCTTAATTAACGTCCGTACTTTTTGCGCTTTGAGGTAGTAGGCATCGTAATAGCCAGCCGACAGCGCATAGGTGCCAATCATAATTCGACGCTTCACCTCTGCCCCAAAGCCAGCAGCGCGGGTTTGGGTATACATTGCCAGCAGATTGTCTGGATCGTCGGTGCGGAAACCGTAGCGCACGCCATCGTAGCGTGCCAAATTGGCAGATGCTTCCGATGGCGCGATGATGTAATAGGTTGGCACTCCATAGCGAAACTGAGGGCACGACACGACTTGAATTTCAGCACCCAGTTCCTGTAGCTGTTCGATCGCCTTGGTAACGGTGGCTTCTACCTGCGGATTTAACCCTTCTCCAAAGGTTTCCTTAATCACGCCTATTGTCAGTTTTTTGCGCGGCTTTAAGTCGGGCTTCAGCTTGCTGACATAGTTTGGAATCGCTACGTCAAGGCTGGTGGAATCTTTGGGATCGTGCCCTGCGATCGCCCCCAACAGGATTGCCGCATCTTCAACCGATCGACCAAACGGGCCAATTTGATCCAACGATGACGCAAACGCCACCAGGCCATAGCGCGACACCAGACCATAGGTGGGCTTCATCCCCACCACGCCGCATAAAGAGGCGGGCTGCCGGATGGAGCCACCCGTATCGGAACCGAGGGCAACCACACATTCTTCAGCCGCCACTGCCGCCGCCGAACCGCCACTAGAGCCACCGGGCACCCGTTCCAAATCCCAGGGGTTTGCCGTGAGATGAAAGGCAGAATTTTCGGTAGAGCCGCCCATCGCAAACTCATCCAGATTGGTTTTGCCCACCGTCACCGCTCCGGCCTCAAGCAGTCGCTGAGTCACGGTCGATTCATAAGGGGGCACAAAATTTTCTAACATGCGAGAGCCGCAGGTGGTTGGAATTCCCTGGGTACACAGATTGTCTTTAATGCCGATGGGAATTCCGGCTAACATGCCAATTGCTTCGCCCGCCGCAATTTTGGCATCAACCTGTTGCGCCTGCTCTAACGCCCGCTCGGCGGTGACATGCAAAAAGCTGTGCAGTTTCGGCTCCAACGCCTGAATTCGCTCCAAGGTTTCCTGTGCAATTTCCACAGCAGAGCGTTCTTTGTTAATGAGCTGGCGGTGCAACTCGCGAATGGATGCCATTCAATCACCTCTTAATGGTCTAGAACAGTACGGGATGAAACGTTGAGCCGATCGCTGCAACTCACCGTTAGCGCTGGCCACTGCGACGAATCAGCGTGATGGCGGTAGCGCTGGACTCGCTTCCTCAAACAGTCGAGTCTAAGTCTCACTACTCTAGTAGATTTTTTAGCGCATTAGATCAAGACTAACGGGGCTGTTTGAAACAGATTAAAAGTCTCCTGTTAGGGGGGAGCATTCGGCAGATTGCCCTTAAATAAACTCAAACGGATTGCCGAAATGCCATACCTTACGGGGTAAGGCTACAACTGAGACGTTTAAAGCATCCCAACGAGCGATCGCAAGATTAAGACCTGGCCTATTTTCATCTGGCGATAGACGAGCGATCGCCTGGAGAATTCTTTAGCCGATCTGGCGGTCTATCGCGTGGTCTATCGCAAGGAGGAAGTTTTACTTTGTTTGCGGAATTGTCAAAAGTGCTGCGGTAGTCTTGAATTGCAAATAGCCAGTTCCCTTTATGTAAATAATCTTAACCTGTGAATCAATTTGGTCTAAGCTACAACTGGCGTGTTTGTTCTGGACGGCATTTCCAGGTTGCCCGTGTGTGCTGCAAACTACGGTAGGCTGTGGAACGTCAAATGAAAAAAGACTCATTGACCGGATAAAGCACCTATTGCATTCACATCATCGGCTGAAGCGGAAGTGTCCCGCTCTACAGATTCAAACCGCTGATTCATGGTTAATTTTAGTTGCGTTTGCTGGACTAAACAGACAGAACTATGATTTTGCTATTCCAGGTGTGAGAGGAGTGTCCATGCTTCGATTCCTTTATTGGCTAGTGGCTCCGGTGGGCGCTATCGGCGTTTTAGTAGGATTAGCGGCACTCCGTCCTCCTTTGGCCCACACTCCGGTGATTGAAACGATCGGTGCAGCGCTGCCGGAACCGCCCGAATCCGAATCGCTACAGCAGCTTTACCAGATGCGCGATCGCCTCCACGACCAAATGAAAGAGTCGTCGGGAACGTTAGTAGCCGCTGCCAGTAATACCTTTTCGTTTCCCAACCCGCTGCAACTGTTGCAGGCACTCGAAATTCGTATCCTGATTGAAGAAACGGCTCAGGAGAACTGGAACAAAGCAATGCGGTCAGCGGTTGAAGCCGATTTGCTCGACAGAAAAGCCAATCCATCGTTGGGCGCAGCCAAAGCGAGCTACACGGCCTGGAAGCAAGCGGTTCAATTCCTGCAAGAAGTGCCCGACAAGTCGCTGTTGGGGGAACAAGCTGCCCAAAAACTTCAGGAATATAGACCCAGACTCGCCGCCGCCGCTTACAAATATGACACGGCTCGCTCTGGTTACCTGAAGCCCATTGCCGAAAAAACGGGGTTGCCCCTGTCGCAAGTTAAACTGACGGTTTGCCATTCCTCTGGCGAGTGCCGACGGCTCAATGGTAATCAGAAGCTAGCCAGCCCCGCCAGCCTGATTAAAATGCCAGTGGCGATCGCGTTTATGGACAAAGCGATCGCCAAGAACATCAATCTCAACACCAAAATTGTAGTGAGTCCAGACAACTACACCGAGGATGCCTCCGACGTTTGGATCGGCAGCGAATATTCGCTGCGACACATTCTTATTCGCATGATTAATCAAAGCAGCAACATTGCCACCAACCAGCTTATTGATTACGTTGGCAAAGATTACATCAACCAGGTCATGCGCCAGCGGGGCTACAAGGTAACGTTGATTGACATGAAGCTGGTTGGTGAAGCGATCCAGCCCGCGAATCTTGGCTCTATTCCCAATGAAACGACCACCGATGAGCTAACGGAAATGATGCGGCAAATCTACACGCATCAGCATCCGGGAGATGAAGTGCTAATGGAAGCCCTGTCGAGCCAGTACGATACTGTGTTGGGGTATGAAGGCTTAAAACCCACTAAAGCGATCTGGCTGGGTGAAAAAACGGGGCAAAACTCAGACGTGTTGGGGACAACGCTTGCCTTTCGCGTTAATGAGGAAACCTATGTGATGTCGGTTGCGCTCGATTTTAGCGGGAACGAATTCGCGGTTCGCCAGGTAATTCGGGATGTTGCCAACCACATTGCAAATCAAGGACTGTGAATAACCTGGAGCGGATTGAATCCCTGAAAGCGGGATTGATAGGAGCGATCGCCACGGCGCTAGTTTATACGAGCTGTTTGGTTGGGCATTCCCTGCTGCCGCAGCTCAATTCGGCCTTGCTCAGCGTTCCAGCACGGCTGATGAGCTGGACGGGGATACTCAGTTTTGCCAATGCGGTATTCGCTGGTTTTTTGTTTGGAGTTACCTATCGGTATGTCATTCGAGCCGATCAAAACTCGCATCTTAAATCGGGGGCGGTACTGGCGTTTGGGTTAGTGCGCGGCTTAGCTCAGGTTGATATGGGCGTTGCGGTGCAAGACAGCCCCCTGACGCTCATCGTTTTGGCCGCAGAAAGTGTCGTCTTATTTGCGATCGCCCGTCTGGTGTTAGATTGGGCACTTCAGCAAGGATGGGTTAAACCGTTCCACTCGTCTTGAATTACCCAACCAATCGACTCGCGATAAACCCGATCGCCAAACCCACAAGCGATACCGTCGTTAAAACACCCAGGGATTGCGATCGGCTAAACCCGGTATTTTGGAGGTCCAGCCGCGCCAGAACTTCGGACGCGACTAAAACCACGATATAGCCCACCATTTGAATCCACACCAGGGCAAACGCCACCAAAAACGCGCTGCACAAAACCACAGTGAAATACCCTACATCCGACTCTAACCAGCGGCCTAAAAACACCCTGAAGCCCTCAGAGAAGGTGGTTAGCAGCAGTGCTTGCCCGAACGCCAGCACAAACGCAAACGTCCAAACCAGCCAGGGGGCAGTAGAGTGATACAAAAACCAACTAAATGTGCTGTAAGCCGCTAACAGCAGCGCCAGGGAAAGCCAGGGAAGGTTCTTCACAACGGTTGCCAGGAGAACTAATGAAGGCAGTCAGGTTTTCTATTCCTGTTTAACATCGGTTAAGGAATAGAGGATAGGATGCAAAATCTGATTGACGGACAAAACAGGAGGTTGAGGTTTCACCATGTTCACCCAGCCTACATAAAGATTAGTCTGTCAACCCCGATGCAAGATATAAACTCCAGACTATAAATTCCAGACCAGTAGGGAGAGTTAAGGTGCAGAATAGCCAACTGATGCAGCAAATTCAGTTCATTGTTGAAATCGATCGCCTGAAACAGGTGCTTCGTCAAACGCTGTTGATGGACGGTTCGCGGCGGGAAAACAGTGCAGAACATTCCTGGCATTTGGCAATGATGGCGATCGTGCTGGCGGACTATGCTCCTGCTGGTGTAGATATGCTGAGAACGATCAAAATGATGTTGGTTCACGATGTGGTGGAAATCGATGCAGGCGACACCTTTTGCTACGACGTTCAGGGCAATGGCGACAAAACGGCTCGCGAATTGCAGGCTGCCGATCGCCTGTTTGGTCTATTGCCCATAACCCAAGCGGCGGAGCTACGCCACCTGTGGGATGAATTTGAAGCGCAAGAAACACCGAGTTCCAGGTTTGCCACCGCACTCGATCGCCTCCAACCGTTGCTACATAACCAACACAACAAAGGCGGCACCTGGCAACTGCATGGGATCACGGGCGATCGCGTCCTACAGCGAATGCAGCCAGTTGAGATGGGTGCGCCCCAACTATGGCCGTTTGTAACACAGGTGATTGAGGACTGCATTGCCGCAGGCTATCTCAATCCTGCCCCGACTAAACCCGTTGGAGTCGAGTAGAAGCATCTCACTCTACAGCACCTCCTCTACAGCACCTCCTCTACAGCACCTCCTCTACAGCAGCTAGGCTGGTATCAATCGCTATTGACCACAATCACTTCCTCCACTGCCGCCAGAGCAGAGTGATTATCTCGCCACATCTGGTCTAGATGAGTTGCTGGCATCGTGAGATACAACATATCACCTGGATTCAAGCTGATGTCCAGCAAATTCCAGCCATGAATCGTCTGGTATTTTGTTTCTAGGTAAAGTGGCACAAAGTCTGCGGCCATCGCTGCCTCTTTGACTCGCTTGCCACAAAAGGGATGCTCTGGCGTGATCAGGGTGGCAAGCGCCACCCAGAGGCTATCAGCGGTCATGCCGTTGCCCAAGATCCGTCCGCCGAGAGCCGCTGCCGCAAACGAGGGAGCCGCCAGCTCGGTGGGGCTAAGGACGGCTTCAAAATCAAATACCTGCTGTGCTAGCGGTGCAAACTGGGGGTCTTGATTTCGCACCACCACCGAAATTTTGGGAACCAGCCCTTTCGCTGTTAGCGCAATTTCCAGATTGGCAACATCGCTGCTGGTCACCGCAAGAACCGCTGTGGCTTTGGCAATGTTGGCCGCTTGTAGCGTAGCGGTAAGGCTGGCATCCCCCTGAATTACCGGAATTTTGAGCGATCGCACCACGTTTAAAAATCGGTTGTTGGCATCCTTTTCAATTACCACCATCTCGCAGCCATTGCTATGAAGCTGAGTCACCGTCTTGATGCCTAACCCCCCCAGGCCACAGATGATGTAATGATGGCGGTGAGGAATGCGAGCCGTACTCCAGAGTTGCTGGAAGCGAGTGCCTAAGACGAAATCGTTGAGCAGCGCATAGCAAATGCCGATCACGCCTGCCCCCAGCAACATCATCACCACCGTAAACAGTTTGATATTGGCCGGGGCATGTTCTGCTACGTCTTCTTTGCCGCCTGCGCCCGTAATCATACCAACCGAGAAATACAGCGCATCTACAAACGCGATTTGGCTATTGGCTGCTGTGTAAGTTAATGTGGCGAACCAGATGGTGAGCAACAGTGCCATCAATACAAACACAGCAGGGCGAATGTGCTGCTGGAACTGACGCAAGCGGTTGACTAGCTCAACTAGCTTCAGCCGCAACGGCCGCTGCGTCGTCTGTATTTTGGGTTGGGTGGCAATAATGAGCCGATCGCCCCGTTGTAACAGTTGCCCCCCCACCACGGCTGAGATCAAATCCATGCGGCTGTCCACTGGCAGATAGTAAATCAGCATCCGAGAGCGCTCATCCCACAGGTCAGCCAGCTTGCGCCCCCACCACGGATGATGTTCATCAATATATTCTTCGTGGATCGGCCAGGTTTGCTGAGACAGTTGCAGTTGCCCAATCGCCTTGTTACCCATAGCAACAAAGGCAAACACGGGAGCCGCCAATGCTGCCACGCTCATGCTGAAATGATGGGGCAATGACTGATCGAGGCGATCGCCCAACCCGGTGTTAAACAACCGATTAATAATGCGAATGTGGGGGTTGAGTACCCGCGCCTGCATCAGCACCGCCAGATTCAGCGCATCATCACTAGAGGCCAGCACAAGTGCCTGTGCTTCTTTTACACCTGCCGCCAACAACACATCGGCTGTGCGAAGATCTCCTACAAGAATGCTGGCATCGGTATCATTTTTCACGATGCTGGTGTCTGCGCCGACAATATCGGTGCAGAGAGGGCGATCGCTCACCCCCACCACTGACGCTCCCTGCTGCCTCAGCAAGCAAAAGATTTTGTACCCAGTGCGACCCATGCCGCAAATAATGATTCGGGGTTTCATAATTCAGCCGGACGCGGGCAGCAGACGATTCGCTTAAGCCCTTATTGTTGGTCAGGCCAGGGTTAGGAACTGTAGTGAATACAACATTGTAGGCGATGGCAGATGGGAGATGGCAGGCAATAGTGCTGCCGCGCCTCACTCTGCCTCACTGGCTATAAAATCACCCGACTTGCCACCCGTTTTACTCAGCAGCCGAATCGCCTCAATTTGCATGGATTTCTCCAGCGCTTTGGCCATGTCATAGAGCGTCAGAGCCGCCACTGAAACCGCCGTTAACGCTTCCATCTCCACGCCCGTTTCGGCTTTCGTTTTCACCTCAGCTTCAATGTTGTATCCCGGCAACTGCGGATTGGGAGTAATCTGCACCTCTACTTTTTGAATGGGCAATGGATGACACAGCGGAATCAGATTTGCCGTTTGCTTGGCTGCCATAATGCCTGCAAGTCGAGCCGTGCCAATCACATCGCCCTTAGGCGCATTCCCTGCCTCAATCGCGGCCAGGGTTTCGGGCTGCATGCGTACTTGTCCTGCGGCGATCGCCGTCCGTATGGTTGCCCGTTTCGCTGAAACATCCACCATTTGCGCTTGCCCCTGCGGATCGAGATGGGACAGGGCTTGAGCAGACAACTGAGACGAGATATTGGAATCGTGTGACATGTTTCTCAAAGGTGTGGTAATATAAAACTCTTGACGAGGGCTTGTAGCTCAGTGGACTAGAGCACGTGGCTACGGACCACGGTGTCGGGGGTTCGAATCCCTCCTAGCCCGTTTAACAGGACACTGTAGGAGAGGGTTATGGGTGGATCTGCAAAGGTTCCACCCGTTTTGTTATGGTTGCCCTTCCTGGTAAAACAGGATCGCATCCGGCCATACAAACTACCAGGCTAATTGAAACGCCTGAAACAGAAAAACCAGAGCGAATTCGCTCTGGTTTAACCTTTACTTGAGGATAAACAGCTCATCACCAAATTGGCTTAGAGCGCTTGACGAGACACAAATTTTTCAAAGTTAGCCTGGGTTTGATGGAGCAACTGTTCACGACTGTCAACGGTCTGAGTAAGAGTAGGGACTAAATTACGAGCTTGTAGCGTCATGTGGAGTTGTAGATGGGCTACATACTCGCTGAAGTCTTCCCGCAGTGCCAGATTTTGATCAGAATGCAAAGCCAAGGTGTTCTTCCTCTCTAAACGTTGCTGGTAGGTCAACGTTATTGAACGTATCACGCAAGGTAAACCTGCTTTGGAAATTGCAATGAAGCGTTACGCTTTTGGCATCATCTGTTGAAAAGCGTAATCAATGGCTTAACCGGTACGTCTGGCGGATTTGCCAAAACTCTTTAGCCCGGTCCAGCTAACAATCAAATAGCCGATCGCCAGTAGCAGGCTACCAATCCCAATCCGCAACCCCGATTTCAGAGCGCTAATTCTAGCCTGTCCGAGGGCTTGCTGTTTCTCAACGCCAATCTGGGTTTGCAATTGAGTTCGCAATTGGTCTACTTGCTGATCCAAATAGGTATCTAACGCCTGCGGATTTTGCTGGAACTGGCGCAACAAATCGGCCTGTTCCTGGGGAAGTTGACCACTGGCGATCGCCTGATCAAGCTGATCTGGATTGGCTAACAGTTGCCCAATCTGGGCACGCCGCTGGGTTAATTCACCGCTCAAGCGGTTGTCTAGCTCTGCTTCAGCTTGGGTTGCCCGTTGGTCAATTTGTTGCACAAATTGCTGTTGACTTAACCGAACATTGTTGAGGTGAAACGGAAACAAAATTAGATAAAACAGCCCCAGAATGCCAGCAAGCAGCAGTGCCCAAAAGCGCAGCGATTGCCATGCTTTGCGCCGTCCCCCCGTGCGGCGAGTCCCATCAAACCAGAATCCAGTAAACAACAGTGCTAGCCCCACTAATGGCACAATTCCGCGATCGACAACTGCCTCTGTAAAGTTGACGCGCCATTCTGTATTCAGCGGTTGAAACGGCAGTGGCACAACGATGATGTCGAGCAATGCCGCCAGAATAATGACGATGCCTACCGTTTTTAAGATGAGGGCGATCAGTGCAGAATTTGAGCGGCTACTGGATGCTTTAGAAGAAGTCATGGTGAGGCTATATCCACATACAAATCAGTTTGTTTTAGTTCGCAGGTGAACTGACAACGCAATTAACCATTATGCTCCTGGTTTTGGCCACTGCCATCAGCAGTCTCATCAGGATCGCAGCTTAACGGTTCGTGATTCAAGTTAGTCGTTCAAGGGGGCTGAATCTGGGTAAGCAATCTGCTAGGGTCTTGAGAGAGGGTTTGGCATTCAACAAAGCCTCTGAGCATAGCATTTCTACTGCCCTAACTGATGAACACTACCGTAGAAGTTTTACCGGATAAGACTGCATTAATTCAGCGATCGCTCGACCTTGTCTTAACTAAGCTGCAATCGGCTATTGCTGAACGAGGACGGTTCACCATCGCCTTGTCAGGCGGCAGTACTCCTAAGCCATTGTACGAGGCGATCGCAACTCAATCTCTGCCCTGGGACAAAATCCATGTTTTTTGGGGCGATGAGCGGTACGTTCCTGCCGACCATCCCGATAGTAACGAGCGGATGGCGCGTCAAGCCTGGTTGGATCAAGTACCGATCCCGGCGGCTAATATTCATGCCATGCCCACCGATGAGGCCGATCCGGTGGATGCTGCTCAAAAACATGAACAGCAACTTCAGCAGTTTTTTCAGCTTCAGCCGGGGCAGTTTCCTACCCTGGATTTGATTTTGTTAGGAATTGGGGATGATGCCCATACTGCCTCGCTGTTTCCGCATACAGAGGCGCTACAGGTGCACGATCGCCTCATCACCGTGGGCAATAAGGATGGACAGCCTCGTATCACCTTCACGGCACCGTTAATTAACCACGCGCGCTGTGTGGCCTTTATGGTGGCTGGAGCCAGTAAGCAAACCGCCTTAAGCCAAATTTTTGCGCCAACGGCTGACGAGATGACGTATCCGGCGCGGTTAATTCAGCCGGAAGGCGAGTTATGGTGGCTGCTCGACCAGGCCGCAGGTGAAACGATACCTGCCATTGCTTAGTTTCCTGCAAACCTTGGTATTAACAGGGGCAAGTGTTGGGGTGGGGTTAGCTGGGTGCGCCAAACCTCCCTGTTGATTGAGAACGGTGCATGTCAAAAATTATTGAGTGCCCGATCGTCGTTGTTGGAAGACGTGAAAGTTAAAATTAAAACATCCATAGACTTACCGTCAGGCGCAATAGTTGCCAACCAATTGCTGGCTTGACCCACTCTCAGGGTAGGGAACTTCTATCAGCCTATGGCTGACTCAATCATTGAAGCCTTGATTCAAATGGATTGGTCAATTAGAATCATCCTTCCCTTGAGTCAAACTGAATTTACGATTGTGGTGACACGAGGGAAAACTGCATGATTGTCTGCCCCAATTGCACTCATCAAAATCCAGATGGAGCAATTCAATGTGAAGCGTGCTATACGCCTCTACCCGCGATGACAACCTGTCCGAACTGCGGTTCTGCCATTCAAACTGATGCTAGCTTTTGTGGTCAGTGTGGTTTCAATTTACGAACCGCTGCGGCTGCGGATGAAGAAGCTGCCACCTCTACGGCTCAAACGGCTTCTCCTGATTTTGACATTCCGGATTTGTCATTGCCTGAACCGTTAGTTGCTCCTGATCCTCTGCTGGAAAATCTGCCGCCCCCGCCCCCGGTGGGTACAGAAGCGATCGCGGCTAATTCAGAACCGATGCTCAGCGAACCGCCACCACCACCGCCACCGCCACCACCAACGCAGCAATCGCCGGTGGTGCCACAGCCGGTGGTGGCTGCCCCTGCCGCCAGTGCGCCTGCCAGCGGAGGAGACTATCACACGCAACTCCAAACCATTACGGCTCGATTGCTCCACGTTCAAACGAGTCGTCCGATCGAGTTGCCTCAAAATCTTTCGGTGGTTCACATCGGTAAGCCTAACGATCGCGTTCCTCCAGATATTGATGTATCAGGCTTTCCCAATTCTGAAATCGTGTCTCGTATTCATGCGGATATTCGTTTGGAAGGAGACAGTTACTACCTGGAAGATGTCGGAAGTTCTAACGGCACGTACATCAACAACCTGCCGTTGCCCGTGGGCAACCGTCACCGCTTACGACCGGGCGATCGCATTGCGTTAGGGAAAGGTGACAAAATGACGTTTCTGTTTCAGCTAGCATAATCTGAGATGCGGTTAGCGCGGCTTTAGCCATTTCTCCAGTCCGTCCGTTTAGTTTGCAAACTAAACGATGTCTTAGAATCGCCTCTGTGGACTGGAGCGAACGGTCTAAGTCCGCTATGCTGTTTAACGCTTAGTGAAGAAGTGATTGGTTTTACTTCAAACGCGGCAATCTATGGAGATGGATTTCATCCATCGGGTTTGGTCTGAGTTCCCTTATCAAGATTGTGCAATAACCGTGTGATTACCTTGACTCTCCTGCATCCGGTTCAGCAAACGCCGGTTCAAGTATGGACGTTTGAAAACGAGTCCATCATCCGTATTGGTCGAGCGACGGACAATCAGGTGATTCTCTACAGTGCTGTGGTGTCGCGACACCACGTTGAGTTGCGGCGAATTGGAAACAGTTGGGAAATGGTGAATTTAGGCTCAAACGGAACGTACTTTAACGGCAAACGAGTGACTCAGGTACCCGTAGTGGATGGTGCCATCATTCGGCTGGCTCGCTCTGGCCCTAATATTCAAATTCGTCTGGGGGAAGCGGCTCTCAAAGATTTGCCTGGAACGAGTGGGATCGATCGCTCCATTGCTGGGCAACCTGCTTCTCCGCTGAACCCCACGGAGATTACGAATCAGAGCCAGCCTGAAGCTGCCAGGGTTTTAAAGGCGGCGGGCTGGGCTGCCTAGAAATAAAATAGGGCAAGCAGAAACCTCTTAAGGCTAGACGGTAGCCTGGGGGGTGGGTATAGTGCAGGCAAAGGACAGTCGCGTTAATCCTTGTTAGTTATGGCACGTGGAGACCAAATTTATGTGATGCGGCCTCTGATGGGGATGGATGGAGTGTACGAGCATCACGGAATTGATTGTGGAGATGGTACGGTTATTCATTACCGTAAGACGGATGTGGCTACGGTTGCTCGTACGTCGATCGCCTCGTTTGCCAATGGGCAGCCAATTTATGTAAAGCGCCCTGCGGTTGCGTTCATTCCAGATGTGGTGATTGAGCGAGCCGAGAGCCGTTTGGGTGAGCAGACTTATAATCTCGTTTTTAACAACTGCGAACATTTTGCGAACTGGTGCAAGACGGGTAGAAGTGAAAGCCAGCAGTTGGCTAACTATGGATTCACTCATGCCTGGTTGAATACGCCTGATTCGCAACGGGTGATTGCATCGATCGCGCAGGAAACGGAGCCAGCGACAGCGATGGGGTTGTTCAATCAGGCGATGGGGAATATGGCGATCGCGCGAACTCGGCTCCAGTCGCAGTACAATCAGGCGCAAACGGAAGCGAATAGTTGGCAGCGGGTGGCTCAAGTGGCGCTGCAACGTGGACGAGAAGATTTGGCGAGGGCGGCGTTGGAACGCAAGGTACAACTTAAGCGCAAAATGGCGGATCTCCAACCGCAGTTAGAGCAGTTGGGAGCGCTGGAAGCGAGCCTGAACCGAAATTATTCCACGTTGCAACAGCGCCTGGTGACTTGAATGCAGTTGCTAAAACTCGATCGCGTTCGCTGGTTCTGTTTGGGTGGATCTAGGGCAGGTCTGGTGGGGGTGGGGACTCCGAGCAACAGCCTTGGGGGCTTGGCCCCCAAACCCCCAGCAGGGGACGAAGCACGTCCCCCACACCCCCTCCGCAAGGGTTGGTGGTGGAGGCTTACGGGTCGCTTCGCATCGGTGAGGGGGCAGTAGATGGTGGATCGGTAATGGTTGGCAGCGATCGCTGCCCATCGACAGCGAGAATTATCCTGTCACACCAATTAGGCCAATGCGTCTAAGTTAAGCCAACACGTTTAAGCTCATAAGCCAGGCCGTTTTAAGATGGCTAGACGTTGGGGGAGAAGGGTAATGTTGCTAGAGGAAAATTTACAAATCCTGTGATTTTGCAGTAGTATTCTGTCACCAGCATTCTTTAACATTTGTAAACTATAGAAAATGGTCTCTCAGCGTTCAAACTTTGGTTCTGGGGAGTCTGTAATGAAGCAACTGGTTGTGGCTGAACGCTTCTGTTTAATTGGTCACTTGGTAGCGATGGCATTTGGACTGGCAGGGTTGCTGCTGGTGATGCCGCATCCTGAGTTTTTGGCTCTGCTGCCTGCGGGGCAAACGTTGTTTGCTTGGAGTATGGCAGGAGGGGGTGTTGTTTATATTTTGTTGGGGACGATCGCGGTTGCAATTTATGCCTATCGCACTCTGGGGTTACGCAACTGGCTGGCTTTTATGATTCCGGCTGTGTTTTTGTCGCTGGGTAGTGAGTTGCTGGGAACCAGTGTTGGCTTTCCGTTTGGCGATTACAGCTATCTCAGCGGTTTGGGCTACAAAATTGCCGGATTGGTGCCGTTCACTATTCCCCTATCCTGGTTTTATTTGGGGTTGGCATCTTATCTACTGGCACGGGCGGGGCTGCTTTCTAAGAATGAGGCTACCTCTACTCCAATGGTGTGGGTGCGGCATTTAGGGGCGATCGCTCTGGGTTCGCTGTTGCTCACCTCGTGGGACTTTGTGCTAGACCCAGCCATGAGCCAAACGGCCATGCCTTTCTGGTATTGGCATCAGCCCGGTGCTTTTTTTGGCATGCCCTATCAGAATTTCGCGGGTTGGCTGGGCACGGGAGCGGTGTTTATGAGCGTGGCGGCGCTGTTCTGGCGGAAGCAATCGATTTCGCTGAACCTCGACCAGCTCAACTTGCCGCTAGTGGTTTACATTGGCAATTTTGTGTTTGCTATGGTGATGAGCCTGGCGGCTGGAATTTGGGTTCCGGTGGTGTTGGGTTTGTTGTTGGGCGTTGTGCCAGCGGTAGCCTGTTGGCAATTGGCACGCTCGACCGCTTTGCGGGAGCAGTTGGCGCAAGTTGAGTCGATGCCCGACAAAGCAGAAGGACTCACGGCTAAATTACCGGCGGCTACTGTCGGTGTTAGCACCAAGTAAGCGTTCACCTCGCCGGAAGCCAAGTTTTGTTGACGCTGTCGATTGATGTCATTCTGGGGGCGATCGCTCTGCTGCTGCTGCTGGTGCAGATTCCTGCCGGGGCGATTTTGCTCTCTCGTTTATTACAGGGGCCAAGACGGTCGCCACCGCTCCAACCGTTACAGGCAACGCCGGAGTTGCTGGGTCGGGTGAGTGTGGTTATTCCCACGTTGAATGAGGCTAGCCGCATTGGCCCTTGTTTGGCGGGACTGAGCCGCCAGGGGTACGAAGTGAGGGAGGCGATCGTGGTGGATAGCCGTTCTCAGGACGGTACGGTTGATGTGGTGAAAGCGGCTCAACGGTTTGATCCACGCTTTCGCGTTATGACCGATGATCCGCTTCCGGCTGGCTGGGTGGGACGACCGTGGGCCTTACACACCGGGTTTCTGCACACCTCAGAGCAAAGTGAGTGGGTATTGGGCATTGATGCGGACACGCAGCCGCAGCCAGGGTTAGTTGCCAGTCTAGTGAACACGGCGCAAGTGCAGGGATATGACTTAATTTCCCTTTCGCCCCGGTTCGTGCTGAAGTATCCTGGCGAGTGGTGGCTACAACCCTCTCTGCTGCTAACGTTGCTGTATCGGTTTGGTCCAGTTGGTGCGGAGGTTGACTCGGCAGAACGGGTTATGGCTAATGGTCAGTGCTTTCTCTGTCGCCGCTCGGTGTTGGCTGGCTTGGGCGGATATACGAGCGCTCGCGGCTCGTTTTGTGATGATGTGACGTTGGCTCGGTATGCTGCTAGCCAGGGCGCAAGAGTTGGCTTTTTTGATGGCGCTCAGGTGCTTAAAGTTCGCATGTATGAAGGTGCTGCTGAAACCTGGCGCGAATGGGGACGATCGCTCGATTTAAAGGATGCCTGTTCTCCGGGGCAGAAATGGGGCGATTTAGGTTTTTTGGTTGCCGTCCAGGGAATTCCGATTATTGCCACGCTGGGGCTGGCGATCGCCGTTGCTCTGGGGTATCGCGATCTGCCCGTGGTTGCCGCCTTGCTGGTCAACAGCAGTTTGGTCATGATTCGCATTGGGCTATTGTGGGCGATCGCGCCCTCCTACGACTTTTCTCATCGGTCTGCATGGGCGTTCTGGTTCTCGCCCCTGGCTGACCCGTTAGCGGCCTGCCGCATTTTCCTGTCTTCTATCCGCAACCCTACCGAGTGGCGGGGGCGGAGCTACCGCTCCTGATTGCACCATGTTGAACGATATTCCTACCGTTTATCTGGGGTTAATTGGCAGCACGCTTGCAGGGCTATGTACTGGGGTTGGTGCCTTGCCGGTGCTGTTCTTGAGACGAATTACCCAGAATACCCAGGGCATTATGCTTGGCTTCGGAGCCGGGGTGATGCTGGCTGCAACTGCCTTTTCGCTGATCACTCCGGGCATTGAAGCGGCCACGGAAGACGGAACGAGTGAAACGGTTGCAGCGCTGATTGTCTCGGTGGGTATCTTGCTGGGTGGGTTGTTTTTGTGGTTCGCCAATCGCTTTTTTCCGCATGAACACTTCTTCAAAGGGCGAGAAGGCGGCAACCTGAGCAACCTACGGCGCATCTGGCTGTTTATCACGGCGATCGCCATTCACAATTTTCCTGAAGGGTTGGCTGTGGGGGTTGGGTTTGGGGGCGACAGTATTTCTAATGGTGTTGCCCTGACGGTGGGCATTGGCTTACAAAATATTCCGGAAGGATTAGTGGTGGCCTTGTCGCTGTTATCTGAAAAATATACGAAGCCAGAAGCGATCGCAATCAGCCTCTTAACTGGATTGGTTGAACCCGTGGGTGGTTTAATTGGAGCCGGAGCAGTGGCGATCGCCCGTCCCGTCTTGCCGATTGCTATGGGTTTTGCCGCTGGTGCCATGCTGTTTGTGATTAGCGACGAAATTATCCCCGAATCTCACCGTTTGGGACTCGAAAAAGCCGCAACCATCGGTGTGATGGTCGGATTTGTGCTGATGATGTTCCTGGATGTGGCGTTAGGCTAAACACAGCACCAGTCGGGTTAGATTGAATTTAGTCCGCAAACATTAGAAAAAGGGAGAAATAATCACTTAGGGCAATTCCGTCAAGACTTCCCAGAAACCAGTGTGATTATTTCTCCCACAGCATTCATTCACCTGTCCAATTAGAATATCAACGGGGTTTGTCAGTCGCATCTTCAGGATGTGAATTTGAGATGACAAATTGAGCGGATGACCAGCGGCTCATGCTGTCGAGAACAGGGTAGAAGGCAGGTCGGTGTAAATGCTAGGGCTGGTGAATGGTGAGATATGGTTCAGCTTCAGCGGCTTGTAGTGGCTCCGTCCCAACTGTCTCAGTCGCAGTGCGTTCTCACCGCTGAACAGCAACACTACCTCAGCCGGGTGCTGCGTTTGCGGGCGGGCGATCGCTTTATTGTGATGAACGGCCAGGGGCAGTGGTGGTTGGCAGCGTTGACGGAGCAGCCCGCTCAAGCTCGTATTCTAGAGGCGATCGCAGTTGAAACAGAGCTGCCGTTGGCTGTAACGCTGGCAGTCGCTTTGCCCAAGGGCAACGGCATGGATGAGGTGGTGCGGCAGGCGACGGAGTTGGGTGTGGCTTCGATTGTGCCAATTTTGAGCGATCGCACGCTGTTAAACCCTAGTCCCCAAAAGATTGACCGCTGGCGCAGAATTGCTCAAGAGGCGGCTGAACAATCAGAGCGGCAAGTGGTTCCCGAAATTGCCGAGGCGCTGCCGTTTACGGCATACTTACAGGGTTCAGCAAACGGATCTGAACTGCCCCCCATCCGCTATATCTGTGTTGCCCGTGGGTCGGTTCCGTTGCTGTCTGGCGAATTATCTCATCATGCTGAAATTAAGGCTGCAACGTCGATGGTCATCGCTACGGGGCCAGAAGGGGGCTGGACAGAGCCAGAAGTGGAGGCCGCGATCGCGGTCGGCTATCACCCTGTTTCGCTGGGGCGACGTATCCTGCGAGCCGTTACGGCTCCCATTGTGGCGCTGGCGATCGTTTCAGCCACGGTAGAGGCTTGAATCGGTCAACGGTGGGCTGCCTCCCCAGTTCTATCGGAGAGCGTTTAAGCTAGGAGGCAAAGCGTCTACTGCCGATAGCTATGATTCAACACGTTGCTGCTGCGTTCGATCGCCAGGACTACAAAACGGCTGCCCACTTACTGAAACAGCTCTGGCAAGAGTCTCCCGATAATCCCTGGGTACGGCTCTATATGGGACGGTTGCAAGAGGTGTCTGGCAACGCTGAAACGGCGGAAACAACCTATCGGCTGCTGCTTCAAGAAACAACCAATCCCAAAATCGTGACGCAGGCAAGGCAGGGCTTGCAGCGGTTAGAAGCCGCGAGCCGCGAACAACGGCAACAGGCGATCGCCCAGGCAACGGCTGACCCGCTCAACAGCGGCATCGGTTTTTTAGTGATAGAACCGTTAAGCAGTGAAGCCCGGATTGCCGCTGCTCCACTGTTTGCCCGCATTATGAACCTTGATCCGTATACCGCACGGTTACATCTGCCGAGCCGAGGCTGGCGACTATACCGCACCGGAGCCGTTGGCGAGATGCAGATCTACAGCCAGGATCTTTGTAAAGCAAATATTCCTGCCTTTTCAGAATCGTTAGCCAACCTGCAAGCGATTCGCGTCTTTCGGGTGCAATATATAGACTCAGCCTCTCCAACCCCCACCGTTGTTTGTCAAAATGAAACCGATCAGGTGGGTTCCCTCACCTTCGATTGGTCGGAGGTAACGAATCGGGTTGAGGGTCTGTTGCCCGTGTTTGAGGATGTGGTTGATACAAACGTTCGCAACCAGTTGACCCGCAAGGAGCAAACCCAGGATTATGCTCAAGTCTGCGACTTGCACCTGCCCGGACGTAACGCCATTTTGCGCTTGATCGACACAAGCTACCAATTTCAGCAGGGGGTTGTGTTTGATGCCAGCCAGGATGGAGCCGCCAGCTTAGCCACAACCCGCATCCGTTGGAATATGCTGCTTCGCTTTCTGGACAGTTCGCTGCCCAATGCCGTCACCTGGTCAGACTTTACGGTGTTTGCTGAAACGGCTCTGGAACATCTTGATTTGCTGGTTGATTTCAATTCTTACATCACCCTATTTCGCAAACAGCCGAGCAACTGGGACCCTGCGTTTCACCTCTACAGTGGATTGGTCTTTCGCTACTCCTTGCGGCAATAACCACAGGTACTAAAAAGCCGATCGCTATTGCAGCGATCGGCTTTTTTCGAGATTTTACAGGTTGGCTTAGGGATGGATAGGCTACTCCTCACCTCATATTTCAACCCGATACCTATCAGGTCTTAACCTGCTTTGCCATATCCAGAAAGTAGCTCATGGTTGGCCCCGGACGGCGACGGCCATTACGGTTAGAGGTTTGCATCAAATAGGTTGGTGCAAACGTCGATTCAGCGGCTGGCTTCGTTAAAACAGCGGGCTTCGGCGGCGGCTCGGGCATCTGTACTTCAGCAGGCTCAGCCGCTTCAGATTTCACTGGCTGTGGCTTGGCTTCAGGAGCAGCAGGTTTAACTGCTTCCGTCTTCGTTGGTTGAGTCGGTGCTGGTTGATCTGTAGACTCTGCCTTGGCGGGAGCCGCTTTTGCAGACGGATTTGACTCCGCTGATTTAGCCGCTTTGGCCTCGTCAAGTTCCATGTAGTATCCAGATTTATTACCACCAATTCCCGCAGCTTTGCCTAACGAGCCGAACAGCCCCCCTAGAAAGGCTAGGATGCCGCCGAGCAATTTCTTGATAAAACCCATTACTGCGATCGCTCCTAAAAATTGCTTAATCTAATAAACTGAGACTCAACCTAATCCAGAGGGTTGGAGTTAAGAACTCATGTATTTATCAACCTACATTTATGAGATTATCATGAGACTTCTACCCGTGTACTTGTTACATTTTTTTACGATTGGCAACTCAACGGGTCAAAATATGAGTGAAGCAAGCAGCATTGCTTAATTTTTGTTTCTACACCGTTGCGTCTCGACATCCTACCAGGAGCGGAGGTGGGTTTCTTCACACGGTATTCAGTAGACTAGCCCCAAAGATCCAGCGCGATCCAGCGAGATCAGCGTGGGTTAGTGCCTGCAAATGTCTTGTTGCTATCCAGCGCGATCGCACTGACCGAGGCGGTTAGCGCTGCTAACGTTTGGAACACCGTTCCGTTTTGGAGCAGGGCTTTCGCTTGAGCCAGACCCGCCTCCAGGGTAGAACATACGCCGCAGCGCCAGAGGTAAAAGCCGCCATTCCAAACGGCGGACTGAAACAACCCGCCAGAGTGTTCCTGGTTGGGTTGCCCCTTTAAAACGGCCTGCATCGCTGCAATCAGTTCTGGGGTTGAGCCGAGCGGCACATCCACATCGGCAAAACCATAATCACGCGGGTGAAGCAACAGCCGCTCAAACTCAGCGTCTGCTTGCCCGATGCCGATGATGCAGGTGCGATCGCGCGGTAAATCGCAACTGCCTTCCAACCCCTTCACCGTAATGTACTGACTGACCCCACGCAGCGCAAACGCCTCCTGCGCCATGCCTTCGGTGGGGGGGTGGACAAAACCAGAGGCCAGAACCGCATCCCCCTGATACGGGCACCAGAACAGCTCCAGCGTGGCAAAGGGAGGCCGTTTGCCAATTTGATCGCGGTAGGGAACCAGGCCAGCCGCCAGGGGGAAATGAGTTGGGATATAGACCAGCCCCAATCGAGTTGTCTCAAACACCTGTTGCACCTGCGCCAGGGTGAGCTGCGTCCAGTCCACACCCAGCCCCTGCCAGACTTCAACCAGCGGAATGCCATACTTGGTCGGCATTCGGTCTCCCCCATGCATCACCACCGGACAGTCTGCTGCGGCCAGAATCAGAGCCGTCAGGGGGCTAATGGGAGCGGTGCGCGATCGCCCATCATAGGGCAAACTCATCACCAGCGTTGGGTAAGCCGCTGGCACGGTCTTTAGTTTCGGCCCAAGCGCATCATACGCATCCAGCATTCCGGCCAGTTCTTCTCCAGTGGGACGCTTAATGCGGTGGGCAATCATAAACGCTCCGATTTGAGCCGGTGTTGCTTCTTGCCGCAACATCATCTGAGTGGCAGCGGCGGCTTCAGCACGGGTCAAATTTTTGCCAGTATGGGGACCGCTGCCAATCTTGCGAAGCAGGTCTCGAAACAAGTCACTCATCAGTTTGGAGGGGTTAGAAATAGAGGTCAGCGTCGGCTAGAGGTTTAAGGGCGAAGATGGTTGAAATGCGATCGGCTCAGAGCCAGGTGCATCAGCCTGAAGCAGTAACGGAGCCGCAATTAAACGGTGTATCAACTGACGAAAGTGCTTGATGGGGGGAATGTCGAGTCGATCGTGCGTCGTCACCAACACCACTTGGCGAATCAAGCTTGGCTCTTCCGTGGGACGAATCACCAGAGACGGGTCGGAACGGGCTTCCAGTAGGGCGGAATGGGGTAATAGGGTTACCAGTCCGCTCTGCCGCACAATGCCGCGAAAGGCATCCAGTGTATTTAACTCTAGCGCTGCATTTAAGGTAAGAGAGTGCCGCTGAAACTGCTCCTGAACTAACCGCTGCATCCCATAGCCGTCTTTAAAGACCACCTGGGGATGCTTTGCCAGTTCTGCCCAGGGGACTTGATTATACTCTGCCAGCGGGTGGTTCGCGGCCATTAACACTTCGACTGGCTCTTCATAGAGCGGATCGACCACCATTTCTGGACTCGCCGTTAAAAAGCGGTTGTGCATTACAATCGCCAAATCGACTAAGCCATCCTTGAGTACCTTCAGGGCGCGATCGCTTCCCAACGAGGTCACCCGTAGCTGTACACCCGGATAGTCTTGCCCAAACTGGCGCAGTACCGGCGGCAAATATTGAGCGCAAATGGAATGAATCGCTGCCACGCAAAGCTCTGGCTGCTTACCTTCAAGTAAATCGGCAAACTCGGTTACAGCGGTGCGCCATTCCTGGCAAATTTTGCGCGCACGGGGGAGAAACCGCTCCCCCGCCAGGGTTAACTTTGCTTGAGAAGTGCGGTGAAACAGCGGCAAGCCGAGTTCTGCTTCCAGTCCTTGAATTTGACGACTAATTGCGGATTGCGTCACCCCGCATTGATGCGTCGCTTGCTGAAAGCTTCCAGTTTCAGCGACCGCAAGAAAAGCTTGCAACTGTTCCAGGCGCATGGTGGCATTATCTACATCACAGTGGTTCCCATTTGAATGAACTTAACGAATTTAGCCACTGCGTTCGGTAGAGCTTGATACAGCCTGGAACGGCTACTGATACGGCAGGGGTTAAATGGACTGCGCTAAATCTGGAAACACATCCCGCACAGCCGGATGCACCAACCGATGGCTGTCCACGTTTAGCCCCTTAGACAACGGCTCATCCATCTCCAGCGCTTTCATGCCGTGGTTAGCCAGTTTCAAAACGTAGGGTAAGGTGCTGTTGTTCAACGCCTGGGTGGCTGTCCAGGGAACCGCTCCGGGCATATTGGGCACCCCGCAATGCACCACTCCTGCTTCAACATAGATGGGATGAGTATGAGAGGTGGGATGCAACGTTTCAATGCAGCCCCCCTGATCGACTGCCACGTCAATAATGACGGAACCCGGACGCATCTGCTCAACCAGGCTACGGTTGACCAGAATTGGCGCGCGTCGCCCCGGCACCAGCACGGCTCCGATCAGTAAATCGGCATCGGGAACCACGGCTTCGACCTGCGGCGTGCTGCTGTAGAGCAGCTCTACCCTGGAGCCAAACAGGGTTTCTAAAAAAGCCAGCCGCTCGATGTTAATGTCTAAAATTTGCACCTGTGCGCCCATGCCGATCGCCATTTTGGCGGCTTCAGTGCCCACCACACCACCACCCAAAATAACGACCCTGCCCGATCGCACACCCGGAACACCTCCTAATAAAACGCCCCGTCCGCCTTGCTGCCGCTCTAGATAGCGCGAGCCAAACTGAACCGATAAGCGTCCGGCAATGATGCTCATGGGGGTCAGCAAGGGCAATGTGCGGTTGGGCAATTCGACGGTTTCGTAGGCGATCGCCGTCACGCCACAGTCGATCAGATGCTCGGTTAACACCCGATCGGCTGCCAAATGTAAATAAGTGAAGAGTAACTGCCCCTTTTGTAAGAAGCGATATTCTGCCGTCAGCGGTTCTTTAACCTTAATCACTAGCTCCTGCTTCCAGGCTTCATCGGGTGTAGCGACAATAGTTGCCCCAGCCTGAACGTAATCCATATCAGTGAAACCCGCTCCCATTCCTGCTGCTGTTTCAACAAAAATGGCATGGCCGTTGTCCTTCAGCACGCGAACGCTGGTAGGACTTAGCCCGACCCTAAATTCTTGGTCTTTGGTTTCCTTAGGCACTCCGATCTGCATTTGTTACCTCGGAAATAATCAGGTACTTATAACAACTCATGCTTCTAGCTTAATTTCTGTGATCGAATAGCAGTTGCCGCAGCAGAATCACGTCCATACGTCATGAAAGCTTAAGATTGCGCTGATTTGCAGTCACTAGCAAGACGATCCGCCTTAAATGGCTTGCCGTTGCTAGCGGCTGCCGTTTGCGCCACAGTTGACGATAGAGTCCTGCCCCGTAGAATGGAAGGTGAAGATTTGTGAACAAGCCATGACTGAATCTCAACCGACGGTAACTCCCAAATTGTCAGAACCCAAATTTGGCTTCAACGACTACGCCGAGCGCTTAAACGGTCGAGCGGCAATGGTGGGATTTGTGATTACGCTGATTATTGAATATGTCACAGGGCAGGGATTGCTCTCGTGGTTGGGTTTGTATTAGGGGCGCTATTCGGTGAGCCTGAAATGGGTACAACCCAGCACAGCACAGGCTATTTTGTTCATGCTGCGCCTATTTCCCTATGGGTTCCGAGCTAAATTAGAGATAGGCGAGGAATTGCCCCATGAAGAACATGGCTGACAAAACTGTTCTTCATCTGGATTCAGTGCAATCACTTGGGAAAAACAGACTGTAATGAACGTTGCATGGTCTCGAATGTTGAAGTCAGCCTATCGCAAGGAGCCGATTTCAAGTTTTATTATCACGGTCGGCATGGTTGATGCGGTCATTGGCGGGGTTGGCTATCGCTGGTCGCTGTTTGCGTTTGGCGTTGCCGCTGTCAGTATTGCCGTTGCATTTCGCTGGTGGAGAACCCAGCAAACCCAGGTTGAGTTCCCCTCCAGTAAACCCATTCATTATTTGACCGATCGCTCGTCGCGTCCTCAACTGCCGATGCTAAATTCGTCTGGCCGTTTGCCGCCCACCGACGATCGTCGCTAACTAGCCGTCAATTGCATTTGAGCAATGAATCCGTCTACGACCATTCAAAAGCTACTGAAAATTGGCGAGGTGTCGATCGCCAGCGGTTTACCGGTTAAAACTATCCGATATTACGAAGAAATTGACCTGTTAGCACCAACCGTAGAGCGATCGGACACAGGATATCGCTTGTTTAAGCCGTCGGTATTAAATCGGCTGGCGTTCATTCGCCGCGCCCAATCGCTGGGGTTAAGCCTGAACGAGATTCATCAAATTCTCGTGGTGCATGATCAGGGTCAACTGCCCTGTGGTGAAGTGAGACAGCACCTACAGTCAAAGCTAGAAACGCTGTATGAACAAATTGAAGCATTGGAAACATTGAAAGCAGAACTGCAAGGAATTTTATCGGGCTGGGAGGAGCAACCTCCGCTGCATCGTATCGATCAAACGATTTGTCCCAATTTGCAGACGGAATGAGCGATCGCCCCACTTTATCCCTGAATCCCACTGGCAGATCGCTACCTCGTAGAGACGCGAGGACTCGCGTCTCTACTGCGGCCTTACAGATTGGTGGCTACCGATGCTGGAATGTAGCCCAACTGTTCCAACCGTCCTAACACTTTGGCAACGCTCTCTTCCAGCGTTTCCTCATCCGTTTTGCATTCAATCTCCGGATTCAATGGGGGTTCGTAGGGGTCATCAATTCCGGTAAACTGCTTAATTTCGCCAGCCCTGGCCTTCTTGTATAGCCCCTTAACATCGCGCTGTTCGCACACCGCCAGGGGAGCGTTGACATACACTTCGACAAAATCTCCAATCCGCTGCCGCACTTCGTCGCGGATCTGCCGATAGGGTGAAATGGCTGAAACTAGCACAATCACTCCGTTGCGAGACAGAAGATGCGCCACAAATCCAATCCGCCGAATGTTTTCATCGCGGTCTTCTTTGCTAAACCCCAGGCCGTGTGTCAGGTTTTGCCGAACGATATCGCCATCCAGAACTTCAACTTTGTTGCCTTGGGCACGCAACACTTGTTCTACAGCCATCCGAATTGTTGTTTTGCCAGCACCACTTAATCCGGTAAACCAAATGGTGACACCGCGTTGATCGTTGGTCATGCTATAGCCCCTCGCGTGGTTTGATAAATTGCTTGCGTTGAATTAGCAGCGTTGACGTTATGTAAGAGCGTGATCGGTCAGGACAAGATGCATCCGCGATCCCGCTTCCGGAACCTTGGCGGGAAACAGATTTCTACAATAGTTATTTACGATACTTTATGAAGATTGCTAGCAGCAAGCGAAGTTGAAAACTGGTGCAAGGATTTCATCAATGGCACCCAACGGTTTCGTTTTAGCAATCGAACTCATGAAAGCGAACCTATGAAAGCGAACCTATGAAAGCGATCGCCGTTCGGCTCAAGCCCAACCAAGATTTGAAGCAAAGCCTGCGAGAACTGGCTGAAGCAAACGGCTGGCAGGCCAGCTTCATCTTGACGGCAGTGGGCAGTTTGAAGCAAGCCCGCATTCGGTTTGCCAACCAGGCCAGCAGCACCGTGTTTCAGGAGCCATTCGAGATTGTGTCACTGGTGGGAACGCTATCCGTTCACGGCATTCATTTGCACATCAGCCTGGCCGACCGAACTGGCAAAACGATCGGAGGCCATTTAGACGACGGCTGTTTAATTTACACCACGGCTGAACTGGTGATTGGGGAAATTAGCCATCTTGTGTTTGCCAGGGAAGCAGACGAGCAAACCGGATTCAACGAATTAACGATTTTGCCTAAATGCGAGTAAGCCTGTATTGCTCAAGGGCACTGCTTAAACTGGGTTGCTTTTCTCCCGGTTCTGTATTGTGAAACAGCACGGTAAAGCCCCCGGCACCCAAGCCAAATTGGGGCAACATGCGATAGCAGGGCAACTCCGTTAACTGAGATTGATAGTTTGACAGATGGGGAATAGTCACAGGTTGAAATTGAGGAAACTGCTTTAACAACCACTCACTCACCTGCTCATTTTCTTCGATGGAGTAGGCGCAGGTCATATAGGCCAAATAGCCCTGGGGGGCAACTACTTGAGCAGAGTTGGCTAAAATTCGTTTCTGCCGATTGGCATTTTTATTAATGCTAACGGGATGAAAACATCCAGGCGCTTTTTCACCTTTAGCTAACAATGATTGGCCTGTGCAGGGCGCATCGACAATAACCACATCAGCCGTGTTGGGCAGGTCTGATGCCAGAATTTTCGAGTCCAGGCTGAGGGCGATCGCCCCTTCCACTTTGCATCGTTTCAGGTTAGAGATTAGCGCTCCCATGCGCTTGCCAATCACCTCATTGCTGATCAGGTGTTTCGGTTGCAATGCTCTCCAGGCAAACAGACTTTTGCCGCCCGGTGAGGCGCACATGTCAAACACTACTTCCACAGGTTGAGGAAGGGTAAGCAACGTAGATGCAGCAAACACCGAGGAAAAGTCTAAGCAATAAAAATAGCCCTCCCGGTGCAGGGGGTGTTGTCCGGGGCGATCGCTCAACCCAAGGCGATCGACAAATTCGGGTTGCCAATCGACCGGAGGTTCAACCTGAAACGGATTCTCATCCGGTCTAGGCTGCGTCCACAAAATGCAGGGATGAAACGGCCTGGGATCGGTCAACGCTTCGACAAAGCGATCGCGTTCAGCCCCATCGTCAAACAAGTGCCGACTCAGTTTAAGTAATAGATTCGACGGTTTCTCCATGAGCATCGATACCACGCGATTCCAGTTGGCTCAAGCTAGCGGCTAACTGGCTGTAACGGTTCAAACGCAGACGATGCTACCAGTTTGCTGGCTCGATCGAGCAATAACCCAGCCCCGTCCCTGGGTGTGAGTCCGGCTACATCCACGGGATAAATGGGAACCTGCCGCCGCTTCAAATCATAGGTGTAGGTTTTATCGTAATAATCCAGCGTAATCTCAATGGCAGGAGCCAGGTTTCCCTGGCGAATCCAGTCAACCGCTTGCTGGGTTCGCAAGCCGCCCAACCGTTTTCGCAACCGCTCGGTTGCCGCAATGAGCGCGATCGGGTCGGCTTCTCCATAAACGGTTTCCAGCAAGGCAATGCGCTCGCCACGCGATCGCGTAATTTCCAGGACGGGCGATCGCTCCATTTGGGCAAATATCTCATCGGGAACGCGGCACAACCCAATGCGCTTGCTTTCGGCTTCTATCCACACGGGGCGAGAGGAATCGAACGTAGCCCACTCTAGCGCAACCCGGTTTTCAAAGTGTTCGTTGCTGGGTTGCGGCGGCAAACCCAACGCCCCATAGCTGCTACCCCGATGATTTGCCAGATGTTCTAGATCCAACACCTGCTCGCCGTGAGCCGCTAGCGCTGTGAGCATATCGGTTTTACCCGTTCCGGTCATGCCACCCAGAATGATGATGGAGTGAGGTGTTTCAAAGGTCGATCGCACCCAACGGCGAAACGCCTTGTATCCTCCTGCCAGTACCGAAACCTGCATTCCTGCCATGTTGAGCAGCCATACCACCGACTCACTTCGCATTCCTCCGCGCCAGCAGTGAACCCGAACCTGGCGATCGGGCGCTAGCTCTTTCGCGGTGGCAACCAATCCGGCTAGTTTGGGACCAGTAATGGCAAATCCCAGTTCTACGGCTGCATCTCGCCCCTGTTGCTTGTAGCAAATCCCCACCTGTGCCCGTTCTTCATTGGTAAAAAGGGGAAAGCTAATGGCACCCGGAATATGAGCCTGAGCATATTCTGCCGGGCTACGAACATCGAGCAGGACACCGGGAGCATGGAGAAAATCAGTGACAGTCAGGGATTGGGACATCAGATGAGACAACCTGGACAAATGCTTGCTTCTCTAACCGATCCTAACGGGTGGTTGCCCTGGACGGTGAGGCAGAACTCGGCCAATGATGCGGCTATGGTAATGTCCCTTTGCCTGTAAGGCCGCAATACAGCCGTTGGCCTGATCCGCAGGAAGTGAAGCTAGCAAGCCGCCAGAGGTTTGCGGATCAAACAAGAGGGGATAAAGGGGGCGATCGCGCACCTGCTCCCGGTTTTCGATGGAAGTAGCCGATCGCTCATTCTGCGGATGTAGAGAACTCAAAATTCCCTGCTCTACCATTTCTCTTGCTCCGGCTAAAACAGGCAGAGCATCTAAATCCAGCTCAACTGCAACTTGCGATGCGCGAACCATTTCAACCAGATGCCCCAATAGGCCAAACCCCGTTACATCAGTACAGCTTGTTACCTGGTGCTGCCGCAAACAGTCTGCCGCCGCTTGATTGGAAAGCAGCATGGACTGAATCGCCTGTTCAATCCAGCGGCCTTTAGCCTTAAGGCGCATATCCGCTGCAAAGAGCGTTCCCGTTCCCAAGCCCTTCGTCAAAATTAGACTGTGACCGGGCTGCATCCCGCCTTTGCGCCACAGGTGTTCTGGTCGAACTAAACCATTGCACGCCAACCCAAACGCCAGTTCGGTTCCTTCGGTGGTGTGACCGCCAATTAAGGGCGCATTAACCTGGCCTAAAACCTTCATCGCTCCAGACAACAGTTGATACAGGGTTTCTTCTAATTTGGCTTCGGTGGCGTGGGGCAATGTGGCGATCGCCATCACGCTCTGCGGCACAGCTCCCATCGCAAAAATGTCGCTGAGGCAATGATTGGTGACGATTTGCCCCAACAGAAACGGATCGTTAATCAACGCTCGAAAATAGTCTACCGTTTGCACCATCACCTCACCGGGCGGAACACTAACCACCGCCGCATCATCCGGGGCATCTAACCCAATTAAAATATCGTCGCGATCGATCCAGCCGAGTGAGTCTTGTTTAACCCGATGCAACGCTCGTTCTAGAACAGTGCTGCCCACCTTAGAAGCGCAACCAGAGCAATACATGGATGGAGTGGGTGGGGTGTCTCCGGTACTCCCTGGCTCCACCGCTGCCATTGGCGTTAAATCGCTGAATTGATTCATGAATTGGCGATCGATCCGATCTTTCCACTGCCAAATCAGAGGATGGGGGCCAAGATGGAATAACCCGCGAGAGGCGATCGCCGCACCGTTGCCCGTTCCCACTAAAATCAGAAACTGCTTTTGTGGTGTGAAGGGTTTGGGGGATTGGCTGAGCAGGGCACGACGGAGATTTTGCACTAATGGCTTGCCCTGCCGCACCGCAAATACCCCTGCCTTGGGGCGAGGATGGTTGACCATTGTGGCGACATCCCCAGCCGCAAAGATGTGAGGATGCGAGGTGGATTGCAGCGTATCGCTCACCTGCACAAAGCCCTGATCGGTTGTAGCCAGTCCCGATGCTTGCAGCCACGGTGCTGCTGAAGCTTGTGTGACCCAAAAGACGCGATCGCACTCAACGCTTAACCCCGAGCGGCATTGAATCAAATCAGGCTGAATTTCACTCACCTCTTCGTTGAGATGCACCTGCACACCGCGACGGGTCAGCATTTTCTCTAACCGTTTTCCCACCCAGGCATTTCGCCCCGGCAAGAGCTGGTTGCCCCGATGAAACAGATGCATTTCTAAATGCGTGGCGGGTTGTCCGGCCTGTTGGTAAATGCGGCTCAGGTGCGCCTGCGCGGATAGCGTCAGTTCCACTCCCCCGGCACCACCGCCCACAATTGCTAACCGCAGGGGTTGCTCTGGCGATCGCCTCACGTTTTGCACCAGCTCATCCCAATAGGCCAGAAATTGCGAAATGGGTTTAACCGGAGTAGCGTATTTCAATGCTCCCGGTACGGGTGAGGCGGTTGGCGTGCTGCCAATGTCGATGGACAGCACATCAAAGGCGATCGCCGGATGGTTGGCACAAATGACGCGATTGTGTTCTAAATCCAGTCCGATCGCCCGGTCCACCATCATGTGAGCCTGAGCAAAATTGGCTAACGGTCGCAGGTCAATGTGGCAATCGTCATAGTGATACAGTCCAGCAATGTAACCCGGCAGCATTCCGGAATAGGGCGTGTGCGACACATCCGTAATCAGCGTGATTCGCACTCCCGGCAGGGGATTCATGCCAAATGACTTGAGGGCGATCGCGTGGCTGTGCCCCCCTCCAATCAAAACGAGGTCTTTGACGATGGGTTGTGGGGAATTCTGCATCGGACTGAAACGGGTTTGCGCGCGGGTCAACTCTCACTGTACTGAGACAAGCTGATTTTTGCTGAGTTTAAGAATGTAGATAGTGGTGCGATTGTGCAGGATGGGGGCGATCGACCCTCTACTCTGCAAAAGTGCTGTTCTGAGGTGAGAGAACCGACTTCTGAACTCCATGTTTCGAGTTTAGAAGCCGACCATTTGAGTTCTAAGGTCAAAATTTCGAGTTCAGATCTCAAAACGTTAAGGTCAAAGGCCAAAGCTTCGAGTTCAAATCTCAAAACGTCAAGGTCAAGGCCAAAGCTTCGAGTTCAGATCTCAAAACGTTAAGGTCAAAGGCCAAAGCTTCGAGTTCAAATCTCAAAATTTCAAGGTCAAAGGTTCGACTTCAGAGGTCAAACCTTCGAGTTCAACACAAAACACAAGATTTAGGCCAGTTCAGCACTTTATCGTTAGCATTAGAATCGGGTTATTTTTCAAACCATTTCGTTGCTACCAGGTCTTTGTCATGCTGACGCAAGTATCTACTGCCGAACTGCCGTTTTTGGGTGCCGATGTTGCTGCTGACTATGCAGCGGCTCGTGTTGTGATCCTGCCGATTCCCTACGAAGCGACCACCACCTACCGTCGCGGCTGCGAAAACGGCCCGGATGCCATTCTCGACGCATCCCAGCAAGTTGAATATTACGACGAAGAACTAGAGCAGGAAGTGTGGCCGGTTGGCATCTATACTCACGAGGCGATCGCCGATACGCGCAACAGCCCCGTTTCAGCCGAAGAGATGCTGGACGTGACCCAAAAAACCGTGTGCAAATTGATTCAAGACGGTAAGTTTGCGATCGCCCTGGGTGGCGAACACAGCATCTCCACCGGGCTGGTAGAAGCCTATCGGCAGGCCAACCCCAACGAACCGTTTACCGTCGTTCAAATTGATGCCCACGGCGATCTGCGCCATGAATACGAAGGCTCCATCCACAACCATGCCTGCATTATGCGGCGTGTGGTGGATATGGGGTTGCCCACCGTTCAAATTGGGATTCGCAGCATTTGCAAAGAAGAAGCGGATCTAATCAAAGAAAAGCAGCTCACCGTCTTTCGGGCGCGGGAAATTGCCATGCAGCCCGACTGGCTAGAACGGGCGATCGCCAGCATCTCTACCGAAAAAGTGTTCTTTACCATCGACCTGGACGGCATCGATCCAACGCTGATTCCGGCCGTAGGCACGCCAGAACCGGGCGGCTTAAACTGGTACTCCCTCACCACCTTTATTCGGCGCGTGTTTGAAACCCACGATGTCATCGGCTGTGATGTGATGGAGCTGGCTCCAATTCCCGATTCCGTTGTTTCAGAGTTTACTGCCGCCAAGTTAGTCTATAAACTCATTGGCTATCAAACCGTGGCAAAGGGATGGTTAACCTGAATGGAAATGGGTACCGCGATCGGCAGCTACGCCCCAGATTTTGAATTACCGGGCATCGACAACGCTGTTCATCATTTGGGTCGCTATTTGGGGCGGTATCAGGCGGTGGGGGTCATCATCATGTGCAACCATTGTCCCTCTGTGCGGCTCTATCTCGATCGCCTCAAACAGATCCAAACGGAGTTCCAAAACCAGGGCTTTACCCTGATCGGCATCAATGCCAACGACGATCGCGCCGTTCCCGAAGACAGCTTCGAGCAGATGAAACGCTTTGCTGCCGAGCAACAGCTCAACTTCCCGTATTTGCGCGATATGACCCAGGATGTCGCGCACGGGTTTGGGGCGCAGCGCACACCAGAAGCCTACCTGCTCGATCAGTCGAGTGCGCTGTGCTACCGAGGGGCAATCGATGACAATCCGCAAAGCGCACAGGCGGTACAAACGTTTTACCTGCGAGACGCGATCGCCCAACTCCTTGCTGGCAAAGCCATTACCCTCAACTCAACAGAACCGACTGGCTGCTCTATCAAGTGGCGACAGTAGACAATCTAACGAGTGGATACCCATACAGATTACAGAGAGCGTCTCTACTGTTATCTTAGGTGAAAGCACCTTAAGTAAAGAAAATTATCACTGCATGGGGACAACATATCAGCGCATTCTGCTGAAACTGAGCGGCGAGGCACTGATGGGCGATCTCTCCTACGGGATTGATGCTACCGTTGTGCAAAATATTGCTCAGGAAGTGGCAGACATCGTCGCAACTGGAGTTCAGACGGCCATCGTCGTAGGTGGTGGCAATATTTTTCGCGGGGTCAAGGGTGCTGCGGCAGGCATGGATCGGGCAACGGCTGACTACATTGGCATGATTGCAACCGTCATGAATGCCATGACCTTACAGGATGCCCTGGAACAAATTAACATTCCAACACGGGTGCAGACGGCGATCGAAATGAAAGAAGTCGCGGAACCCTACATTCGCCGCCGTGCCATTCGCCATCTCGAAAAGGGACGGGTCGTTGTCTTTGGAGCGGGTTCCGGTAACCCGTTTTTCACCACCGACACGACAGCAGCTCTACGAGCAGCGGAGATCAGCGCTGATGTCGTCTTCAAGGCAACGAAAGTAGACGGGGTTTACGACTCTGACCCAACCTTAAACCCCAACGCCCGCCGATATACTAGCCTCACCTATGGTCATGTGTTGACACAAGACCTCCGCGTGATGGATGGCACAGCGATCGCCTTGTGCAAAGATAACAACATCCCTATTATTGTGTTCGACCTCTCGGTTTCCGGTAATATCCGTCGAGCCGTGATGGGCGAACCCATTGGAACCATTGTCGGAGGGTCTTGTGAAATTATCTGAAGTTGAAAGCCATATGCAAAAGGCCGTTGAGTCTACTCAGCGCTCTTTCAACACCATCCGCACAGGACGCGCCAACGCGGCTATTCTAGACAAAATCACGGTGGAATACTACGGTACACCATCCCCGTTAAAAACCATCGCTGGAATTAGCACTCCTGATGCAACTACCATCCTGATTCAACCCTACGATCGCAGCAGCTTAAGCACGATCGAGAAGGCCATTTCCCTGTCGGATGTGGGTCTAACGCCGAGCAACGACGGCTCTGTGATTCGGTTGAACATTCCACCCCTAACCAGCGATCGCCGTAAAGAACTCGTCAAAATTGCCGCTAAGTATGCCGAGGAAGGAAAGGTTTCGGTTCGCAATATTCGTCGTGATGCGATCGACTCCATCCGCAAACAAGAGAAAAACAGCGACATCTCCGAAGACGAATCACGCGATTCTCAGGACAGCATTCAAAAGCTAACAGACAAGTACGTTAGCAAAATTGATGAATTGCTGGCAGAAAAAGAAGTTGACATTACAACGGTTTAGTGGGCGATCGCTACTGAGTTTTGAGTTTTGAGTTACGTCCCATAAGTAACTTAAGACTCAAACTCGTTAACCTTTTTTGCAATATGTATATCTATCTCTAGCGGTTGGTAAGCCCCTACGCTGCAATTCACCGGGTTAGGCTGCAACCGAAACAGGAACCACCGCTTGGGCAGAACGCACCACATAGGCCAGGTGCAGCGGATACCCATTGGCGTTGTAGATCGCATCCACACATCTCAGAGCCGTTTCCCGGCTTCTGTAAGACCGTAACACACGCTCACTGCCGTTGGAATACTGAATGCAGAGTTGCCAAACCATGATGCTTTCCTCAACCAAGAGTGACGGAGTCGGGAGATTTCTGTAGCTTCATCTGCCCTTCATAAATATCGTATGAACTTTACTCAAGTTTGGACTCCGTGCAAATGGCGAATTGTGGAAAGCAATTGCCACACCAAACCCGTATTAAGCAGCACTCAGATGACCGTTTTTTCTTCAGAGTTTGTGACTAGAGAGAAGCGATCGCCCAGCCGCCAGACCCCAACCCTGCCCAATGCAACGGAACCATTTATTGGCTTGAAACGCTTGCAGCGTTGAGCTTGCCTCTGGAAACTTCGGTCTTTACAGCAAACAAATAGTCCATTACCCCACCGAGAGCGACATCAGTAGATAAGACGACGCTGGTAGAAGTAATGACCTTGTTTTCCTGCACATTACTGAGACAGGATGCAATGAACCGATCGATCGGTAGTACCTCGCTTCATCAAACTGCACTGAATGCCTGCAATTACACTACATGCGGGCAATTGCGTTGCGATTCATGCGGAATCAATACTGAATTCTTCAAAGCAGCTTTAAGAAAGGTCACGAAAACTTTCCGGGAAACATACACTCCCAGGTGTGTTGGAATTTAGACTGTGGACTACAGGCTGCAAATTTAAACGGTCGGGCTGAAACAATGGGCTGCTGATTTAGAACCGACTAATCTTGCAGCACATTGAGGCTGAGAAGCTATAATTCGGCAAATTCAGCCTAAAGTCCAACAATCTGGGTATAGGTCTAATGTCCATCCTTGGATAGGGCAACCGGTCACCCAAGTGACCATACAGTTCAGTTTGGTGTACTCAGGAGCAAAACTTAGCCTTATGTATGACTGTATTGTTGTAGGCGCAGGGCCAGCAGGAGGATCTGCCGCATATCACCTGGCAAAACGCGGGCGATCGGTACTAATTCTAGAAAAAGAGTCTCTGCCCCGTTACAAGCCCTGTGGTGGTGGCGTGTCTCCCCAAGTCGCCCAATGGTTCGATTTTGACTTTTCACCTGCGATTTCAATTAAGGTAGATGCCATTCGCTGTACATGGAAGATGGGCGACCCGGTAGATGCCAAGCTCAATACACCAGAACCGATCTGGATGGTACGTCGCGATGTGTTTGATCACTTCCTGGTGCAGCAAGCGCAAAAGCAAGGCGCAGAGCTAAAGGACAGTATCGAAGTCACTGGAATTGAGTTTAAGAGCGATCGCTGGCAAGTCAACACCTCAAACGGCCCCTTTGAAGCTCGCTATCTGATCGCTGCCGATGGCGCGAAAGGCCCAATGGCAAAATGGTTGGGTTTCAAAGAGCGCAAGCGTCGCCTGGCAGGCGCACTAGAAGCAGAAGCACCCGCCCAACTCAGCGGCTCACAGTCTGCTCACTTTGAATTTGGCCTGGTGAAAAACGGTTACGTTTGGAACTTCCCCAAAGCGGATGGATATTCTGTTGGTGTGGGCACCTTCCGTGGCGGTGAGCCTCAAGACTTTAAAGCAATTTTGAATGAATATGCCACGCTGTTTGGCATTGATATGAAAACGGCTAAGCAGTTCGGTCATCCCATTTGCCTCTGGGATGGCGACCAGAAGCTACATACGCAAAATGCTGTATTAGCAGGGGAAGCCGCCTGTGTGGTAGACCCCTTCACCGCAGAAGGCATTCGCCCCTCGATCTTCACGGGGGTCAAGGCCGCAGAGGCGATCGACCAAGCGCTAGCAGGCAATGCCAATGCGCTGGCGGACTACACCGAAACCGTCAGCAAGGAATGGGGTACGGATATGGCCTGGGCACAGCGGCTCTCTGGCGTGTTCTATCGAGTCCCTGGTATTGGCTACAAGGTGGGTGTCAAGCGTCCCGGTGCCGCAGAACGAATGGGCAAAATTCTCTGTGGCGAGATGAAATATGGCGACGTGGCCAGTCGTGCCCTGAAGCGGTTAAGCACCAGTTTCATTCCCGGTATGGGCGGTTAACCGTTCCTGCGCTATTTTATTCCGTGCAATGGGAGAGACGTTCCTTTTAGAACGTCTCTTTTTTTGTATTAATTCTATTCATAGAGCAAATGAAGAATTTGCTTTGATGATTAAATAGGCGATCGCTATGCTTAAGGTGTAGGAATCAACCACAGCTATTCTTCAGAAGCGCTTCGAAAAATTGCTGTTCTTGGAACTGGTTCAACTCTCTGTCTCATGTAGCCATGAGTCGAGTGTAGTTTTCGAGAATTTGGAGGCAATTATGTTACGGTCTTCTGCCCATCACAACCCAAATCATCTTGACGTCTTAAAGCCTGAGAATCGAGTCGTTCGTGCGCTAAAAGCCTTCTGGCGGTTTAGCCTGTATTACGGGAAATTTGTTTCTACCCCCCCTGGGGAACGTCGTTCGATTTCATAACGGTGCCAGCAACTTCATGATAGTCTGGTGGCCTGGTCACTTTGGGTTAAACAAGACATCATGCAGTTGTTGGCCGATCGCCTCTAGCGAAAAACACTGCTCAACCCGGTATCGAGCCTGTTGACCCACCTTTCTTCCCCAGGCCGCGTTATCGAATACGCGACCCAGAGCTGACGCTAACGCCAGGGCATCGCCGCTGGGAACGACTAACCCACCCGACGCTTCACCATCCACCAAGATGTCGGGTACACCGGGCGCATCCGTTGCTACAACCGGTAAGCCACAGGCCATGGCTTCAATTGGCGCGACGGGAAACCCTTCGTGCCGAGAGGGAAGCGTATAAACATCGGCGGCTGAGAGATACTGTTGAATAGTGGTGCGATCGCGAATATATTCATCAATCCACATCAGCCCACGCAACGGTTTGGTGGAAATGAGTTGATGCAGCCGCTCAGCATCGCTGCCGGTTCCAACCAGCAACAGCCTTAAATCCCATTGAGGGCGATCGCGACAAACCTTTTCCCACGCCTCGATCAGAATATCCAGCCCTTTGCGGTGGATATCAATTCGTCCATGACAGACCGCAACCTGAGCCTCCAGCGGGATACCAACCGCACGTCTGGCTTCGAAGCGATCGATCGCTTGCCAGGTTGTCACGTCGATCGGGTTGAAGATACAGGCCAGCTTCTCGGCAGGGATAGTGTAACGAGACTGAACTCTTTGAGCCTCTGTCCCCGTTGCCACAATCAACCCGGCACAGGCTTTCATGGCCAGCGGACGCAAAAACCGCTCTATTCGGCTCACCTGGAAGTTTCCACCCTGAAACGTCGCAAACACGGGCAGGTGTAGCCATTGCCCCAGCCCTACACAAACATCAAATCGAGCGTATTCATATTCCTGGCAAACGATCGCCCGACAGCCTTCGCGTTTCAGTTCACGCGAGAGCCAGACCAATGGTGTCGCACAATAAGAGGCCGCATCGTTGAGCAATGCCAGCAGGGGACGCATTGGCCGGATTTCTGCCACCGAGCCGAATACGTCCTTTAAGGTTTGCCCGTGGGGATTCAGCATTTGTCGCCGGATCAGCCGATATAGAGAGGATGCTGGCAAAACGGCGATCGTGGCACCCGTGGCAGCATGATTAAACCGGACTGGTTCGGTCACACGAGCCGAAATCAAAACCAGAACGGTGCGGATACCAGTGGTCTGTAAAGCCTGGATGTATCCTAACATCCAACCGCTGGGGCCTTCGGTGCAGAAAGCATCCAGCGACACGCCAATGGGGTCTAAAAAGTCTTCCCACACATCTCCCCAGTGCAGGAGTGCGATCGACGGTGGCAAATGGCTACTCATTCCCGTTTTGCCAAGCCGATGCCGTTTCCGTACCCAACGATTGGGGGCGATGCAGGTAATAGCTCGACCAGGTGACTGGACTGAGCAAGCGGCACGTCAACTGTCGCAATCGTCGGGGCAAGCGTGAGAAGGCAACATCATGACACAGTACCGTCACTGGATTAATAAACGTGGCATGACTTTGATAATTCAGATGAATCAATTGTTTGAGTTCATCCAAGGTGTAACCGCGCCGAACATGTCCCCACTCGGCCATCACGTCGGCTTCATCAGGACAAATAGGTTTCATCAATCCGTAATAAGGAAATCGCCAATTTTCGTTAGGCGTACTCATCAGGAAAAAGCCACCGGGTCGCAGAACTCGAATCATTTCTGATATGGCTTTTTGGTCATCAGGAATATGTTCTAAAACATCAAACATGGTGACTGCATCAAATGAGTCATCATCAAAGGGTAGATTCGTTGCGTCGCCACAGACAAAGCGGACTCGTGCTTGCTGGTTGCGGTGCGATTCAGCATAATCGGGATTGAAATCCAGGTTGGTGATGTGCGCTTGCGGATAGAGAAACGCCGTTAAACCGCTTTGTCCTCCTCCAACCTCAAGAATGGCTTGAAATGGGCGATCGGGCGCAATGCGATGAATTGCACGCATTTTTTCACGGTAAAAAAAGCCCTGGGTCAGCGGATCGGCAAACGGGTTATGTCCCAAAAAATTGCCCAAGGATGCTTTATACACTCCTTCTTTTTGAACGGAAGCAGGCGGGTGAGTTGATGTCATTGATCTGGTTAATGAACGATGCTTTGCTGTTTCAAAAATCTTGTATAGAAATAGGAAAGGGAGGGCGATCGCCAAACGATGAACGCACGCTTAAACTCCTTGACGATGCCTATTCTTTAGATAAAAAAGCACCCCTGATAGCAACCCTGTGACTTCTATTAATCCGGTTTCAAACTCGTTTTTCAAAAGTTGTTTAAGCAACTGACGCGGCAGAACCTTGAGATAGTAAATGGGCTTTGACACAAACAGTCGATGCAAATTGCCCCAGTGTCCGGACTCCGCAAATTGAATGAGGAGCGATGCCGCATTGCCACGCATATATTGATGCAATTGGTAGCCTAGTCCCTGCAAATCGCGGCGATGCTGGTGATATACCACAGCCGTTGGCTCGTAGCGGCAACTCCAGCCTGCGGCCAGCACCCGATACCATAATTCCGAATCTTCACTACAGCCGGAAGCGCCCGCCCCCAGCCGTTCATCAAAATCGCCGACTAAATCAAACGCCTGCCGCCGGATTGCCATATTGGCACCCGCACCAATGTGCCACACCGGAACGCCGCGATGCTGGGTCTGCTCAAAGAACTGCTGATCAAACACCAACGGCTGATAGCCACGGCTGAAGCCCCAGCGTTTTTCAAACAGCAGTTGTGCTTTAGTGTCCAGTTCAACGGGTAAGACGAGACCCGTTACAACCATCACCTTGGGATCGTGAAACCCCTGTTGCAATCGCTTGATCCAGTCTGGATGAACTTGAACATCATCATCTGTGAAGGCGATGATCTCGCCTGTACTATGCTCAATTCCGGTATTGCGGGCGATGCTCAACCCCGGACGCGGTTCCACAACATAGCGGATTCCGGGCATTTGAGCCACCTGCTGACGAGTTGTATCTGAGGCTGGCGCATTATCCACCACCACAATTTCGGAGGGCGGATGGGATAGGGTTTGTAGCGCTTGCAAACAGCGTGCCAACGGTTCGGGGCGATCGCGCGTACAAATCACCACAGAAACAGACGGCATATCCCCTGTTATTTTCTGTTCCTCCTGTGCCTGGAGCATCGCCAAGGGCTGGTTTAACGCCAGAAGAGATTGTAAGTCAGGAGGCTCTGTGGTCGGCGATTGTGCTATTCCCGGTAAAGGAGCATGGAAGCCTTGAGCCAGGAGGCGATCGCCCACCCCCGGAGCAATGGTTTGCACCATCAGGTTGGCTAGCTGGGTAGCAGGCATGGGAAGCTGAGCCGCCAGAATCTCCTGGTGCCCCAGGGGAATGCGGTGCCACCAAAATACAACATACAGCCCTTGATAATTTGGTTCGGCGGCTAAGGTAGGAACACCGTCACTTAACTCCAGGTGGACAACCCTCCAGGGCTTAAAGCAACTCATCCGTATGGCCTCTTTCTGCGTTCAAAACAGGACGAACTGATATCAACTATGGGTTGGATGCTGAGAAACGATTTCATGGGATGGACGACACCAGAGCATTTGTATAGAGCGATCGCCCGCTCCAGCGCAAGCTATGCCACAGAAATAACGACATAACTGCACGCACCGTTTTAGGGGACGGGCTGTGACGAAGCACCTCTTGAGCCTGAGCGATCGCCCGGTTGAACTGTCCGGCGGCAATCATCTGCTGCATCGTATCCATTGACCAGCGGGTATACATCTCCCTGGCCAGGTTTAGCCGCTCGGTGGCGCGGGGTTCAGGTAAATAGCTCGGCAAGTAGGCGTCAATGATTTCAGTGGCAAGGCGCATCTCCTGGACTAACTGACCAGTAAAGGCAGAATCTTCCGTTAGCGAACCAGACCGCTTAACCCGATACAGCGCCAGCGGTTCGACCTCAAACCAGACGGGATATTGTGTGGCAATTCTGACCCACATCTCCCAGTCTTCACCTGCCCGCGAAAAGCGCCGATCGAACCCACCCAGTTGTTCATAAACATCGCGTCGCACCACCATAGCAGGCGTAGCAAGCCGCTGGCCTGCCGCAATTTTTTCCAGCCAGTTGGCAAGAATGCCGCTGGTGGGTTGCTCTAACGGCGAGAAACTTTCCCAATGGCTGTGTTCATCCATGTAAATGTGCCGACAAAAAGCGGCACCTGTGTCAGGATGCTGCTCAAATCCTCGTTGCAGCGTTCGATAGAACCCGTCTCGGACTACGTCATCCCCATGTAACAGGTGAATTAATTGACCGCGCGATCGCTGCAAGCACGTTTCAAAGTTGCGGATATAGCCGACGTTTTGCGGCTGGCGATAAAACGTGACACGGCCTTTTCCCAATTCAGTGACCACCGCTTCTGGATCATCCTGGGTTGAGTGGTCGTCTACCACTTCAATCTGCATTTCCTCAGCAACCGGGGCTTGTGCTAAAACGCTGGTCAGGGTTTCGCGCAGGTAAGCGGCACAGTTGTACGTGGGAATCATCACTGACCATAACGGTCGATTCGTTCCCTCTGGCACAGGAAGAATAGTGGCTCGGTGAGCCTGTTCGCTCATGATCATGATTGACCTGTGGTGTGTTGCAAAGCTGGACGACGAGAACGGGATAGGGGCGATCGCAACTTTCTCCAGATTCCGCGCAGTGCCGCTTTGACAATGAGACGAACTGTCGTTCGCATCACCCGAATCGACTGGCTGCACTTCAGCGCTTCTTGCACATACAGCAGAGCCGTTTTCCTATCCGACTGTTCAAAGAACTGGCGGGCAAAGTTGAGGCTACCCACCGCACAGGCTTCTCTCGCTTGCATCAACAACCCAATCGCTCGATCGGGCGGCAAATACTGCGGCAGGTAAGATTGCACAATGTCATTCGCCAGCCGCATATCCCGGATATAGGCACCCGATCGCACCGATCGACCACTGAGCGAGGTGGAATGAGAACGATAGATTGCAAGCGGTTCGACCACATAGCCCACCGGATAAGCCGCCGCAATTCTGACCCACATCTCCCAATCTTCTCCACAGCAGGAAAAGCGACGGTCAAACCCGCCCAACTGCTCGTATACTTCGCGCCGCACGACGATTGAAGGCGTTTGGATAGGATGACGTACCACAATCTTTTCCAAGCCCTGCTCAAACAGGCCACTGGTGGGTTGCTCTAACGGTGATAGCCGTCGCCAGTGGCCGTTCTCGTCCATGTAGATGTGGCGACAGAAGGCCGCACCGATCTCAGGATGCTGCTCAAACGGTTGTTGCAGAGTGACATAGAAGCCCGATCGCACGCCATCATCGCCATGCAGCAGGTGAATCAAGTGACCACGCGATCGCTGCAAGCAGGTTTCAAAGTTGCGGATGTAGCCCATGTTCTGGGGTTGGCGGTAGAAGGCTACGCGACCCTGTCCCACTTCAGCCACCACCGCTTCGGGGTCATCCTGAGTGGAGTGATCGTCCACCACCTCAATCTGCATGAGATCGGGTGCAGGAGCCTGGGCTAACACGCTGGTCAGGGTGTGGCGCAAGTAGGCCGCACAGTTGTAGGTGGGAATCATCACCGACCACAGGGGGCGATCGCACTCCTCTGGTACCGGGGCAATGGTGTCTCTATAAGCATGAGTGTGGGAGGGGGGCTGGGTCATAGTCTCTCTAGTGCCGTGCATTCTGAACGTTGGGTCTGCGGACGTTCTGCCGTAACCAGCGCTTGCCAAGCCTGGTCGAAAGCTGAGCGGCAGCAAAAAGGACGGTGGGCGATCGGCTACAGTTCAGGGCTTCTTGCAGTTGAGCGATCGCCCCAGTAACGTCGCGGTTCGCCAGCAGCTCGCGGGCACAATGAAGCCCCCAGAGTGCCCAAAGTTCCCTGGCTTTGTTAGAGAGTTGACCCGCAGCGGCAGGGGGCAAGTACGGCTCAATGATTTCACTGGCTAACCGCACATCTCGAATATTTTGACCCGATCGCACCGATCGACCACTGAGCGAGGTGGAATGAGAACGATAGATTGCCAAAGGCTCCACCTCATAGCCCACCGGGTAGGCTGCCGCAATCCTGACCCACATCTCCCAATCTTCCCCACAGCAGGAAAAGCGACGGTCGAACCCACCCAACTGCTCATAGACGCTGCGACGCACCACAATCGAAGGCGTTTGGATGGGATGGCGCACCACAATCTTCTCTAGCCCCTGCTCAAACAGACCGCTGGTGGGTTGCTCTAAGGGGGACAGTCTCCGCCAGTGGCCATGTTCATCCATGTAGATGTGGCGACAGAAGGCGGCACCCATCTCAGGATGTTCGTCGAACCTGCGTTGCATCGTCTGATAGAAGCCGTCTCGCACGCCATCATCGCCATGCAGCAGGTGGATTAAGTGACCACGCGATCGCTGCAAGCAGGTTTCGAAGTTGCGGATGTAGCCGACGTTCTGGGGCTGGCGGTAGAACTCAACTCGTCCCTGTCCTACTTCTGCTACTACCGCTGCCGGGTCATCCTGAGTGGAGTGATCGTCCACCACCTCAATCTGCATCTCTTCAGCAGCAGGGGCTTGTGCTAACACGCTGGTCAACGTTTCGCGCAAGTAGGCCGCACAGTTGTAGGTGGGAATCATCACCGACCACAGGGGGCGATCGCACTCCTCTGGTACTGGAGCAATCACGGCACGATGCAGAAACCGCTCATCTGTTGGCACGGGTGGACGAACCGAATTGACGCTGGCGAGTGGCAATGTACTGAGAATGACCATTGAAACTCTTTGCTAAATGACATGAATCAAGATAGGTGTAGGGGCGAAGCATTCGGTAGACAATTTCTCGGTTGTTCCAGCTATATTTGAATGCTTCGCCCCTACCGAGACGTAAAAGATACTTTTCAAACACCCTCTAAAGACGGCTGAACCGCTTGCGGATGAACTGATTTAAAGGAAGCAGCAGTTCTCCTCCCACCATTTGCAGCGATTGCCTGGACAGCTTCGCCAGTAGCCGCAAGAAGGCTCGAACCACCGCTGGCGATCGGCTACAGTTGAGCGCTGCTCGCGTTTGGGCGATCGCTCCATCCACGTCATGCGTCGTTAGCATTTGTCTGGCAACGGTGAGGGCATACAGCGCCCAATGCTCTCTGGCCTGGTTGGCGAGTCTGTTGGCCTGTGGTTCGGGCAGGTAGGGCTGAAAGAGATCGATCGCCCGGCACACATCTCGAATGTTTTCACCTGTTCGCACCGCATTTCCTGTATTGGAGGCAGAATGCATTCGGTAGGCGGCCAGGGGTTCTACTTCAAACCAGACAGGATACTGAGCCGCAATTCTCACCCACATCTCCCAGTCTTCTGTCCAGGTTAAGCGGCGATCGAACCCACCCAGGCGCTCGTATACCTCTCGTCGCACCACCATGGATGGCGTTTGCAGCCGTTGGGTGATGGCAATGCGGTCTAACCACTGGTCAAGAATGCCGCTTTTAGATTGCTCCAGACGAGAAAAATCCTGCCAGTGTCCCCGTTCGTCCATCAAGATATGGCGGCAAAACGCAGCACCAATCTCAGGATGGGTGGCAAAGGCGGATTGCAGTTTGTCATAGAAGCCCGATCGCACACAATCATCGCCGTGCAGCAGGTGGATTAAATGGCCGCGCGATCGCTGCAAACATGTCTCAAAATTGCGAACATGTCCCAGGTTCTCCGGCTGGCGATAAAAGGCAACCCGTCCTTGGCCGACCTCGGCCACCACCGCTTCTGGATCATCTTGAGTGGAATGGTCGTCCACCACCTCAATCTGCATGACATCGGGTTCTGGCGCTTGGGCTAAGACACTGGCCAGCGTTTCCCGCAAATAGGTAGCACAGTTGTACGTGGGAATCATCACCGACCACAACGGTCGATGATCGTCTGGCACCGGGGCAATGGTGGCGCGAAACTGAATTGGCTCATCCATCGTGTTACCTGGTTTGCATAATCAAGCTGTAATCATGTATGTCATTGTCAATGAATCTACGCTAACCTCATCATGAAAACTGTTTCCGAATCGTTTCAGTGCGTCTGACGGAACGAGAGTAGGCACCCAAAAGCCCGACCACGCTACCCCACAGCTCCGCCAGGATGAAATCGGGCGGTAGGGTATGCCGTCCTCTAACGCTCCTAAAAAGCTGTTGTATTAACGTTTGAAACCAAAACAGCACCAGTCGGAAGAACTGAACGCGTCGGGATGCATCTGTACGGCTGGATTTAACCACAAATGCCATTAGCCCCAACCCCCAACTCCAGTATTGGCGGCGAAGCTGTTTCGTGTCTCGTCGATGCTGATGAAATACGAGATAGCGGGGTTCATACACCAGTGGATAGCCTGCCCGAATCACCCGATAAAACATATCCAGGTCGCCACCGCCCGGCAGGGGCGCTCCGGTGTCCAACGCTTCATCAAACCCGCCGAGCTTGAGTAGAATCTCTCTGCGAAAGGCCATGTTGCACCCCGCGCCAAAAATGCCTGCACCGCAGGGGTAAAGGGAACTTCCCTTCAATGCCTGACCATAGCGAATTTTTTCAAAGCCGCGACGGAAGCCCCCCCGTTGTTCAAACAAGATCTGCGCCTCTGTGACCAGTTCATAGGGTAGAACCAATCCGGTAAACGCAGCCGCATCGGAATTTTCAGCCCACGCTTCCATTAGTCCATCCAGCCAATGGCGATCGACTGTTACGTCATCATCCAGGAAGGCTAAAATCTCACCCGTTGCTTCCTGCACAGCACGATTACGGGCAAAGTCTAACCCAGGTCTGGGTTCTCGGGTATAGCGAACCGTTGGCAGCAAATCCACCTGTTCCTTCGTTTGCTCATTGGAGGGTGCATTATCCACTACCACAATCTCGAAGCGAGGGGATGGTTGCCCGTCAAGTTGCAGTTGTAGTAAGGTCTCTAAACACCGTGCCAGGTAATCGGGACGATCTTTTGTACAAATTGCCACTGTTACAGAAGGGAATGACGGTTGAGCGATGGGTGGCAACAGTTCCTCTTTCAGACTTTCCTGAATGAGCTTTGTTCCAACCGCCTGGGCAATCCATTGAGCCAGCTCGTCGGGGGCAACGGTCTGGGTGGAAGGGAGCGATCGCATCATGAACCCGATCGGTCTGCCGTTTCGCCGCACAATGAGCGCCACACCGTTCTCTGCCTCCGAGAGCATCAGGGTGGGTAAGGTCTGCGTCGTTTCAATCTCAATGATGGAATAGGGCATGGCTCACCTAGTTTTCGCAGGCTTGAGTATTGCGATATTGCAAGTTGTACAAGTTGGTAAATAGCCCGTTCCGCTTCAGCAAATCCTGAAGATTGCCTTGCTCCACCACGCGACCCCGTTCCAGCACAATAATCTGATCGGCTTCTTCAATGGTGGACAGCCGATGCGCCACTACAATTACAGTTCGGTCTTTGCTCAAGGTATTAAGGGCTTCCTGAATCAAATTTTCGGAAATGCTGTCGAGCGCATTGGTGGCTTCATCCAAAATCAAAATATCGGGATTGCGAACAATGGCGCGAGCCAAGGCAATTCGTTGCCGTTGCCCTCCCGATAGCCGAATGCCGCGATCGCCCACCTTGGTTTCGTAGCCGTAGGGAAGCTGGGTGATAAACTCATCGGCGTTGGCTAGTCTGGCTGCCGTAATTACCTCATGGTCGGTGACGGGCGATCGGCCATAGGCAATATTCTCGCGAATCGTGCCGCTAAACAGATAGACATCCTGGCTAACCACGGCAATGCGGCTGCGCCAATCGTGAAGATTGAGTTGCTGTAACGGCCGATGATCGACGCAAATTTGCCCCACTGTGGGGTCATAAAACCGACAGATTAAGTTGAGCAAGGTAGACTTTCCTGCCCCCGATGGCCCCACCAGAGCAGTGGTTTTTCCTCTGGGAATACAAAACGAAATATCCTGTAGCGCTGGCTCCTCCTGAGCCTGGTAACAAAAGCCAACCGCCTCGAAGGAAATTCCCGTTTCTAAGCGTTGAAATGCGCTATGGCCAGAGTGAATATAGGGCTTATCCGATCGCTCCAGAAACGACATGACATCCTCGACCGAACTCGTCAAACTCATCAACGTAATTCGAGCAGAATCAAACTGCTTCACCTTGGGCTGGAGACGATAGAGAATGAAAATAAACGTGAGCAACGTTGGCAATGCCGCCTGGTTTTGCAGCAGGGCAATGACCAGAATACAGAGCAGTAACAGCGCTGAGAGGATTTCGGAAAGGGGGTTAACGATGCCAGAGAGCAAATCGAGCTGGAGAAAAACATCACGAACTTTAATGGAAGCGTGATCAAACCGTTCCTGCTCATCTGCTTCACGGCCAAACAGCCGAATCACCTTCATACCGCCAAAGCCTTCCCACATGCGGCTAGCCAAAACTTTGTTGAGCTGAACAGCTTGCTGCCCATACAGTTTGGCGTTACGAGCGACGACATGAATGGTCAGTGAAATGAGTAACATTGCCGTACCCACCAGCAGGGTTAGCTGCCAGGAGATGAGCACCATCAATACAACAAACACCAGAATTGTGCAGACGCTAATAATTAGATTCACCAGCAAGCTCAAGGCTTTGCCCGTCTGCCAGGTTTCCGTTGCCAGCGTATTCAACAGTTTTCCTGATTCTTGACCCTCAAAAAAACTGTAGCTGACGTTCAAAAGCTGGTCAAACACGCCTGAACGCAATCGATGGGTAATTCGAGAATTGAGCCAGGAAAAAACGGCAGTGTTGCTATAGGCAAGAATGTTTTTGACTAAAATACTGCCAAAAATCAATGCGGCAATGACTATAAATCGGTAATCTGAAGCGACCTGAGTGAGCAACCTGTCAAACGCATTGACAAAGAAAAAGCTGTTGCTGGTTCCGGTATTGGCCTGCTGCAAGCTTTGTAGTAGTGGAATAAATAAACTGATTCCCAACCCTTCAGAAAGAGACGACAAAATCCCTAGCGTCACAATCACTGGCATTGCCCAGGGATAAAGCCTGAGTAAGGGGATCAATGGTTTAATTGACTCTGGAAGCTTAATCATCATTCACTGCTACACGCTTTAGCCTCATGGCTTGTTCTCATTCGTTGACTAAACCAAACTCTTTGCGAATACAGGGGGTTAATATCCGGTAGTTTTTCATCGATCGCAACCGACTAAACATTCGTTTGGGAACCATTAAGTTACCAAAATTGTGATTGTAGTAATTTTCGCCATTCTCAACCACGTAAACTGCGCCAGGAAAGGGCAGAGGTTGAATGTTAGTTCCTTTGGTTTCTAATTCCTTCAGGATGTATTTGTGCCCTCCGTAATACTGGAGTGTATGCGTTACATCTCGCTCTTCTAACCGTTCATACAAGTCGTAACGGCTGTATTTGATGATATTGCAGGTTCCACAAATATCATTAAATTTCTTGCCTTTGAAATAAATCGTTTTCGCTCCATCTTTGTATACGTATCCTTGATTAATAAACCAGCCATCGCTCTGGCTATGTTGTTCAACGAATGTAGCTAAACGTTTACTGACACAATCATCTGCATCTACGGCCATTGCATGGGTTGGATTTAGCTTTCTAGCCCAATTCAGCCCTACCAGAATTTTTCGTCCCCGATCGAGTGTTTTAGCCTCGATATTCTTAGCGTCGGGTAAAAAATCAACCGTGATATATGAAAGGGAAGGATGTTCAAACCCAATGGCAGGTTTTTCGTTGCAAACCACCACCACTCTAAAGTTTGAAGAGGTTTGGTTGCAAATCGATTTGACACACCGTTCAAATAGCCGACACACCTGCTCCCAGGAATTAGCAATCTCTGAGCTTACAAGAGGGATCACAAATACAAGCATTGCAACACTCGCTGAAGTCTGGTTTAACCCTGCTGTTGTCCTTGTGGAAACGGTGTAGATGCACCCTCAATTATTCGTTGCCACCGACGGGCTTGAACGGTGTGATACCAGCTCTGGGGCTGGGTTTCCTCAACGGCGCGGGTGTTTAGTTCGGCGATCGACACCCCCGTTCGACTCATCTCAACCCGACGTTTAGCCCATAGCCCACTGCCGCGATCGCCACCCATCCCGGAAACGAACGGGCGAGCCATTTGCTTTAAAGCACTCTTGAACAACAGTTCGTACGTCTGCTTCTGGAGCAGAAGAGTGAGATCGAGGGCGATCGCCTTACACATCCAAACCAAACTGTCCTGGTAATCGCCACACCAACTGCTCTGCATTGCCAAACAAGCACAGTAACGGCTGCTAGACCAGCGATAAACGACAGCAGGCGCATCTGGATTTCGTCGCCGAGCCTCGGCCATTGTGAGGGAGTGAGACCTGGACATTGCCGCATAGTTGCGAGACATACTGCTCACCGTTTGGCGATATCCCACCAGAAACTCAGGCACCACCCGAAATGGGTAACGTTCGGCCATTCGCAAGTACAGATCCCAGTCTTCGCATCCCTGAGCATTCTGCGCCTTTAACTGATGGTTGTATGTTCCAACCTGATCAAAACAAGTGCGGCGAATTAAAGGGGCACTGGCATTACCAACAAAGTTTCCCTGGATGAGGGCAAAGTAGACATTTCCCTCTAGCCTGGACGTTTTGTAACCCCCCGTCAGTTCGCCTGTTTCATTGAGGTAAATTGACCAGGTGTACACCAATCCGGCGGATGTGTCTTGGAGCATGACCCGCACTTGTTTTTCAAGCTTTTGCGGATACCAGATATCATCGGCATCAATGGGAGCAATGAACTCACCCTGCGCGGCTTGAATGCCTGAGTTGCGGGCGATCGCCACACCTGAATTGGGCTGCTGCAACAGGCGGACTCGGCGATCGCGCTGAGCTACCGACTGGACTAATTCAACGGTGCGATCGGTAGAACCATCATCAATGACAAGAACTTCTAGATGATTGTAGGTCTGTGACAAAACCGACTCTAATGTTCGTTCAAGAAATGGTTCGGCATTGTATGCAGGAATAATTACAGATACCAGGGGCATGGTCACAACTCTCACAGCCGTAGTCCTATCTATCACTGAACCATAACGCTTTTGGTTGATATTCGGAGTGTTCGAATATACTTTGATGGCGTTGTAGTCTACTGCTAGCTTGATGAAGTGATGCAACCCTAACGTATCAATTATGTATCAAAAAGTCTTGAGTATTCTTGATTTGACGCTCAAAACGAGATCAACCTCATTATAAATGCTTACCTAGCCAAAATTATTGTAAAATCTATAACTGTCAATACTTATTTTGAATGACGAACCACTGAGTAGCAATTGCAACACAAATGCAGTTCCGTTTGCAGGACGAGAAATCCTGGAGATCAGCTTCAGGCTGCTCATTGCAAAACAGCAACCCCTGATTCGCAGAATTCACGCCAGTTGAAGCACAGAGAAATTGGGTTAACCGTCTGTTTTAGTTCATAGGCAATGCTGATAGTTCTCACGCAAAAAATTGTCTTTCTGGATCAATTTCTATTTGATCCAGAATGTTGTTGCACCATTTTGTTCCTGAGCGGTTGCTTTAAACGTATAGAATGTGATGCATTCACCCTTAAATTCCTCAGCCTTGAGAGACTTCCGAGCTGGTTCTGTTGCAAAGTCCCCAACATTAAGGGCTTCCTGCGCCAAGCCAGAAAAGGGAGCGGTTTGAGCAATCAGCACCGTTAAACATCCTCTGGAGCGCGATGTGACCTTGCCACATGTTGTAACCGTTACATGCTTCTAACCAATCCGACCCATCCGATCGGAGTAGCGTTGTGGCGCAATCAGATGTTAGCAATGATGGTTTGCGTCCATTCATGGGAGGAAGAGTATAACGCTTTGTGAATGGGATGCTTTTCCAAGTTGCAGCAAAACCCTTGAAGGGGTGAAGCTCATCCGTCTTTGAGAGAGAATATTGGCGATCGCGCCGCTTTAACCCTCATCGACAACATCGTTTAACCATGCTAAAGGTTGGAGGAGAATCGTTTCGTCCATTCAATCTAACGGCTGTACTCGTTTAATTACTCTGTAAAACATTGTTGTACTAATTTGCCCTAATCTGTACTAAATCTTATGCAGTCTCAAAACCCAGAATCCAACAAGTCTGAGCTTCCATCTGAACCGTCTTCTACTAAAGAGCCTTCAGCCTCGGACATTATAACTCCGGCAGGTATCCCGGAAGCAACTCCGGCAGGTATCCCGGAAGCGACTCCGGCAGGTATTCCAGACGGTATTCCGGAAGCAACTCCAGAACCATCTCCGGCTGCTACGAGTCCTGTGAGAACGGTTCCATTTAGCGGCGAGGAGGTTCCCTCTCGCTATGAGTGGAATCCAGACAGCGGTATCGCGACCGTGCAAGATGCTTTGGCGATCGTAACGCCCGTCAATGAAAGCATCCAGATCATTGGACATCCTGCTTTACCCGATCCCAATGCCTCATTAAAACTGTTTTTGGTAAAGTCCAGCGGCGACCCGTTTGAACAGCAGGATTTAGCCCGCCTGATTCCACCCGGTGACATTGCGATCGCCGTAGGTGGCTACTATCCGGAATTGCATGAAAATGAAATTCCTCATAAGCGTAATATTGGCCATGCTTGTCTGGCCGTTGGGGTGGAGCGTGAGGTAGAGCAACAGGTCAATGGTCAGCTAACCATGGTCAAACAGCAGGGTGTAATGACCATCAACAACCCTCAAACTTACCTCAAAGGAGCATTTGAAGGAGGTGGCTACGGTTGCTTCTTTATGCAAAAAATCAACTTTCCCACCGGGACAACACCAGAAGAAGTGCTGGCCTATGAGAAAAATATTGTGACAATGATGGCGATCGCCAACACATTCATTCCCTTTGCTGATAGTAACTTCAATGGCAATGATCCCCTGGGGATTCACAATCAGGAAAAAGTGCGTGAGGCCGGAGAGAAGTTAATTCTGGCGGTTTATGGCGATCCAAAGGCCATCAGTTGGTTGCGTGAAAGCCGCAACACGGCCTACTGTGCTGAATTAGTCAGTGCTGGCATCAACATTGGCACAACAACGTTGTTGACCAAAACGTTTATTGAACAACTGCGCCAGAGGTTAGCAGAACAAAACGGTGAAGATAACTATCCCGATTTGTATGATGTGGTTCGCCAACGCATCAACAGCCGTGAAGTGTTGCGAGGTAACGACAATCCCAATATCAAGTATGTTTCCATTGGAGTCGTTAAGGATGGGCTAGATCTGCAACCCATTACCCAACGTTTTCCAAATGCCGATCGTTCTGGAACGGGTTTGGCATTCATGTATTACGACTTTGCAGATATTGCTTATGGTTCAATTCGAGATACCTATCCTCGCAAAAAGTTAGATGGGCTATCAGGCGAGGCGTTGGACAAGGTAAGAGCCTACAATGCTGTCCTGGCAAAAGTGCAAATTGAAGCATTTAGGCAAACCGCCGAGCGATTTAAGCAGCTCGCCAAGTTACCTCCCGCGACAGAAGCAGCGTTTAATACTTACGTCACTGAAGAAGTACTGCCGGCGATCGACAAAGTGTATCCGTCTGAAGCAGAACACGATGCCGAATTCACCAAACTGGTGCAGAAAGGGAAGCAATTTACCCCCACCGGGCCAAATGGAGAAGGGATGTTTATCCCACCGGATCTCTATTTGCTGCCAACGACAGGGTGGGCAGACGTTTACAATGCTGGAGTTGCTTTCTTTAAACCATACCTGCGGCCACGTTAAAAGTGGTAGCAATCTCAACAGGGGTGAGGCTAAAACGATAGAGGGAATGATCAGATCCTGTTGCGATCGCTTGAAGAGGTTATACTCCATGCGCTGAAAGTTGGTAGTCCTCCAAATTGGGAGAATGCACCCGACGAGTTTCAGTCAGATTTGGCCGCTCTTGACCGATTGGAAGATGAGGCTCTATGGAAGGTTGCCACAGGTCATAAAACTGAGGAGGATATAGCACAGCATTTCGAGTTGTTGGAGCGTAACAAGGAACATACTCTTACTCCATCAGAGCAAGTGGAGTTGGTAGAACTGCGATCGCAGGCAGATTTTTCATGTTATACAAAGCCCATGCTGCCGCTCTTTTACGTTGGCGTGGTGTGTTCCCCATCCCTGATCGCTTGTGTCTGCCTTGACGGTGAATATTGAGACAGCAACGACTAGCCATCGCAATCGGCTGGTTGTGCCAATTACTGGCGATACGAAGCAGTTCTCCCTTCGGAGTAAACGCCTCACTCTCCATAAACAGTCATTTCACAACTCAGAGGAACCATATCTCCAGTCATTGTCAATCCCAACCACATGGGTTGTTGTGGACGGATCAGTTGACCTGTAATCACACATTGCTGTTCTTGCTGGGCAACAGCCCTAAACGTCGCTCGAATATCTGATATGGAAAACATCGAGGGGTAGGAGGGCAGTGTGGAGACGTTTTCCTTTGGGGGTAATTGCCAACTCCCGTCATGTCGTAACTCGTCTGGTCGCACCTGTCGTTCCACAAACCGCCAGAGTACGTCTCGGATGAGGGTCTGATACCCCTGCTCTCCGGAGATTTCCCGCAATCGCTCCTTCAGTTCCGCTTCTAGTCGGATACTTGTGACCTGCATTTCCGAAGTGCTACCTCGTTTGGGTGTATTCATAACCAACGCCTTAATTTTTCTAAAAGAGTGGACAAGTCAATACTACAAGTGTAGTATGTAGACATCCAGAATTGTAATACAAATACTACAGCCTTCCATGATACGCATCCTCACCCCCTTAGCCAGCGCCATGCAGTGCCAACCCCATTCAGGTTCGGGCAGAGCATTGGCGTTGTTTTCGTTTGAGGGAACGTATCGATTTAACGGCGGTAAATCCGTCAGCGAAGGCATTGATAGCAACATCGCCGAATGGCTCAATCCGGATCTACTGGCTAGCAGCGGGAGGTGCAGGGCAATCCTGACACCGACATAGGGAAAAGCATATCCACTTCCCCAACCCCCGCTCCTGGTCGTCAGAGGCGGGGGGTTATTTTTTGAGGAGAAAACTGATGCAAACTCAGCAGCGACAGAAAATTCCAATACTCCAAAACCAGGTCGTAGTGTTCTCTAAGAACTACCTGCCCCTGGCACGGATCAACCTTAAACGGGCGATCGTACTCCTGGTCACTGGACAGGCAGAGACCCTGGAGTTCAGCAGCACCCAGCAATGGGAAGTTCGCTCTCCCAGTGTCGTACTACAAATCTCAGATCACATCCGGTTGACGAGCTGCAATCCAGAGCGGCATTGGAAAGTCCCTCCCGTGAATCGTCGGGAAGTCTTCCGGCGCGACAACCACACTTGTCAATACTGCGGCAGCACCAAGCGTCTGACGCTGGATCACGTGGTTCCCCGCTCGAAGGGCGGAACCCATACCTGGGACAACGTGATAACCGCGTGCGAGAAGTGCAATTCCAGTAAGGGCGATCGCCTTCTACATGAAACCGGAATGGTACTCAAAACCAAACCCAAAGCACCGATGCATCCTGCGATTGCGTTCGCTGAGCTGTTCTGGAAAGAACAGCACCCTGTTGACACCTGACCTCAAGCCAATAATGGAGGCAAGACCGATGTTGAAGCTGAACTACACCGACGTTGGGCTGTACATGGAGCGAACCATGACCAACCCCGAACTGTTGATTGCCCAACGAGTGCTTCTAGCAATGCGGCTAGGGCGATCGCTCCATATCGAACCCAGTCGAGCCTCCTTTCTGCTGCCTGCTGATATTCCCCAACTGAAAGTGCTGGAGATGGCGCTGCACCGGGAGTACGGCTCAGTAGTCACCCTCATTGCTGTAGATGAGGAGTATGTCGAGGTCGGAATCAGCGGAAGCTGGATTGCCGAGGACAAGGACGCTCACGAAGGGATGTTCCTGACTGTGATGAGCGATCGAATTGAGCGTTTCATCTACAAGCTGTGGCAGATGAGCGAAGCCCACATTTCCTCTCCAGCATAGTGAGTAGATCCAGCGGGAGAGAGCGATACAAGTATTTTCTGAGAGTCGTTCTCTCCCATCTCAAAAAAAGTTGTAGTACCCCCTTGACACCTTGTAGTATGCTGTATTACATTTGTAGTATGAGATGAAACACAGAGGAGCGAATCCAATGAACACTCACTCCCTCACTAAAAGCAATGGTCACTTGAAGCTCTTTGAGTTATTACCTACTTATGTTTCTGGCATTTCCACGCCACTTCAAGACGACTCACCAAATCAGGGAAATTCATCTTTCACTCAGTACAAACAAAAGCGACAGAACATCCAGCAAATCTATTATCTGGAACGGCGTTGCTTCCTCTAATTCCTGCTGATTCATCAGCCAGCCTGAACCTTGAAAACTTCATAAATGCCACCTTTGGGGGTGTAGCTTAGTGGCTCAAAGCAGTCGCCTGTCGAGCGAAAGATCGTGGGTTCAAATCCCATCTCCCCCGTTTTGTAGCATCGTGGACGTAGCTCGCTTCCCGAAGGGTATAGAGAAGTCGCCGTGCCTCTCAAGCATGGAGAAGCGGGTGCAACGGCTCGGCTGAGCTCGCCGAACGCCTCCCGTCGATGCTTCCAATGAGGGTGTAACTCAGATGGACAGAGTGCTTGTTTCCGAGACAAGTGGTCACAGGTACCGCTCCGCGGAAGCAAGCTACGATCCCTGTCATCCTCGCTCGTGGGAACGGATTGGCATCACTTGCTCCGAAACCAACAAATGGACGGTTGCAAGATTGGGGTACCCTCCGGGAAGGCAAAGCCTACAATTCCCCACGTTTCCACCAAATCTCCAGGTCGCCAAGTGGGAAGGTGTTGGTCTGCAAAACCAACTAGCGAGAGTTCGATTCTCTCCCTGGAGTCCAATCATTGCAGTGTCACCTAACGGCTAAGGTACTCGGCTCATAACCGAGGATATGTGGGTTCGACTCCCACCACTGCGACCAATGCACAGATAGTGTAACGGCAGCACAAGGGTCTCCAAAGCCTTTTGTCCGGGTTCAAATCCTGGTCTGTGCGTTCTACAGTGTGCCCTCATCCGAGAAGCCTACATACTGGTCACTCGCCTGAACAGCGAAGTAGGTTCGATTCCTACAGCCTCCGCTAACCCTGGAGGCTGAAAAAACAGCTTCTCAAACTTGCACGCCGTAGAAATCTCAAAGTTTGGTGCCGTAGGCAAATTGGTAAAGCCACAGGTCTTTCAATCCTGCGCTTGCGGGTTCAACTCCCGTCGGCACTGCCAAATTCGACATAGGTCGGCTCGCCTATCAGCGTGGGCAACTGTCTGTAAAACAGCCGCTTCTTGCGTTGCAGGTGCGACTCCTGCCCGACCTACCAATTATGGAGAGTAAATCGATCAGGCGAGCAACTTCGTTGAGCTTCGCTAACGGCGCTGTTTGCTAAACAGATGGATGAACAATTGTGGTTCGACTCCACTGCTCTCCGCCTCTAAGAACGTGGTGTAACTGGATGAACACATCGGTCTACGAAACCGTTCGCGTAGCGTGGCGTAGCCATAGAGTGAAGGTTCAACTCCTTCCGTTCTCGCCAATGATGGAGGGCACTGCTGAATGGTCGGCAACTAGTCTTGAAAACTAGGGTAGTCCTTGGGCTAGGGGTTCGATTCCTCTGCTCTCCGCTTGTGGGACGTTGGTGAAGCTGGTGCTCACGTGCCGCTGAAGACGGCGAGAAGGCAGTTCGTTCGCGAAGCGTCTCCTTCGGAGAATCCTGTCACTTCCCACTCATTGCCCCGTAGCTCAGTGGCAGTAGCAGTCGCCTGTTAAGCGAACGGTCGCAGGTTCAATCCCTGTCGGGGCAGCCATTTATTGCAGGATGGACGATTGGCAAGTCGCTCTGACTCTGAATCAGAGAGAGGTTGGTACCCTTCGGGAAGCAAGCTACGACCCCAACTCCTGCATCCATTTCAATGCCCTGTGGTGAAACTGGCATCCACGTCGCTCTTTGAAAGCGAAGTTTCAGGTTCAAACCCTGGCGGGGCAGTTGGGAGGTAAACAGTCGCCTGGGTCAATCCCCTGTATCCCTCCCATTTCTCACTCCTGTAGCCCAATCGGAAGAGGCGGCTGTCTCAAAAACAGTCTTGTGCGGGTTCAAATCCCACCAGGAGTACTAATCATGCTGCTGTAGCCCAATTGGAAGAGGTGCTGGTCTTAGAAACCAGAGGTTGTGGGTTCAAATCCCACCAGCAGTACCAGGCATCGGGATGTAATTCAGTGGTCAGAAGCCTTGGTTTGGGACCAAGGAGTCGTGGGTTCAAATCCTACCATCCCGACCATTTGCCCTTGTGACGGAACCGGAATACGTGCTGGCTTCAGAGACCAGATTTTGTGGGTTCGAGTCCCACCAAGGGTACTGTGCTCCCGTGACGGAACTGGAAGACGTGCTAGGTCGAGAGCCTAGATTGTGCAGGTTCAAATCCTGTTGGGAGTACCAAGCACCGAAGGCGGAAGTGGTGGACGCGCACGCCCGATAAGCGTGTTATTAGCAGGTTCGACTCCTGCTCGGTGTACCAAATATCTGAGTGTAGTGCAGTGGGAGCACGTCGGTATGCCTACGGCAGGCTTCGCCAACGGGGAACCGGAGGTCGTAGGTTCGATCCCTACCACTGGTGACCCTTCGGGTCGTTGGCAGAGCGGATATGCAGCCGCCTTTTAAGCGGAGAGATCCAGGTTCAACCCCTGGGCGACCCATGTTCAACTTTAAGTTGAGCAAGTCACAAATGGGCTATTAGCTAAGCGGTAAAGCAGCCGCCTCTTAAGCGGAAGAGCGTAGGTTCAAATCCTACATAGCCCACCAAACATACCCCTGTGACGCAACTGGCAGACGTAGCCCGCTTAAACCGGGATTGGTGCAGGTTCAAATCCTGTCAGGGGTATGCGGAGATGGAGCAACAGTGGCTCGGAAGGTTCATACCCTTCACATCAGTGAGTGCAATTCTCACCTCCGTCACCGGATGCTGGTGTGGCTCAACGGTAGAGCAACTGTCTTGTAAACAGTCGGTTGCAGGTTCAACTCCTGTCACCAGCCCCAGAATGCGAATGTGGTGCAGCGGCAAGCATCCCTGGCTTCCAACCAGGAGACACGAGTTCGAGTCTCGTCTTTCGCTCCAAATCGTGCGGGTGTGATGTAGTGGCAAGCATCTGAGTGAGCCACACTCAGCGCATGGGTTCGAGTCCCATCACTCGCTCTCGTAGTCCTGTAGCTCAACGGTGGAGCATCTGTCTTACAAACAGAGGGTTGCGGGTTCAAATCCTGCCGGGACTACCAACTTGTGGGAGTGTCGCCTAATGGAAAGGGCATCGATCTTCTAAATCGACTGGTGTAGGTTCAATTCCTACCACTCCTGCCATTTGTTTAAGGCATTGCCACTTGGCAATCATGGGTCTGTAGCTTAACTGGGAAAGCGTCTGCCTTGCAAGCAGAAAGATGTCGGTACCGCTTCGCGGAAGCAAGCTACAAATCCGACCAGAATCCACCAATCCTGGGTCTGTAGCTCTAGTGGCAGAGCGCCTAAACCACCTTGTACCCTAATCAGCAAAGCTTACATACTAACTTCCTGTTAAGAAGCGAAAAACAGCTTTGTGAACTTGTACGAGGGATGAGTGCAATTCTCATCGGGAGGAGATCGGTTCGATTCCGGTCAGATCCACCTATGGTGTCTAAAGTCGAAGTGGTCGAGACGCTTGCCTGTGAAGCAAGTCATTAGCAGGGTTCAAGTCCCGCTAGACACCCCTTCTGGAAACTGCGGCTGAAGGTCAGCAACCTGTCTCGTAGCTTGCTTCCCGAAGGGTAAACAGACGTGCAGTAATGCTGTAGAGGTTTCTCCTAACGGAGACGCTCCGCGAACGATTCCTCCAGTTTCCGCTCTTTGGAAGGTGCGGCTGTGTGGACGGCAACTGGTTTGGAAGACCAGAGGATAGTTTAACGCTATCCGAGGTTTCTCCATGCGGAGACGCTCCGCGAACGACTCCTCCTCCTTCCGTTGTTTTATCGGTTAGCAAGAGGTGATAGTAATGGTACATATTCGATTTGAAGGGCGATCGCTCGACCTAAACGAAACTCAATTGGGAATCACAAGAGGTATGAGTGATGTCGCTGTCAAGGAGCAGGTTTCGAGACATTTGGATGTCAGTACTAATCGGCTTTCTGCATATGTAGTCGATCGCCGCCCCAGTGGTGATTTGATCATTCGCCCTGAAGCGGTTTACGGTTAACTACTTTCACTTCGTGCCCTGACTGAAAAAGCTTACATACTAGCTCAGTGGTAGAGCGCTTTCCTTATAAGAAAGGTGTCGCAGGTTCGAGTCCTGCTATGAACAACAGCTTTCTCAACTTGCATGAAGTGATTTATTTCGGTGCTAAATTCAGTCCATCCTTCAATTCGCCCTTTCGCTCCCAAATGGAAGGTTTTCTCATGCATCACCTTCTGCTGACCTTAACCCAGACAGCCCATCCTGAGGCGGCGATCGCCCTCCAACAAGAGTTACGGTCGTTGGTGGTGGTGGAAGATGACTTTGGTGCAGTGCAAACTGTTGCCGGAGTTGATGTGGGATTTGAGGATGATGACCGGGTTGCTTGTGCCGCGATCGCCGTCCTTCGATTTCCTGACCTGACGCTTCAGGAATCCGTAATGATTCGCCGTCCCACAACCTTTCCCTATGTTCCAGGGTTGCTGGCATTCCGGGAAGTTCCAGTGGTGATGGAGGCGTTGGCAGAATTGAAAACGAAACCGGATCTGCTGCTCTGTGATGGCAATGGTTATATTCATCCACGTCGCTGTGGTTTTGCCTGTCATCTTGGTATTGTCAGTGGTCTACCCTCGATCGGTGTGGCAAAAACACCTTACCTGGGAGAACATGAACCCCTCGCAGAGCATCGAGGCGCATGGCAACCGATTCGAGATAGCGGAGAAGTCATTGGAGCGATCGTTCGCACACAGTCGAATATCAAGCCTGTTTATGTCTCCATTGGACATCGGATTAGTTTGAACAGTGCGATCGATTTTGTTCTGAAATGTGCCCCCAAGTATCGTCTTCCTGAAACCACTCGTCAGGCAGATCAACTCTCAAAAGGGCATACAAAACCTGTCTCTGCAATCTGAAAAAAGACACGAGATTGGCATTGGCAATGAAATTTATCCGAACTGGAGGTGAGGATCATGAAGCGAAACCATTCTCATAACACCAATCTAGATAACGATTTGGAAGACCTCAACGACCTGCAATCTTCTGCTTTTGAACCCTCTAGCAAACGTCGTCGAGGATATCCATCAGAGACTGCTGTCAAACGAGGACATCGCATCGTTCACGGTGATAAAGAACTTCAGGAGAAGCTGGGTAACAATGATTTGTGCCCCTGTGGTTCTGGACGTTCCTTTCAAGCGATGTTGCCGTAACAGTGGTAGATATGACGGTAGTTTACGCAGCCACTACTTTTAGGCAATAGCCTCACCCATTTTCACTTTCACTGGCAGTTGTTGCCGCGCCCCGATCGCAGAAGCTTACATAACTCTCCACCCAACAAAGGTGCGTATCTGGAGGGATACGCTGCAAGCCTGAGACCGATAGCAGGCAAAACTGAAGGGATAAAACCTTCAGCCAAGCTTCTGTAACTTGCGCGGTGACTCTTCACCGTTGCGTGCAACATCTGCCTCCTCATTCATCGATAACTAGAGGAGGTTCTTATGAACAACACTGAACGCGATTTGCGCCTGGAAATGCTGAACAGCTTGCTGACTACACCTCACCGCAAGCTAGAGCAGGTGGCAGAAATCCACCAACTGATCGTCGAACTTGACCCGATCTTCTACGGACACCTGGCAGTCTGGTATCAGCGCAATGGTGATGTGCGTGACCACAAGGAAGTGTTTGTCGCTCACCTGCTAACCAGCCATTTGACCGAACACCGTGATGCTGGCTTCGTCATGCTGCAAGAGTTTCCACCTTACCAGGTAGCTCGTGTAGTGGACTTCATGAAGCAGCACCGCAATAAGCTACCCCGTTCCGCTCGGACTGCCGTACAGCGGTATCTGAAGGTGCGGGAGAGCAATCCTGCCCTGTTCGATCGCGCGGCACTGCGGGGACGCAAGGCAATGAAGCACCTGTACGCATCGTTGCACATCAAGCCCAATGAGCGGGCAAATGCAATTCTGTTCCGTGACCAGCCTCCGGTTGGTTCGCTGGCAGACGTGCTGAAGCAGCTTGCGAAGGCTGAAAGCGCCGCAGAACAGGCGCGGTTGATTGTCGAGTTTAAGTTGCCCTATGCGATCGCCATCGGTGCCGTCAAGCAACTGACTCCCACGGTGCTGGTGGCGTTAATCAACAGCATGACTCCACAAGAAGTGATCAACAACCTCAAGTCCTTAAAGGCAAGAGGCGCAATGGATCACCCAGAGGTGAAGGCGTTGATTGATAGCAAGCTGGATGAAGCATCCAAGAGTGCAAGAGTTGCGGCATTCAAAGCACAGGTTGCAGCCGATGCAGCGGATCTCGATGAGGATACTCTTGCTCGGTTGGAGACGGTAACGAATGAGCAGGTAAAACGGCGTGGTGTCATTACCCGTCCGACTGCACTGTTCGTAGACAAATCGGGTTCGATGGAGAATGCGATCGAGCTTGGGAAGCGACTTGCTGCCCTGATCTCTGGCATCACTCAAGCAGATCTGTTTGTCTACGCCTTCGACAACATTCCTTATCCTGTCACTGCTCAGGGTAAGGAGTTAACCGACTGGGAGCGGGCATTTCAGCACATCAAGGCTGGGGGCGGTACGAGCATTGGTGCGCCGCTGGAAGCGATGCGGAAGAAGCGGCAAGTCGTTGACCAGATTATTGTCGTGACGGATGAAGGTGAGAACGCGGCTCCCTACTTCGGTGAGGTGTACAAGACCTACTGCCGGGAGTTGGCAGTCATGCCCAATGTAGTAATCGTCCGTGTGGGTGGTTACTGCAACTGGTTAGAGAGCCAACTGAAGGGACAGCAGGCACCTGTAGAGACATTTACCTTCGCAGGAGACTACTACAGCTTGCCCAACCTGGTTCCGCTGCTGACCCGCCCTTCTCGTCTGGAACTGCTGATGGAGATTCTGGACACACCGCTGCCTATGCGATTGGATAAGTAGGAGTAGAATAGGGCATTACTCTTGAAAATATAGAAGTAATGCCCAATACACTTCGCATAACAGGTTAGACGTGAAGAATTAGCAAACTAAAAAGCTTTTAACTATGACGTTTATTAACTATTTCAAGCATCATGAGTACGTACTGGAGAAATTTTGGCTTGATTACTTGGGAGGTCGATATGTTGGTCGTGGAATAATGACTTGGAAACCAGAGACAGGATTTCACATTGAAGCTCCTCTCAAAAGACAAAAGTTGCCTCAACCTGGAATAGTTGAATTAGGTAAAGTAGGTATCGTGGGGAAAAATAAGACTTCCTCGATTCGCATGAAGCCGTGGTACTGTGACTGGGCGTTTTCCCCAGCAATACCTCTTGTTGATCGTGAAGATATACTAACTCAGCACCGATTCTCCACTAATTTAAACAGTGCTATCTTTCTGAATACTCATGACCATATCGGTCATTCATTAAAATATATAGGTTCCTCACTCTATGAAATCAAAGATGTCGATTTTTTATTTGATTTTGTGACCAGAGGAGGAGTTGAGGTTGCCGATCATTTCCTCAAATCAAAAACTCGCGATTTAAAGGGTATTTTTCATCAAGGTGATCAGGGAGAAGAAATAAAAGGGTATTTAATTGATGATAGATACCTGGAACTCTACTGGCAATTTCCTAAAGCTATTTTTTCAAAGGAATACTGCTGGAAATGGTCAGAAGCTGTTCAATTTTCCTTATCCATTCTTCTTGGTCAAACAGTCAATCTACTTTGTAGAGAGTTAACTTTTGGAAATAGAACTCGTTCTGAGTTTAAGAAGAAGCAAGATATAAGATCTCATGGTTTACTACGTCTTTACTATCATCAGTATGGTAAGGACGAAATCAAAGCAACCAAAATCTATTTTTTAAAGCTTACAAATTTTCTCGCTTGCAAGTCTCAAGGTGCAAGTATTTGTATTAATGTCTTAAAACAAGTTACGGAGGCATCTCAGCAGAAAAATTGGCAGACACGTGAACTACTTCTTTCTACTGTTCTTGAAGCAGTACTGAGAAATATTGACAATCAACCCTTTCAAGTGAAGAAAGGGGAAGCTAAATCTTGGAATGTAGGCAAAAGCCTAGAGAAATTCTTTCAAAAACATTTATCCTCTGACATATGGCAACAGTTTTGTAAGCGAGTGATGCAGGAGCACACTTATTTACGCGATCGTAATGCACATCCAGATTGGCTGTTTAACCAGGGTGGGGCTTTATCAGAGGAGGAAAAAGAAAAAGCGTTAGATAGCATGATCTTTCTAAGCCGATTCTATGGCTATATAATCCTGTCTCTTGCCGGAGTTGAAAATTTAGAGCCAGTGTTTCCTCGACCTCATCAGGACTGGGGAGCCACTATTACTCTACAACCACCCATGCTTAAGCAGGAATTTATTGATAGACCCGATGACTTGATGGAGTAAGTGCATTTGAGAAATTGATCAGTGAATGTGTCCAAGTAGCATAGATTCGCTCAACCACAGGAGGTGATTGTCATGAGCGACATGAAGAAAGCGTATGAGGTGGCAGCGATCGCCCTTCAGGAATCCTTACCTCGTAAGCGGTAGCATCTCATGATCTCCTGTGTGCCTTAACTTGCAGAGCCTACGCACGAGTACGACAGCAATAGATTAATAGAAGTGGAGTAGCGTCATGGACAAGACGCGGCAGATCAAAATTAGTAAATACCTGAGCAAACATCTGCGGCACGCACCAGAGCGACTGGGGCTGACTCTGGCGATCGGGGGTTGGGTGAACGTCGATGATCTGTTATCTGCCTGTGCTGCCCACCAGTTTCCTATCACTCGTACCGAGTTGGAGGAAGTCGTCGCCACCAGCGATAAACAGCGATTTTCATTTGATGAAACCAAGACTCGGATTCGCGCCAATCAAGGACATAGTGTTGAGGTTGATTTAGAACTACAGCCGCAAATTCCACCGGATGTGCTGTATCACGGAACAGGTAAACAATCGGTGCCTGCAATTTTACAATCAGGGTTACTCAAGATGTCACGGCATCATGTGCATTTGTCTAAGGATGTAGAAACGGCTCGAAAAGTTGGAATGCGGCATGGTCGTCCGGTAATTTTTGCGATCGCTGCTGCCAGTATGCACCAGACAGGATTCATGTTTTACTGCTCCGATAACGGGGTCTGGCTCGTAGACGAAGTTCCTCCGCAATATTTAGAGGTGATGAGTATTCAAAACTGAGGATATCGAAAATGCAACTCCATCGATTTGATAGCGTTAAGGAATTTTGGCAATGCGCTCAAAATTATCTGCTGCAATACGAGGCAGAGCACAATGCGTTACTGGGTGTTTTGCACACGCTGTTACATTATCCAGAGCGTTATCCTGAACCACCCTATCTGGCACTGGTTCAGGCAGATGACCAGATTCTCGCGATCGCCATCTGCACGCCTCCAAATAGTGTACTGCTGTCTAAAGGACAGGATTTGAATGCCTTAAACCTCATTGCTCAAGATTTACAACACGAGCAGCTACCAGGGGTTGAAGGTCTAGTCGCCGAAACTGAAACGTTTGTGCAAATTTGGCAAAATCTCACTGGACAATCCTATCAACAAGGAGTTGAGTCAAAAATCTATCAGTTAACCCAGGTAGAGCCTGTAACAACCGTTAAGGGGTATCTCAGGCTGGCAACACCAGACGATCGCCCCTTGTTGTTAAAGTGGGTTGCTGCATTTAATTCTGAAATTGACATTGTTAGCGATGCTGAAATTGAGCGGAGAGTAGAGGTTGAGTTGAAGCGACAGAGTACCTACCTGTGGGAGGATGGCGTTCCCGTTTCAATGATTGGCGGTCGGCAATTTTCCTCAACATCCGCTCGGATTGCCCCCGTTTACACTCCCCCTGAACACCGTCGTAAAGGCTATGCAACGGCTGGTGTTGCTGCCTTAAGCCAAAAGCTTTTGGATCAGGGGTGCGATCACTGTTTTCTATTCACTGATTTAGCCAATTCCACTTCAAACGCTATCTACCAAAAAATCGGTTATCGACCCGTTTGTGACTGGCATGAATATTCATTCAACCTCAAGGAGTAATCATGACAATTTACTTTTACGTCGAGCGAGAAAAACCTTACGGTTGCTTCTCCAATTTTTCAGCACATGGCTTCATGCTGGATGAGTTGTATTGGGCAACGAGTGAGCATTACTTCCAGGCACAGAAGTTTGTTGGTACTCCCTATCTAGAGAAGGTACGACAGACTAAAACGCCTAAAGATGCAGCGAACATGGGTAGGAACCGCTCTCTACCCCTTCGCTCTGACTGGGAACAGGTCAAAGATGATGTCATGCGGAATGCTGTACTACAAAAGTTCAGAACCCACGCAGACATTCGAGAAATTTTGCTGATAACTGGAGAGGAAGTGCTGGTGGAGAACTCCCCGATCGATTATTACTGGGGTTGTGGCAAAGATGGCAGTGGCAAAAATAAACTGGGGCAGATTTTGATGGAGGTGCGTGAGGTTTTACGCAATGGAGATTAGCTTCAAACCTGTTGAACTCTCGGATATTGACACTGTTCTAATATTCATTCAGGAGTATTACGACTACGATCACCATTCCTTTGAAATGCCCCAAACTCGGACTGCACTAGAGAACCTCATCCGCCATCCAGATCGGGGACGAGTATGGTTCATTTGTCGAAATACAAAACCCGTTGGTTACACTGTCCTCACATTAGGCTATAGCCTGGAATATTTAGGACGGGACGCTTTTGTTGATGAAATTTATGTTCGGGAAAGCGATCGCGGACAGGGGATCGGGAGAGCGACCTTTGAATTTCTAGAAGAGGTTTGCCGTTCACTGGGTGTAAACGCCCTTCACCTGGAAGTTGAACAGCACAATACTAATGCTCAACAGATTTATCGTAAGTTGGGGTTCATGGATCACGAACGTTATTTGATGACACGCTTGTTACCTGAAGACCAGCCTTGAGAGGTTGCTATGACTGACATCCACAAGCTACTGAACCAAATTACTGGTGCTGAAGCACAACTGCGATCGCACCAATTTCTTGCACCCTGCGTCAAGGGTGGACGAGTTCGCACACGGGTTGCGGGGATGGTTCACACTTTCACTCCTAAACCTCGTCAGTTTGAAGGATGGGGCATTTTTCAACCTGTGGATGAGCAGGGGGCAACGTTGCTCGAAGCGGCAGATTTACCACAGATTTTGGCTTACTTGCAACAGTTTCCAACCATCCGACTACGGTTAGCTCACCGCTTACAAAATCAAAGCTGGCTAGCGTATCCAATCAATGAAGCGGATATGCGGCAACGGTTTAAGATGGTCAAGCCTGTACCTGTGCATTTGGTGACAGAAGGCATTGCCTTTGAGCAAATCCTCGCTCGCTGGAATGGCAACTCCTGCTGGTTTGGGGAGGTCGATCGCCGCGCTGACCCTGCGATCGCCGAAACCCTCCAATCCAATCTCGAGCAGTTGACTCGTGTGGAGGAATTGCAGTTTAAGGGGATGACTCCAGAAATGCGATCGCTCTACGAGTTAGCAACTCAGCAAGTAGAAGGGTTTGCCCAACCCCAACGAGATGAAAAGCAACTGCGCCAAGCTCTCAAGTTGGGCGGGGGTGAACTGCACCAGTTTCAGGATCGGGGTGATTACTGGACAGTGGACTGGACAACCTCAGATGGCGTTCGTCATACCAGTGCGATCGCCAAAGATGACTTGACTGTAGTGAGTTCTGGAATTTGCTTGAGCGGACGCGATCGCGACTTCGACCTGCAATCGTTAGTGGGTGTGATGGAACACCGGGAGTGGTGAGACTATGACCATCTTTTTTCATGAGCAGCTTTACCGGACAGATTCAGTGATGGCAAAGCTGAAGCAGTTCCCTGTGACTATTTGTGGCGCAGGAGCTTTGGGCGCAAATCTGGCTGAGAACTTGGCTCGTGCTGGTTTTGGTAAACTCAGGGTGATCGATTGCGATCGCATTGAAGAACGCAATCTCTCTACGCAGCCCTACTATCGCTCAGATGTTGGTGCATTCAAAGCCAAGATTTTGGCGAATAACTTATATCGGGCGATCGGAACCAAGGTAGAAGCGGAAACCAGAGAACTGACTGCGACAAATGCGGCTCAACTACTCAAAGACAGTGGGCTGATCGTAGATGTCTTCGACAACAGCATCTCTCGTCAAGCGGTGAAGGATTATGCTGATAGCACTGGAACGACCTGCTTCCATGCTGGACTTTCTGCCGACTATGCAGAAGTCATCTGGAATGATGTTTATCGAGTTCCATCTGATGTCAATGATGATGTCTGTGATTATCCACTCGCACGTAATTTAGTGATGCTAACGGTAGCTGTGGTTTGTGAGGCGATCGTTTCTTTTGTTGCCACAGGAGAACAACGGCACTTCACAATTACACTGAAGGATTTGAGTGTTCAATCTCTCAATCTGTAACATCCGATGGTGGCTGGACTACTCCCCATAGACCGTCACCATCACTTTGCGCTGTCGGGCTTTGACATCACATTCCAGATGAAAAATCTGCTGCCACGTTCCCAGAACCAGCTTGCCCTGCTCGATGGGTACGGTCAGAGAGGGTCCAAGCCAGGTTGCCTGGAGATGGGAATGCCCGTTGCCATCATGCCAGGTTTGCTCATGTCCGTAGTCTCGACTAGGTGGAATCACCTTGTTTAGCAGTTCAGGTAAGTCTCGTTGAAGCCCTGGCTCAAATTCAATGGCACCAATTGCGCCTGTGCTGCCCACATTAAACACATTCACCATTCCCGTTCGGATGCCTGCTTTTTGGACAATTTGGCTGATCTGTCCAGTCAAATCATGCATATCCCCGTGTCCTTTCGTTGGCAGGCTAATGTATTCCTGGTGAACCATATTCTTATCCTCTTCAAACTGAAATTTGCCTTTCAGACATTGATTGTACTGATATACCCAATGGCGAGGCTGCATCGGATGGCGCTTGAAATCCAGAGAATTCGATATTTGCCCACCCAGGAGTTTACCGAAATACTGGCAGAGAGCAAGATGGCTGGCTTTCGCGCAATCGAGCGCCTTGTTACTGACTGGGAAACAGGCATCAATCGCTTCGATCGCCCAGGAGAAGCATTGTTCATTGCAAGGCAAGGCGATCGCATTCTTGGCGTTTGTGGGTTAAATCGTGATCCCTACATCGACTCCAGCCAAATTGGACGAGTTCGACGGTTATACGTGATGCAGGACAGCCGCCGTCAGGGAATTGGGCAAATATTAGTCTACCAGGTTATCGAAGTAGCAAAGTTCAGTTTCAACCGACTCCATGTTCGCACAACGAATCCTATCGCGGCTCAGTTCTATCAATCACTTGGTTTTATGCTTTGTCATGATGAATCTGCAACCCATACCCTAAATCTAACAACGACTCACTCAGATCGCTCTCTACAATAAGAACTGAATGATCGGCAATTGTGGCAATTGAGGTAAGAGCCAAATGTCTGCATCGCTTGTGGAAAGGCATATTGTGGCAATGGGTGGTGGTGGTTTCTCGATGGAACCCGATAATCCTCTTCTGGATCAATACATTCTTGGGTTGGTTAATAAAGCGCAGCCCAAAGTCTGCTTTCTACCAACGGCTGGAGGAGACAGCGATCGCTACATCGTCAAGTTCTACTCTGCTTTCTTGAAATTTCCCTGCCAACCGAGCCATCTTTCCCTATTTAATCCTCAAACCCTTGACCTGCGGGGCTTTCTGCTGGAACAGGACATTATCTACGTGGGTGGTGGCAATACCAAAAATTTAGTTGCCCTTTGGCGTGAGTGGGAGTTAGATCGCTTTTTGAAAGAAGCGTGGGAAAAAGGAACGATTCTGTGTGGCTTAAGTGCCGGTTCATTGTGCTGGTTTGAATCCGGTGTGAGTGATTATCCTGGGAATGGTGTTCTGAAGCCGCTTAACTGCTTGGGATTTCTTCAAGGCAGCCATTGCCCTCATTACGATGGAGAAGCAAATCGCAGACCCACTTATCATCAACTGGTGGCAGAGGGACTCCTGCCAGATGGGTATGCAGCCGATGATGGTGTTGGCTTGCATTTCATCAACGGGACACTGACAAGGATTGTGAGTTCTCGACCCCATGCAAAAGCTTACCGTGTGGAACGGCAGGATGGGAGTGTTCAGGAAACCGTGCTGGAACCAACTTATCTCAGAGGCTGAAAATAGAAGCTATGCCCTTTCCAGCACACTTTCTCCCTCAACAAACTGAACGACTGACGCTGAGGCGATTTATTGAAGCTGACCTCGATCGCTTCCTTGCCTATCGCCATGATCCGGTTGTTGCTCGGTTTCAGAGTTGGTCAATGCTATCAGAGGATGAGGCGATCGCTTTCATTCATGAAATGAGTACAGCCCCAATTGGAATTCCGGGGGAATGGTTTCAAATTGCGATCGCCCTTCAACTATCCAATCAGCTAATTGGTGATATTGGGATACAGGTGAGTGAACACGATACGAGAACAGTAGAAGTTGGGTTTACGCTACATCGAGAAGAACAAGGTCAGGGCTTTGCGAGAGAAGCCATTCAATCATTACTTTGCTCATTATTTGAACTTGGGAATATTACTAAAGTCATTGGTATTACAGATAGCCGCAATTATCCATCTATCAATCTTCTGACACGATTGGGGATGAACTTAGTCAGTTCTGAAGAGGTTGTATTCAAGCATGAATTATGTGTAGAGCAAACATTTGAATTAAAGAAGGAAGACTGACTGTTGCATATAGCCCTTAGTGGTGCAGAGAAGTCCTGAAAGGCTTGCTGTAGCGAGCGTCTTAAATGAGACGGGGATTAGCTGAGGAGGGGCGTTTCATGAGACGCTTAAGTTCCCCAACTCAGAGCAAATCTCATGGAAACACCCCTCTTGTATCGTCAACTGCAAGACCAATTGCGTCAATGGGTCACGCCCAAAGACCAACGGCACCTCCAAGGGTTCGCTGAAATTCTTGCTGCTATTTTGCAATCAGGAAGTGCCTGTTTGGGCAAATGGATTCCCTATCTCAGTCATCGCGGATGCCAAGCTCGTGCTCATTTAGAGCGTTTGAGCTACTTCCTGCACAACCAACAGATCACACCTGAGCAGTTTTATGAACCGATGCTGCGTCATGTTCTGTCCGCGTTTGCCGGAGCGTCTGTATTATTGACCCTCGATACCAGTATGCTGTGGGATCAATTTTGCCTGATTGAGGTCTGTTTCGTTTGGGGAGGACGTTCCTTGACGCTGGCTCAAGTTGTGATTGAGCACGGCAGTGCAACGGTGGGCTCAATCACTATCAGAGCGTCCTTCAGTGCGCTAAACGGGTCTTGCCTCCCCAGGCTCAGGTGACCCTACTGGCAGACCGGGGCTTTGAGCATGGCAACCTGATTCATTGGTTAGGGCAACAGCATTGGTCATGGGCAATCCGAGTGAAGTCGGATTTGAAGGTGACTCTGGCGAACGGTTGCACACAATCGGTTGAGCAACTCTTGCCGGGCGAAGAGCAGGCGTATCTGTTTGAGAACGTGCAGGTTCTAGATGGAATTGCGTGTCATCTGGTCACCGCTAAGGCGCTAGATACTAAAGACGCTTGGGCAGTGTTGTCTGACCAACCCCATTCCCTACAAACCTTTGCGCTCTATGGCAAGCGATTGGGTGGCATTGAACCTCACTTCAAGGATTACAAGTCCGCAGCCTTTGGCGTGTTGCACTCAGGCTGACGCAATGCCCAAGCCCTTACCTGCTTATTCATGCTGCTTGATTGTGCTACTCTCATTGCTTTGATGGTGGGCATGCTGCTGGTGCAATCAGGGGAGCGTTCATGTCTTGACTGGCATGGAGAACGAGGCTTAAGTTTTCTGCAACTCGGTCTACGGCAACTCGCTCGTCTCTGCTATAAGCGATTGTCTCTGCCCAAACTCTCGGCATTACCCAAAGATAATCCGCCTCCTGCGTGTGCTTCTCAGCGTAAACGTGATGCGTTAGATTGCCGGATTGAATTCTCCAAAGTTGTTAGATTCTCATGATGAGACTACTCTGAGTTTTCTGCACCACTAAGGGCTCGGCTCTTATCTCCCATCTTTGGCAAAGCTCTCCGCTCATCGGCTGTCAAATCTACGAGAAACGGTAGCTTTGCTTTGATCGTAGCGACAGTAGCCAGCACCGCATCTCGATCGCTTTGAGTCAAGGCTGCACTAATTGGAGTAATGGGCATAGTAGGTTGCTCCCTAAAAAGTAGTTTTCTTGAGAGTTCCCAAACTTCAACCCTCAGCTATGTTCATTCGGTCGGCCTGGTGTTCCAAATTCGTCGGGTAGCTCATCTGATGTGATCTGTAGAATCTCAAGGAGCTTTTTATACTGAGCGGGAGTTAGCTTAGGTTGCGATCGCCCTGCCTCCCAGTTTCTTACCGTTGTCTCAGTTACTCCCAACGCATCCGCCAACTGCTGTTGAGTCAAAAAGCGTTGCACTCTGAGTCTCATCAATGGCGATCGTTCGGGCTTGCTTGTCATCAGGTGTAAAAGAGTTGACGATTTCCGTAAATTGATTTACGTTTTTAGTGGCATAAATAGAGAAGCAGTAGCAACTCAACAGGCAAAAGCTCTTGAGAGTTAACTGCTCCTTATCAGTTTGTCATTATTACGCAATCTTCCACACAGACCGCTCAGCAACAGAGCAAAGATTTACCTGCTCAGAAATGAGTAGTAGTTTTTGCTGTTGAAAAATCTGCTGAGAGACCGTTTATGCGATGCACAAGTAGCACTCGCTCAAATTTTCAATGCTTTCTTATCCAATGCTTTACCGTGATCGGATTTGTCCCTGGTGTATTGTTCAACTCTTGCCAAATGCCCGTACCATAATCGTTAAACGATTTCGTCAACGTAATGATGCAGAGGCTCACATGAAATTGCTTCGTCAAATGAAGCCTGATGCAAGTTATCAGATCATGTTTGATGCACAACGGGAAAATGATGAGTGAGCTTATACTTGGGCGTATCTTTTCTTTAAAGTGAGAAATACTCGATACTCCTGGAGGCTGCACCCAAAAAAACTGTACATTCTGATTTCTACGCTTCAGCTACTTTGCACGAAGGTGACTGACAGTAATAAAACAGCGACATGATCGTGCGAATCTTGAAAAAAGCAGATTCTAGCGACATGATTGTGCCAATCTATCCTGAAACTGCCAAAAAATGCCGAAAACGACATGATCGTGCGACGAGCGACATTTATCGTGCGACCGTACACCTTCGCCCTACAACAACAAAAGGCGGCACCCAGATTCGAACTGGGGGTGGAGGTTTTGCAGACCTCTGCCTTACCACTTGGCTATGCCGCCGTCTTCAGACACAATAGTATAACAAATTTAGGGAATTGTCGTTGGCGATCGCCCCTCAAATGCAAACTGATTTACCACCGCTATTTCACTCATTCGGGTGACGCAGTGATAAAAATCACTCAAGATCCTGCTTTCGATCTTAATTCCCTTTTGTGCCTAGCATTACGCTAAATCATATAATAGCAGCCAGTTTGAACTGGAACGTCTATATTTTGCTCTTCAGGTATGCTTCTGTACTCTAGCTATGCAAAGTCCAGTTCAATCAACATGAGGTATTTATTGGCTTAGCATCTAAAGTCGAACAACATCTCACCCGATATTGAAATTGACTATCTCTACATAGCAGAGTTCTGAACGTTGGTCAGCCAATCTCTGTCACCCCCGATGTTGCATTATGTCCCAATCTCCCCTCATCGTTGCCCAAATTACAGATACCCATCTGTTTGCCGATGAACGCCAAACGCTATTAGGTATTTCGACAACACAATCCCTTCAGGCCGTTCTCAAACGACTTAAAACCCTTCACCCCCAGCCCAATATCGTACTGCTTACAGGCGATCTGTCACAGGATGAAACGCCTCAATCATACGAACGCCTACGAGACTGCATTGCCCCACTCAATATCCCAACCTATTGGATTCCAGGAAATCACGATCGCCCTCACACAATGCAGTCGATCCTAAACACAGGCTGTATTTCTGCTGAAAAAAGCGTTCAAGTTCAAGGATGGCGCTTCTTGCTACTAAATTCAGCGGTGCCTGGACAGGTTCACGGACAGCTTTCTGAAGACACGTTAACCTGGCTAAATCAAGAACTGCAACAGCACCCCACAACGCCAACTGTAGTCGCTCTGCACCATTCTCCTCGACCGATCGCGTCCGATTGGATGGATGACATCAATCTGCATCAGCCAGAAGCGCTGTTTGCCGTACTCGATCGCCACCCTCAAGTGAAAACCGTGCTGTTTGGTCATATTCATCAAGAGTTTGCCGACCAGCGACAGGGAGTTCGCTACTTCGGTTGCCCTTCTACCTGCGTGCAGTTCAAACCCAAGCATTCTGACTTTGCCGTAGCCCAAGAAGGCCCGGGGTTTCGCTTACTGGAACTGCATCCAGACGGCAGCTACAGCACAACGGTAGAACGAGTAGCCTATAGTGCGGAACTGGATCTGACCGCCTCTGGATACTGAACTTGTGGATGCCATTGCTTGAGCTGGTCGCGCCACCGTCGAACAGCACCTTGCAGCGACGACGACAACCACGTTTCATATTGGGGGTAAACGGGCAAACGCGGAGCCAGGTGCCAGCCTGCTTGCTGCAATACATTCGCCAGTCCGGCATCATGCGGATGGGGATAATCTGGGTTGACTTCATCTTTGGGACCAATGCCACCCAAGTCAGTTGCCCCGGCAGCAAGGCATTCTAGCAAGTGGGAACTTGAAAGCAAGTTGGGAGGAATTTGCAGAGCAATGCTGGGGACAAGAACCTGACGAGCGATCGCCACAACTTCTACCAGTTCTTGGGGTGAGAAAGCAGCCCCTTGCCACTGCTGCTGTTGTCCAGGGCTATGAGGCTGTAAGATCACTTCCTGGATATGACCATAGCGTTGATGAGTTTGGGCGATCGCCTCCAGGGTATCGATCCGGTCTTGCGTGGTTTCGCCCAAACCCAGCAGCAGCCCGGTTGTAAACGGAATGCCCAACTCGCCAGCCCACTCTAACTGCTGAAGCCGCAGGGCTGGAACTTTACTGGGGGCATGGCGATGCACCGTCTGTTGCAAGGTAGGGGTTAGTTGCTCCAGCATCAACCCCATTGAGACGTTCACCGTTTTAAGGCGAGCCATTTCTGCATAGCGCAATGGCCCTGCGTTGGTATGGGGCAAGAACCCCATCGTCAGCGCTAACTCGCACAAATCGTAAATGCGCTCAAACCAGGGCGATCGCTGTGGATGCTGCGGATGTACTTCTCCACTTAAAATTAATATCTCAATAATTCCTTGAGATTGAAGAGGTTTGAGCGCCGCTTCTGCCTGTGCCAGAGTCAGCCATGTATCCTGACCTGGCTCAACCCGAAAATTACAATACGCACAGCGGTTGAAACACTCGTAGGTGGGTACCAATGTAAAAGCAGGACTATAGGTAATGATCTTGGAGCCAATGAGCATAATCAACTGTCAGGGAACCTGAAGAAATAGGGCAGGCATATTAGCTATGCCTACCCTATCTAAGGTTGCCGACTCTCACCGATTTTTAAAGGGACATTGGCTAAAGTTGTCCTATATATTCTGTCTTTAATTAATCGGCTGTCAAACCGTCCTCTAAAGCACTACCACCTTCTCGAATCCCTGAAAGCTACGCTTTTTAGCGTAAACATTCTTGACATGGGTTTTGACCGTATTAAGGCTGATCTGTAATATCTGAGCGATCTCCTGGTAGGTATGCTCCTGACGCAACAGCGCCCAGATTTCTGCCTCGCGATCGGTCAGATCATACTTCTGCTGCTCCAGGCGCAGTTCTTCGTGCAAGATCTCATTGCAGTCTTTTAGAAGCAAGAGAATAATTTGACGGTGGTTGGGAAATGTCGCCAGGTTACGGTTTGGCTTGAAGGAAAACCAACTCGCCCGAATTCGTACCGTTAATCCTGGCGAAGCCTGACATTCTACGATTAAAGGACGCGTTTCAGAGAGCGGTTGCCTGGTCAATCGCTGGCATGTTTCAGCCAGAACGCTTGGAAGACCTGGATCAGAGTCCTTGCTACCTGCCATCTTCTGGCACAACTCTTTTGCCTTAAGATTCATCTGAATCAGCTTCAGGCTGCGGGTCATCACCACTACACCGTCGGGCAGCAGATCCATCAAGGTTTCCCAAAACAGGTCTGTGACCGCAGACTCGTATAAGCGACTCTGTAGGGGCATGGCTTTAAAGGCAGCATCTCGCTCTGAGGCTGGACTGGAAACAAGTTGCTCGAAGGAAGCACTTGCCATTGAAAACGACTCGGAAGAGTTTGGGGAATGACGAACTGTCATGGGGCTTGTCCCTCAACTTTGTTACGTCATTATTGTTCCCAAAGCCAGTGAAGTAGCAATGAGCAAGATGAAAGTTACTCCAGTACGGGGAACTTGAGCCATGTGCCCTGAAGAAGGGTGAAGCGCCCTGAAACAGGATGAAGTTTTTTAGTGCTGAACCTCTTCCAACACCAGGAACAAAATAATATACTGACGAAACAGACCCAAAACTTCATCCATAGACTTCCCTATATTGAGCCAATGGACGACGCGAACCTAGGTCTTTCTACGTAAATCGAGGGAAACCACCTTCACGGTTTATGTAGGTCACTAGTTTGAATGAACGTTGCACTAAGTATGCGTGCCCGGTGCTGATTGCATTTTCAACTGAACAGCTTCAATGTAGACTCACCCATTTGTGTAGTCTTTGAGTACTGTTTGGATGGGGCGATCGCATTGGGCTAGTGTTCCAGCCCTCTTTGACCCCAACGTAATGAACCACTTAAATCACGTTTCTAGAGCGAACAGGTTGGTTCCCAATCTGCCTGCGCCTCAAGAAACACTCAACCCCAGTAGCCTCGATCGCTGGTTCTCAGCAGAGCAGCAGCGTACCTATGTGTCCACATTGATCGAGCGCGGAGGACTAACCCGCAGCCGAGCTGAATACTTTGTGCGGTTGTGGGGTTATTTGCTGCTCAAACAGCAGGTTGAAACCGGCGGTAGCCTCTCTCAACCTTTGACCCAGCTTCAGCCCCTGCAAGATTTTGTTTCCTGCACCCATCGGGAAGCGGCTGAACTGTTTTATGGCCACAAAGACCGGGGCAGCGATCGCGCCGCAGGTCTGATGATCGATCGGTTAATTGCACTTGGCCTCTTGGAAAAGCGGTTTGATGGGCAGACCCTATGCATCCGAGTCCGATCGTTACCAGAATTAAAACTACGCGATTTGCCCAAACCGACAGAGCCAATTCGCTTACAAACCGACCAATTTAATCCCCGCACAGATGCAATTCCGGTTGCCAATCTCATTATTGGTCATTATGCAGAGATCATCCGAGACATAACGCCAGCCGCAGCGACTCGCAAGATTGCTAAATTTTTGCGGGCATGGGCACAGGAATATCCCACTTGTATGCGAGTGCTGCGCCGTTCTGACAATCTCAACCCCGTGGCTATTAGCACCCTCTACCCAACCGATAGCGCCTCTGAAGAAAACTTCTTTTTGCCGCCCAGCAGAAGCTTTTTCCTGACGCAGCCCGGTGATGCTGATCCTTACAAGATGGCGGTTCCAGGCGACTTAGAATGCACCTCTGTTTTTGTCCGCACCTGGATTATTGATACGTCATATATGCAGGGAGACCATATCTGCCAATTTCTTGAAGATACTCAGCAAACCTTGATACAGATGCAGCAAGACTTTCCCAATCTTTGCGATCTGTACTCAATGGTGATTCATCCAGTGCATGAAAGTTTGCGTCAGGCACTTGGCTTTCAGAAAACCTTGCAAGAACCACAGCGGCCGTATTACTGGATTTATCTGGGAGTCGATCGGTTTCTCGCTCAGGACATGAAGCAAGCGGTACTCAGCCTGCGAACCAGTTCAGTCCAACCAGAATCGTGAGGAATTGTTTCACAAACTTTACAAAAGTCAACGAAGCAGTTAAGATTAAAACCATAGGTAAGTCAATCAACTTACCGCTATCATTCTCTCGTTTAACTTTGTCGTTCAACGAAAAGCACTCATGACAACAACGATTCAACAGCGCGAAAGCGCCAACCTGTGGGATCGGTTTTGCGAGTGGGTCACCAGCACCGATAACCGCCTGTACGTAGGCTGGTTCGGCGTTCTGATGATCCCCACCCTGCTCACCGCCACCACCTGCTTCATCATCGCCTTCATCGCCGCTCCTCCAGTGGACATTGACGGCATCCGTGAGCCAGTCGCTGGTTCCTTGA
>NZ_JADEWO010000080.1 GCF_015207605.1 Oculatella sp. LEGE 06141
GGCAGTCTGCCAACAGTTCATCGAGCATCTCATCAACGCGATTGGTTTCGTTCTTCTTTCTTGCCATGATGCGGTCTCCTGAGTTACTGGGATTTTAGACCGCTTACACAAAATCCTGATCAGTCTCTTGAACAGTCAAACAGGTGATGCACATGCATATCAAACGGACTAGCGGGTGTCTGCTTTTCTAACGTCACCTGGCACTTGTTGTTAGCAAGGGCTTTGACTTGCGCTTTGGCTTTTTGCACTTTTGCATCAAACGAGTCCAGGTATTTCCTTTGTTGCTCGATCGCGTCCTCATACACTTCGGCTACCGCCTCCGTCCATGCCCTGCGAGACTTCTGCGATAAGTTCTCAGACATATTTTGTGCAATACGAACTAATCCTCGTTGGCTCCAGTATTCGACATCTTCCACTGTGTCGAAGTGAACGCCCTTTTCCATTGGCTCACGCCCTGATAGGGCATAGTTTTGTTGTTCTCGTCGGGCCGCCGCATTGAGTCCTTTGCCGTTTGTATCCAGAAAACCGATCGCTCTAGGTCTTTTAACAAATACCAGGTTGCCGCGCACAACAAGATCATCGAGATCTTTAACCTCAAGAATGACTCGTCGCCGAACCAGCATCTGTCGAGTTCGTTTGCGGCGATTAGTTATTTTCTCGACCACTGCATCTACAAAGCCAGCCAGCCTCCCGGCTGTGTCAACTTCTTGAATATACTTGGCGATCGCCATTGCACCTTCTTCATAGAAGCGACGGGTGCCGATCGTTCGACTCAACCACTCAAAATGTTCACCCTCGGCTAGATCCCACTGGTCATCATCGCGTGCATCAAAAGTCTTACAAATGCTGTAGAGCCGTTTCAGTTGAATCCCCAGAATTTGCGCTGTCTCCTCAGCCGACATCAAGTCATGTTTGCGGTTGCTCATATCACTGGCTTAATTTGTGGTTTGCTTTAACGAAATGCCAGGAGCGAATCCCGCATTTTTTGTAGGCGCTCAAACACCTCACGATTCCCACCTTGATCCGGGTGATGCTGTTTGGCTAGACGGCGAAAGGCTGTATTGATATCATCGGAACTAGCCTCTTTAGGATCAAGGCTAAAAACGTGCCAGGGGCGGAAGTTCTTGAGGACATCGACCCCATTGATGCAGGTTGGTCCTTCTTCATGGCGCTCGTTATCAGGTACGCCCACCCACTCGCGGTAGAGGACAAGCCAACCTTCTTTTTTACGAAGATTGAAGTCACGTCCAGCAATTGCAAGCTTGAATGCCTCGTTTTTCTTCAAGTCTTTGACATCACTGCAATTGAATGCAGTAACTACGGCGGTTTGTAATTCTGCTAGCGTGAGTTCCTTTTGCTTGGGTTTAGAGTCCGCATCTGGTTTCTTTTTACGAGGCTTGGGCTGTGACTGAACAAATTCAGCGAAATCTCGCAGCAACTGTTCGTCGTATCCATGCTGGCTAGCAAGCTCCTGGATCTTGGTTTCTATTGCATTTGCCATAGTGTCACCCTTTTCTCCATAAATGTGAAAATTATCCTACAGCCAGATTCCTTTAAAGCTTTCCCGTTAGTCTGCGGCAATTACTATGAGAAGTTTGAAGGTTTCATGAAACATCAAAGAACTCTAACTTAAAGAATTAAGTAATTTATCTGGCGATCGCCGCTTTCAAGTGATTAGGATTGAGCCGTAGCGATAGGATAAACAATGCGATTCTTGCTCAAATTTATCGGGTTTGCACTGCTGCTGACTGGCATCTACTTTTTAGGGCAAAATATTCTCTTCACCACACAAACGTCTCCTTACTGGTGGAGAGATATTTCTGCTAGCGCATCTGTTCTAGCAGTGACGAGCGGTGTTATTGCCTTGCTGTTTTTTGGCAGAGCTACGCGGTCTCTGGGCTGGGGGTTAGTAGCGTTAGGAATCTTGCTGGTCTTTGTCAGTGGTGGAGTTGTCCTCAGACCAACCAGCTTATGGACTTTCTTCCTGGCATTCACCTCTTTAGCGGCTGGGATGCAACTGATTACCACTGGAAGAGTGAGTTTTTAGCAAAGCTTTACTGAGAAGGCGATCGCTTGATGAACCATGACCAACTTCAACCTTCAACTGGGCAATCGAGTCCGCAGACCTGGTAAGTATTGACAACAGCGTAACGGTTCGGGAACTCGTAAACGGCTGTAGTCGTTCCTACTTGCAAACTAAGCCTATTTCGGTTCTTGCGCTGTTTGGTGACATTGAAAGCGATTGCCCATTTAGACAACGGATTCTGTAGGAGTTTAGAGCCTATCCTTACTCTAGCCAATCCTAAAAGTTCGTAATGGTTATAGCGATTGTGCTGTAGTTAGGATTCTTATGGTTGAGGCCCTTCCATTGGGAAGACTAAAAGAGAATGCGTCCTCCAGTGCTATGAATCCCACCCTATTTTGGCTGACTTTGCTACCAATCATCGCTCATCTGTTTGGATGGAGTCCCCTGCTTATAGGGGTTACTGCGCCGACTGCGTTAGCTCAACCGTTTCAGGGTGTACCTGCTGGTTCAACAGCCCCCGATCGCGCTGCCAGGGCAGAAGCGATCACTGAACAAGGGGTTGCACAAGCGCATCAAGGAAACGTAGAAGGCGCATTGACAAGTTTCAATCAAGCGATCGAGCTAAATCCAACGTATGCCCGAGCGTATCTCAATCGCGGTACCATTCACTATCAGTTGAATCAGCTTGGATTAGCGCTAGCAGACTATAGCCACGCCATTAGGCTCGATGAGAGCAATGCGGCTCCCTTACATATCCAACAGCAGGCGTACGATGCTCGCGGCAAGTTGCGTTATGAACTAGGCGATCATAGAGGGGCGATCGACGATTCTACATCTGCCATTCGTCTGGATCCAAGTGATGCCGGTTCCTATACCAATCGGGGGCTGGTTCGACGAGTACTTGAGGACTATCCGGGGGCGATTGCCGATCACACTCGAGCAATCGAGCTACAGCCCCATGTGCCGGGTTGGCACTATAACCGAGGCAGTACGTATCGTCATGCTCACCAGCTTGAGGCCGCCCTTGCTGATTTTGACCGAGCGCTTGAACTCAACTCCCATTTTGCTTGGGCCTATCATAAACGTGGACTGACCCACTATGAGTTGGGACAGTATCAGGCTGCTAGCGACGATCTCAGCCGCTCGATTAGTTTGGGCTATGCTCCAGCAGACGTCTACTATCAGCGAGGCGAAGCCTATCGCAATTTGCATCAAACGACAGCAGCGATCGCAGATTATACTCAGGCCATCGCCTTATTTGAGAACTATGCCCTAGCGTATTTCAATCGGGGTACTGTGAGGGGTGAATCGGGCGACCCAGAAGGAGCCATTATGGATTTTAGCCGATACATTAGCTTAAAACCAAAAGCAGGAGAAGGATACCAAAATCGAGGGTATGCCTATGAGTTGCAGGGTAATTTCACTGCGGCAATTGCGGACTTTCAACACGCTTCTGAGTTGTATCAGGCTCAAGGGAAGGTGGAATTATCTCAATTGATGCGGCGTTGGATTGAGGACCTGCAACCACGAGGTCAGTGAATGGGGCTTATTAGAATTGGAGTTCACCATGACATCACTGCCGCTGGTTTCTATCATCATTCCCTGCTACAACGGGGCCGATCGCCTGCTTAGTTGCCTTGGGAGTTGTGCTCAGCAACAGTATCCTCACCTTGAAATTCTGGTCGTGGATAATGGTTCTACGGATCATTCAAGGGCGATCGCCGAGCAATTTGCTAATGTGTCTCCCCATCCTGTTCGGCTGTTGCACTGTTCCCAGCAGGGCGCTAATCATGCCCGCAATCACGGGTTCTCTCACGCGCAAGGAGAGTACATTCAGTGGTTGGATGCCGATGATGAACTGACACCCGGCAAGATTGAGGTGCAAGTGCAGGCATTGGAGAAGCAGAAGGCTGATGATATCGCTTATGGTGATTGGGAGTGGTGCTTTTACCAGCAGGGGCAACGACAGTCCAAATTAGCCTTTAGCAGTCAACCGATGGTAGACCCCTTACTGCGGTTTCTGCTGCACCACTGGCGACCACCTCACAGCTACTTACTGCGGTACAAAGCAGCAGAACGATTGCAGACAGTACACGCATGGCATCCTGATACACCGATTGGCACCGATCGAGAATACTTTACGATGGCTGCGGTTTTAGGGCTGCAATTTTTGTATGTGCCGGGAGCAACAGTTTGCTATAATCACTGGTCTGGCACTCAGATGAGTCGATCGGCTTCCTACTGGCAGCGGGTGTATAGTCTGAGGCAAATGTATGAGCGGTTCCAACAGCAGCTTGTGAACCGATCGACCGATCATCTCTCAGCAGCGCATTGGTTTCTATTAAAACAGAACTGGAATGTGTGGAAACTCGCTCCCGCTCAGCTAACGCAACTAGGAGCGGGCTGTTTTTGGTTGCAGCATCAGACAGTACCGGTGGGTATGACATTGACCCCTGCAGAAGCACGTATCGCTCTGGCATTGAGCCAGTTAGGTGGCACCTACACACTGGAAGATCAGTCCTACCGCATTCTAAGAGTGCTCTGGAAGCATATAGCGGGACGAACTGATGTGGATGCTGCCCGTGTGGGTATTGAATTGTCGAAAGCGGTTGGCTTACTGCCTATGGGTGAAGGGGCGATCGAGAATTTGCAACGGTTGCAACAGGAATCAACTCAGCAATCCCAGACCTCGATCGATACTATTCCTATCTCTGCACCCCTATTTCCAGAGCAACGATTAGCGGTATTGCGATTGCTGGATCAGCTGCGAGTGGTTGGATTATTAACATCGGGAGTGCAGCGTGAGGCTATTTCTCCCCTGGCTGTGGAGTCAGAGTAAGGTTTTTGGGTTGGAGAGAAAACTGCCCGACGAGTTGGCCGTCAATCTGTTGGGTTTGAACCTGAAGTTGGTAGCGATCGGCTAAGCTGCGTCGGTACAGTGCGCGGTTGATAGCCGCTTGTGCACTCTGAATCATATCTGCTTGCTGTTGCTGGGACATGCTCTGCGGATGGACTCGGTAGTAATAGAGCGGTCGTTGCAGATGATAGATTCCAGTGACTTCGGAAAAGCGGAGGCAGAGATCGTAGTCTTGCACAAAATCACACTGTTCGTCGATACCGCCGACTTGCTCAAACACAGAACGTCGCATCAAACGGAAGTGAAATACCATGAAGTGAACGAGCAACTGATTCCTAGAGTAAGGGATACGACAACGTTGCCCTAAACCAAGAATTTGATTGGTTTCATTAATGCATAGGTAATTGGTATAAACAAGCCCAATATGAGAATTGGCATCCAGGATGGCGATCGTTTCTTCCAGGGCAGTAGGTGCTAGCAGGTCATCGCTATCAATCCAGGCCAAGTAGGTGCCAGAAGTCATGGCGAAGGCAGATTTAAGAGATTGGGTTTGTCCTTGATGGAGTCCGGCAACAACACGGACGCGTGGGTGTTGAATGGCGTAGTGGCGAGCAATCCCTAGAGATGTGTCAGTAGATTGGTCATCCCAAAGAATAATCTCGACGTTCGAGTAGGTTTGACTGAGAAGGCTGTCGATCGCAGCAGGGAGGTAGCGCGATCGGTTGTAGATTGGGATAACGATAGAGACTGTTGGAGTGTCGTGATAATTCATGCCTTAGAAGCACAAAGGCTTTAAGCAGATTCTAGCCTCATCCTGGTGGAGCTTTAGCAATCAAATAACGCTCTCCTGATCTTGCCACTTTTTTTCTCCGCTTCGGTATGGATCACGTTAAGAAAGTAACAGTACAGCCACTTAAAGCAAACGAGCCTCAACTATATCGTATCCACGTCGATCACACTCCCACAAAAACGGCTTAACTTATACCTCATAGTGCTCCAAAAATTTTACAAGACTGAACTTCTTAAAATGACTTATCCCCTGTTGATGTTGAAGGAATATATCAAAACTTCATAAAGAATCATTAAAGCGACTTCCGTAATTCTACATGTTTATCAGAATGTAAAGACTTTCAAGTTCTGCTGACCATCCAACCAATATCTGTACGAACGCGTAAGGCTAGGCCAAATAGACCGAAATCGGCTGAGATTTACTTCAACCACTTAAGAGTAATTTCGTAAGTCCAGTGATCTTACGGAGAGGAAAAGAAAACCTTGCGAGTTATAAAAAGCGTGTTCAACAATGATTGGCTGCTCAGCCTATCAGCACTTACTTCAGCAATGTTGATTAGCTGCTCTTTGATTCACTTGTTGTCTTGGGTCTTGAGTTTAGCAATGAGCTACCCCTAATTCAGGGTGATTGCATTTACTATTTTTTGTTCATTTACCTATGGTTCAGACTTTAATGCTGCGGGAACACGCGATCGTGTTAGTGATTCCCGATTTCAAACCGCCTGCATTGACGTTAGAGATGCTCCACTATAGCGGTTGCATCCCCTCTGAGTGGGAGCTGGTTCATCCTCCTGTCTACACACAACAGGCCACACAATTTCGATTTCGTAATGGTATTTGTTTGACCGCTTATCCAGAGCGACTCCTGTTTAGTCAGGAAGCCCACACTCAGGCGCTTTCAGATAGTCAAATCGCTTCCCTGGTTCACAAGTACGTTGTTAGTTTTCCTCATGCTCGTTATCAAGCCGTTGGCATGAACTTCCACGGCGATGTGGCGTTTCCGCAAGGCAGCGATAATGCCCGCCACTTTATCACACAATTATTAAGTCCAGGACCCTGGCAAACGCTGGGTCAAGACCCAATGCAGGCGTCACTCACGTGTTCCTATCGACTCGATCGCTGCCAGTTGAACCTGGCAATTAGTTCTGCCATGCTCCGGGTAGCAGAAGAGCAAGCCGTTCCAGTCGTGACGTTTGCCGCCAATTTCAACTACAGCATTCCAGGTAACGTCTTGGAGGATCGCCTCGCGCAACTGTTGCAGGCCCTTACTCAATGGCAAACGAATTTAGACACCTATCAAGAATTAGTGAACACTCGTTTTCTAGTTCAGGTCAATACAACGGTTGATGCTTCTGAAGCATTAGTTGTTGGTGCGGGTAGCTGCTAAACCCAATCGCCGTATCCAGGCTAAACCGCTGTATTCAAGCTTGACTTAATTAACACCATTTCCCTAGTGAGGCGATCGCCATACCCGATAGCGTGGTGCGGTCGGCTAGGACGCTGGTGCAACCCTTTACACAGCCTAAATTTCCTGTCCTTTCTTAATATTTTGCTGAGGTCATCATGGACGAGTCGCAATTGATGCCACAGGTTGACGCGAGTTTGCCTGGATTGTCTACCGATCCCAAAGTGTTGAACCACCCATTGGGAACGACAATTCTATCGGCAAATCAGCCTTCCAGTTTAGCCGATTTGTCTACCAGTTTTGTGCCCTCAACCACAGAATTAGACTCCTTGGACAGGAGCCAGGTGTTCATGAATGGGGCAATTGCGGCACCGCGTTCAACGGAGACTACACCATCTGAAGATGGACTGATAGGAACGTCTAGCCAAGATCTGATCGTGGGTAATTCCCACACCAGTGACTTTGATCGCAATACCTCACTAGAACAGGTAGACAATGAATCGACTCAAGCACTTGCTGTGAGCTTATTGCCTGATTTAGTGGGACAATTCGGTACCATTACTTTGCCGCAAACGCTCACATCGGGTGGGCAAGGACAAGTGCAAGTTTCCCTCACCAATCAAGGTGTGGTTCCTGCGATCGGTTCACCGGCCATTGATCTATATTTCTCCAGCAATACAACGCTGGACGCCAACGACGTTTCGTTGACGCGTATCAACACCAATAATCTGCTGTTGCTTGTGGGACAGTCCCAAACCTACAGTAGTACCGTGACTGTACCAACCAACTTGGCAGCAGGGTCTTACTACTTATTGGCAAGAATTGACCCCACGAGTGTGCTGCTAGAGAGCAATGAAACCAATAACCTGGTCGTGAGCGGTTCCACGTTCACTTTATCACCGCCTGTGACTGTGACTGCGGCTCTCGCAAACGATACGGCTCCTAACGGCACGACGAATAGCGATCGCATTACCTCCGATGCCTCAATTACGGGAAGCGTCAGCACTCTAAGCAACCTTGCCAGCTTAAAAGCAGGTTTTGATGCGACTCCAGCTAATAATTACGTCAGTATTCAAGCTGATCTTGCCACCAATGGGACATTTACCCTAACCCGCAGTCGCTTAGAACAAATTTATGGGAGTGTCCTGCCTGATGGACAACACACCCTGCATTTCCAGACTCAAAATACATTCGGCACGGTTAGCACCTTTGATCTAACCTTTACCCTCGATACACTGGCACCCACCTCCGTATCCGTTGGATTAGACCCTGCCTTTGATACGGTTCCGGTAGGAGATGGACGAACCCTGTCCAGTTCCGTCACGTTAACTGGACAGACCGAAGCGGGGGCGATCGCCACGCTACAACCATTAGGCAATACTGCCACAGCTGCTACCAACGGACAGTTTCAGCTTACTGATGTTGCCCTAGCATTAGGTGCTAACACGTTCACTGTCCAAGCGAGCGATATTGCTGGAAATGTCACCAGTGCGATCACTCGTGTGGTTCGCAGTTCGTCCGGGGATGTTGTCACAGATTGGAACTCGATTCTGCTCAACGCGATTGAGAGCGACAAAACCTCCCCGCCAAGCGCTGCACGGAACATGGCGATCGTCCAAGCCTCTATATTTGATGCGGTTAATGCGATTGACCAGTCCTACACGCCCTACTACATCAGTGCGATCGCCCCAGATGGAGCCTCAATCGAAGCTGCCGCTGTTGGGGCCGCATACTATGCGTTAGTGGCGTTGTATCCGACACAGAAGCCCACATTCGATGCAGCACTAGCACAATCACTGGCGGCCATTCCAGACGGGCAATCGAAAGAAGATGGGCTGGCATTGGGCCAACGAGTGGCAGATTCGATTGTGGCATGGCGACAAAGCGATGGGTTCGATCGTTCTACGCAGTACACCCCTGAAACTGCCCCCGGCAAATGGAAGCCGACTGCTCCTGCCAATCAACCAGCTCTTGCCTCTCACTGGGGAACGGTAACCCCGTTCGCTTTAACAGCAGGCGATCAACTTCGTCCAGAGGGGCCACCGGCTCTTGATAGTGCTACATATACCAGTGATTTTAATCAGGTCAAAGAATTGGGTCGGAGCAATAGCTCCACTCGCACCGCCGATCAAACTCAGATTGCTCAATTTTGGGCAGATGGAGCGGGAACGTACACCCCTGCTGGACATTGGAACCAAATTGCCAAAGAAGTATCACTGCGTGAGGGCAATTCGATCGTTGCGAATGCTCGGTTGCTTGCCCTATTAGATATCGGTTTAGCGGATGCTGGAATTGCGGCCTGGGATGCCAAATACACTTACAATTTCTGGCGTCCTATCACGGCTATCCAACAAGCAGATACCGATGGCAATCCGTTAACTGACGCTGATCCTAGTTGGACTCCACTGCTAACGACTCCTCCATTCCCAGATTATGTGTCCGGGCACAGTACCTACAGCGGTACGGCTGATGCAATTCTAAGCGATGTCTTGGGCAGTGATCTGAGCTTCACCAGTAACTCGGTAGGGCTACCCGATGTATCCCGTACGTTTACCAATTTCACAAATGCTGCCGATGAAGCAGGCATGAGCCGCATTTACGGTGGTATTCATTTCGACGCAGCCAACCAGGACGGCTTGGCGCTAGGACGATCGATCGGTTCCTATATCATCGATCAGGTACTTGATGAGACGCCGGTATTGCTGCAAGCGCAGTTAGGCAATGATACAGCACCACAAGGCACCACCAATACCGATACATTGACCACTGACCCCACTATTACCGGGCGAGTGCTCGATTTGGATCGGCTAGTAACGCTCAAAGCTGGAATCGACGGGATGGCAGCGGCAGACTTTGTCGATATTACGGCTGAGGTCGGCAGCAATGGTAGCTTTACGCTCGATCGAGCCAAACTGGAGCAGATATTAGGCACGACCTTCACCGAGGGTAGGCATACGGTTTACCTACAAGCGACTGATCCACAAGGGCAACTCTTGCAAATCCAAGTAGGCTTTACGCTGGATACCACAGCCCCCTCTGTGCAGGTGGAAGTTCCCTTAGTGGAGGGGAACCATAGCGATCGAGTGCGGTTAATTGGCTCAATTCTGGATGATGGTTCAGGAGCATCAACCACTGGGTCAGTGATAGTGGATAACCAGGCAAGCACGCCATTGACGATCGATGCCCAAGGCGAGTTTGACCAATCGATATCGAATACTGCGCTGGCTCAAGGTGCTCATCAAGTAGCGCTGAGTGCGTTCGATCGAGCAGGCAACGTGGGGCAAGCGGCGGTTGACTTTCAGGTGAGTTCTGATTTCCTGGTAGGTCCAGCTAATTCGATTGGGTGGGGGGCAAAAGGTCCTGACCCAGTGATTTTAGGGGAACAAAACAGCTTTGTGGTTCAAACTGCCCTGGCGGTGGAGCTAGGACAATCAACCGGCTCCCGTAAGCTGCGCTTTGAGATTGAGTCGAGCGTGGACACCACGGACACGACCCCTGCCATTGAAGACCAGTTGCTGGTTTATCTGGTTGATCCAGCCAAGCCATCGCAGACGTTGCTCGATCGTGGTGAAGCAGGGACAGCCTTGTTCTCATTAGCAGGTACTCAGGCAGAATTTACACCGGGGTTAGTGCGCTTTGACGGTACAGCAGTCGAGATTGATTTGACAAGCTTAAAGGATAAGACCAGTGGGCTGTTGGTCGTTCAATGGGTGAATCTTGATGGCGACACGGGCAGCGTGGTCAAGTTACATAACTTTACGAATGAGATAGACCCAGAGGGAGTCGAAAGTCCAATCTTCTCACCTGCGATTAATCGAGCCGAGGTAGGGTCAGCGATCGACTCCACGACGCTGACCCCAACGACTGATCTCCAACTTCAATGGAGCAATGTTCATCTCGATGCGGCAACCGGGCGCTATGTGGTTGATGTATCGGTTCGTAACCTGGGTGATCCAACTGGGCGGCAGGTCATAGTTGCATTTCCAGAGTTACCCACCGGAGTGCAGATTCTCAACCCCTCTGGTGTGGATGCCAATAATGACCCGTACATTAATTTGCAAGCGGCGATTCCACCTGGTGGATTAGACAAGGGGGCCAGTTCCGATGTGGTGCAGGTCGTCATCAACAATCCGAATCTGGCGCAATTTGATCTACAGCCAACGGTACTGATTGGTGCGCCCAATCGTGCGCCGGTGTTTGATGCCATTGGCTCTTTATCTATTTTGCCAGGAGACACCTTAGAGGTGCCGTTGGTCGCCATTGACCCCGATGGCGATCGGGTAACGTTCTCAATTCGCTCAGATGAGGCTCTGCCAACCGGAAAACTTCGTGCTGATGGCACATTAGTGTTCACACCCACACCAGAAGAAGTGGGAACCTACACATTCACAATGATTGCGACTGATGGTGGCTTGACCACCGAGCAACAGGTGACATTGGCTGTCACCGCTGACCCAGTGACCACCACTCGTCTGAGCGGCGTGATTCAGAACACAGCTCAGCAACCATTAGCAGGTGTGGTTATTGATTTAGGGGGAACTCAGGTCACGACTGCATCGGATGGCTCCTTTGTGTTGGCGTTTGCCGGTGAATTACCGAGCGATACGCTCAAGGTACATGCAGAGGGCATCAGCGGTAATTATCCGTTTATCGCCGAAAAGCTACCGCTGTTGTTGGGGCATGAGGTGTATGGCAATGTCAACAATGTCATTAGCCGCCCTATTTATTTGCCGCCGATCGATGTCGCTAATGCCGAAACGCTCGATCCTAATGTTGATACGTTAGTCGAGACAGCCACTATTCCAGGCGCGTCTGTCTTTGTCAAAGCAGGAAGTCTGCTAGATCAACAGAACAATCTGTATACAGGACAATTAAGCATCACCGAAGTTCCAACCGATCTAACCCCTGCTGCGTTACCCGCTGATCTGAAACCTGATTTGGTAGTAACGATTCAACCAGGTGAGATGGTCTTCACCCAACCCGCCCCCCTAGAACTGCCTAACCGAGCGGGGTATAGACCTGGAAGCCTGATGGAGTTGTGGTCAATCAATCCTACAACCGGTGATTTTGATAAAGTGGGTGTGGGGCGAGTCAGTGCTGATGGTAGCGTTGTGGAAACCATTGAAGGTGGAATTCGCAATAGCAGTTGGCACTTCTTTGCACCTGCTAATCGCTTCAACAGCCCAGAGGGCGATCCCTATAATCCAGATATTGCCTGCAACCAGTGTGCGGAATCGCGGCCATGTACCTCCAGTGTTGAACTGCACTCTGGAGCCATTACGGAAACCCATGATTTGGTCACGTACCAATCGTTAGGGATGAATCGAGGAGTGACGCTGACCTATGATTCCCTGCGAGCCGATCCACGTCCTATTCTGCATTTTGGTTACAACAATATTCGAGATGTGAACAGCCGCGTTGTCGGAATGCTGAGTGTGGCCCGCGATGGCTTTGAATACCAGGTGCCGGGATTTGAGGGAGGACAGTATGGGCTTGAAGGAGGGGAACATCTGTGGTCGATCGATCCGACAACTAGGAGTGCAGATGCTGCAATTCAAGCAGATTTGAGTGACTTGCCATCGGGGCAATATCAATATACTCTCCGCAGTGGAATATACCAACCGTTTGGCGATCGCTTTGGTGGGGCACTCAATCGCAGCACTGGAGAGTTCCTGCATGTCAACAGTGTTCATAGTGCCTTTGGTAGTGGTTGGGGCTTGTCTGGACTCCAAGAACTGGTGGAAAACGACGACGGTTCTATCTTATTAATCGATGGCGATGGTAGTGAGGATCTCTTTCAACGTGAGTCTAATGGTCAGTATCGATCGCCGGGAGGAGATTTCTCGACGCTGGAGCGCTTAGCGGATGGCACATTTCGCCGCACGCTGAAAGACCAAACGGTGTATGAATTTAATGCTCAAAATCAACTCGCTTCAGTGCGTGAGGCAGATGGTAATGAGATGCGCTATGTCTATGACAGTGCAGGCAAACTGAGCAAAATTATTGATCCGGTGGGGTTAGAAACTACTTTTACCTACATCGGCGATCGCGTTAGTACGATTACTGACCCGGCCAATCGCGTTACCCAACTGGAGTACGATACCGTTGGAAACTTGACCCGGATCATCGACCCAGATGAAACCAGTCGCACCTGGGAGTATGACCGTCGTCACCACATGACGGCAGAAATCGATCAGCGGAACTACCGGGAAGAGACGCTCTATGATTTTGCTGGACGTGCTATCAAGGGTATTCGCAAAGATGGGTCTGTGATTCAGTTAACGCCAGTACAAACGCAGGGATTACTGCGTCCGGAGCAAACCAGTGATCCAATGGCAGCTCCAATGGCGGCGGTTCTCCCCTCTGAAGCGATCGCCAGTTATGTTGATGGCAATGGCAATGTCACAACGATGCAGCTTGATCGAGCAGGACAGGCGATCGAGCGCAGTGATGGGGGTGGAACACTACCCACGACTCGTCGCAATGCCAATAACCTGGTCAGTACCCGCACCGATGCTCGTGACAATACTACGATTTACTCCTATGACGATCGCGGCAATGTCACTAAAATTCAGGAAGAACTGACCCTAGAGGTCGGTACAGGGCCTGGAACCTCTTTCTCTAGCGTTAGTGATTCCTTTGAAGGGGATGGAGACATTGCTGTAGTTGGTGACCTGAATGGGGATGGACTGCCCGATATTGTGACCGATGCTCGTAACGGCGATGTTGTGATCCATCTAGGCAACGGTGATGGAACCTTTATCAGAGGAAACAGTGTTGATGCGAACTATCCGAATGTATTCATGCTGGCAGATACGAACGGAGATGGACTCCTAGATCTGGTCACTGGCTCCTATAACGAGGATGGCAGTGGAAACGAAGGACGGGTCTCAGTGTGGATGGGCAATGGTGCTGGCAATTTTACAGCGCGTCGAGATTTTGCCGTCCCTTATACCCCAACAACGCTAAAAGTGGGTGACTTCGATGGGGATGGCTTCTCAGATGTGGTAGCGCTTAATCGTTACTACCAAACTGCATCTGTGTTGTTGGGCGATGGAGCAACTTTTGCTCCAGCCATTACTTCCACAACAGGAGAAGAGCCTCAGTATGTTGAATTTTCAGACCTCAATCGTGACAATATTCTTGATCTGATGACAGCTGACGATGAGTCTGAATCGATTGCCATACAGCTAGGCCGTGTAGATGGCACCCTGGAGGCAAGCACTTTCATTGAGTTAGATGCTCCCCTGGATAGTTTCGCATTGGGTGACATCAATGAAGATGGCGATTTAGATCTACTCGTCGGCTATGGCTATGCCGTTGATGGAATGGAATTGCGCTTAGGTAATGGCGATGGCACCTTTGCTGAGGCCAGTTTAGTGCCAATTGAGAATGGAATCTACGACATTGTAGTTGCTGACGTAACTAACGATCAGCATCTGGATGTGTTGCTGAATGGAAGTGGTGGCACCGCTGTCTTGGCTGGAGATGGAACCGGAGCATTTGCTGATCCAATTGAGCTGTATGAGATTGGCTACATTGACGATGCTGTCTTGTCCGACCTCGACCGTGATGGTGACCTGGATATCGTTACACCGGAGCGCAACGGCATCTTCCTCAATGGGATTGGGCAAGAGCAAGTGGAGCGGCAATATGCGTATGATGCAACGTTTAATCAAGTCGTCGAGGAAGTGGATGAGTTAGGGCGGATTTCGCTATACGAAATTGATCCTCTCACGGGCGATCGGTTGTCAATGACGCGGGTGGTGGGAGCGATCGGGGGTGCTGATGATGTCGTCACGCGCTATACCTATATCCCTCAAGGGCAAGCCGGGGCAGGGCAGTTGGACATAGAAACCGATCCTCTGGGACGAGTGACGGACTATGACTATGATGCGTTGGGTCGGGTCGTGAAGGCGACTTTTGCCAAGGGGACGATCGATGAGGCGGTACAGCAGTTTGAATACGATGCGGCAGGCAATCAAATTGCGATGATTGATGCCAATGGCAATCGCACGGAGTATGTGTATGATGCCATGAATCGATTAGTGCAGACGATCGAGGCTGACCCGGATGGCGCAGGGATATTGACTTCGCCTACGACAGGTTACACCTACGATGCAGACGGTAATCAACTGACGATGACCGATGCGAATGGCAACCTGACCCGCAGCCAATATGATGACATGGGGCGTTTGGTTCAGACGCTTAAGGCTGATCCGGATGGGAATAGTGGCCCATTGTCTTCCCCAGTAATGACCTATATCTACGACCAGGCAGGGAATCAGGTGGCGATGATTGACCCACTAGGTCGAGAAACGCGCCATGTGTATGATAGCCGCGATCGCCTGATTGCTATGATACGCCCCGATGGTTCTGTGATAAAGCAGCAGTATGATGCGGATAATCAGCGCACGACAGAAACGGATGCCAATAGCAATCAAACGCGATCGGTCTATGATGAGCGGGGACGGTTGGTGCGTCGCTTTGATGCAGATAATAAGCTGACGACGTTTATCTACGATGCGGCGAATCAACTGGTGGCACAGGTGGATGCGAATGGGCATCGCATGGAGTATGAGTATGATGATCTGGGTCGTCGCATTCAGGTGATTGATGGTCCGGATACGTTGGAGGAGACCACCAGTACTACTGAGTATGACAAGGTCGGTAATGTCACCAAAGAGATCGATGGGCTGGGGCATAAGACGGAATATGTCTATGACAACCTTGATCGCCAAACTCACATCATTGATGCCTTGCCTGATCCTGGCATCACGATCATGAACTATGACGATGTCGGCAATCTGGTTTCGTTGACTGACCCGGTGAACAACACAACCACGTTTACCTACGATGCACTCGATCGCCTGGTTGCTGAGACCAATGAGCTGAACAAAACCCGCACTCATGCGTATGATGCCAACGGTAATCGGATTGCGACGGTCGATCGCAATAACCGCACTCGTACCTTCACCTACGACAAGCTCGATCGCCAGGTAGCAGAAAACTGGCTTGATATCAACGGCACTGTAATTCGCACCGCGACGATGACCTATGATGCGGCTGACCAACTCATCCTAGTCAGCGATCCTGATTCCACGTACCGTTTTAGCTATGATGCGCTGGGTCGTCAGGTTGGAGTGGATAATGCGGGTACACCCGGAGTCGCAAGTGTGGCATTGACTTATGGCTATGACGATCAAGGGAATCTGGTCTCGGTCAGTGATGCGATCGATGGTCAAGCGGGGGCAGTAACGGCTTACAGTTATGACACGCTCGATCGCGTTACCCAAATCACGCAAAGTGGTAACAACGTCAGCGATAAGCGAGTCAACTTTACCTATAGTCCGATCGGACAAGTGCAGACGATCGATCGCTATTCTGACCTCAATGGCACTCAACTGGTGACAGGCACAACCTACACCTACGATCCGCTCAATCGTCTCGATTTACTAACACATAAGAACTTAGCAGGAACACCCACGGCGTTCTATGACTTTGAGTATGATGATGCGAATCGCATCACGCAAATCATTGATGTCGATGGCACGACCGATTACAGCTACAACGATCGCAATGAACTGACAGGAGCCGATCGGACTGACCCAACTAATGCCGACGAAACCTACGCCTATGACAAAAATGGCAATCGCACTAACTATGTCACAGGAACGAACAACCGATTGGAATCAGACGGCATCTACACCTATATTTATGATGACGAAGGCAATTTGATTCAGAAAACAGAGATTGCCGCAGGCAAAGTGAGGCAATTCGTTTGGGATTATCGTAATCGTCTAGTGTCGGTGATTGATGAAAATGCTGTGGGTGTTGAGACACAGCAGGTTGAGTATACCTACGATGCAATGAATCGGAGAATTGCTAAGGCGATCGACTCTGATGGCATTGGGAGTGGGACTGCTGCAACAACCCACTTTGTGTACGATCGCGACAACGTTATTCTAGAATTCACCAGCAACTCTCTCAGTCAACGCTACTTGCATGGAACACAGGTCGATCAGGTATTAGCACAGGAAAACGGTAGTGGTGAAACAGTTTGGCATCTGACGGATCATCTGGGGACGGTGAAGAATTTGGTTGATGGGAGTGGGGCTGTAGTCAATTACGTGAAATATGATTCATTTGGGAAAGTGGTGAGTGAGACAAATGGGGCGATCGGCTCTCGTTACCAATTCACTGGACGTGAGTTTGATGCAGAAACGGGATTGTATTTCTACAGAGCAAGGTACTATGATGCGAGTGTGGGGAGGTTCGTGAGTGAAGATCCGATTGGGTTTGCAGGAGGTGATGCTAATCTTTTTGGGTATGCAAAAAATCAGCCAGTAAATAACACCGATCCTTTCGGAACAACTTCCACGGAACTGACACAACTTCTGACTATTGCTACACCTAGAAGTCCAGGAAGCAGTATTTATAGATACCCGGAATCACCCAACTACGGTATTGCCTTCGCAACTGCAACTGCTTGGTTCTACTTGATAACGGAATCAGAAAGGCGTGAATCAAGAGACCTCAGTTCTAGAGGAGGGACAGTTCCTTGGCTGCTGTTCGGACCGCTCAAAGGTCCAACTGGCAGGGGTGTTCTTCGCCCTGTTGGAACAAGTGGGCCTGACCCTACCATAGAGTTGCAACCGGATAGAGGAGGTCGGCACAACACACCTGGACATGAAGTCGCTACGGAGGTTAAATTTGAATACTCTGACCCAGATAGTTATGACTACTGCCCCGCTATTCCCCCTTTGAGATCAGCACAGGAGATGGAACAACAAGAGCGACCCTCTTTATTTGAGCAGTTTCTAGACGGAGTGAGAGATTTGATATGGCATTGGCCTTATGGTCCACTATCTTAGACAAATTTTCTGTCTTTCTAAAGGGGACTTATAGTGTAAACTCTAGTCTACTGTTTTGAGGTGAGTGGAGTATGTATCCGCTTTCTGAAACACAATATCGGGCTGAAGCTGAATCTAAACTTCGCCAAGTATTCATTACTGATAATCCGTTTGGACAACCTTTTTCAACCAGTGTTGCTGCTCGAAAAATTCTTTACCCTTTCTTTAGTTATCTGGAGGAACCTTTTCTAGTACCTCTAATCAAAGCAGCAATCAATGTGGGAGATACAGGTTGTTACCTAACTCAGCTTTGGAGGGATGAAAACGAGTCTAGTCCCAATCATTGCTACATTCCCCTATCTGAACTGTCTAGAGGATACACCGCACCACCTTTTAGTGAAGAACTCATCGAGGTTAAAACAGGAATGAAGCTCCTTTCTGAGTATGTACTTTATTCAGAGAGAGGGAAATGGGGGGTTATGGTTTCACATGAACATCACGGATTGCTAGGTGGTTCATTGGAATTTATGGACATAGTATCCCAAGAAATTCCAGATATAGATGAACAGGTTTGTAAGTTCTTAGATGATTTTCGTCAATTGAAAGTGGCCGGAAGACATCTCACATTAGACTGGTTACCTGAGTTCTTAGAACATGTATATGGTAGAGAAGTAGCAGAAAGAATGTTGATTGAAACAAAACTACCCTGATAGGGATAAAAATCAGAATAGATCGATTACACCTATGATGTGATGAATCAGACGTTGTCAAAGACGATCGACTCTTGTCGGAGAGTGGAAAAAAGTTGGGGATTGCTTGAGACGTGGTGCATTAGCATTAAGGGATGCTTGAACCTGGTACCTCCGTAACCTATCAACTCCACGTTTCCCTCATTGGCATCAGTCCGATGATCTGGAGACGGCTCATGGTGAGTGGGAACAGCACCATCGAAGACCTGCACTACATTTTGCAAATTGCGCTGGGTTGGAGTGACGACCACCTCAACCGATTCACCATCCACGGCAAGGACTACGGTGTGTCGCATCCCGGTGGCATCTGGTTCAGTGATGACCCCGCTCAAGTTCATCTAGCAGGCCTCCAATTACGAGAACGAGAGAAGTTTCTTTACGAGTACGACTTCAGTGATCGCTGGTGTCACCAGATTCGAGTCGAGGCGATTGTCCATTCAGATCGCCCTTTACCGGCTCCGGTTTGTCTTGCTGGAAAACGAGCGGCTCCCCCCGAAGATTGTGGCGAACCTGAGGTGTCGCGTACCGCGATAAATGACTGTGATCCGGCGCTAGCTGAGCGCGATCGATCGAGGATGAAATGCTTACTAGGAGGGAGTTTGCGTTATGTAACACGCTACTTTAGGGTCGTCCCGCGCTAAATGACTGCAGATTGAGGGGGTTAAATTCGCCGCTAATTGACCGCGCGTTTGGCAAATTGCTGTAGTTGTGGCGGATTAGAGTGAGATGTTGAGGGGGGGTGAGAATGTGAACCTAATGAAAACGTTCGCCGCTATTTGACCGGCCTGAGCGTATAATCAGCGATATTCAATTCATCGAGGTTGCGCGATGGATCAGGCAACCGAATCGACTTCAAGCTCCCCTGGTGCTGCAAGGCAACTTGTCCTGCGGCTGCCGACCCCTGAGGCAGACGATTCTTGGGCGATCGTGGAGGTGGGAGGAGAACTGCCGGAGTATGTGCAGCAGCGAATGCGTATCATTCAGCAGCTATTGGCAGCGCGAGGGACGAAAACATATGCGCAAGTGCAGGGGCAAGCTGCCCGCAGTTTAGGGATTAGTGTGCGGAGTCTGAGACGACTGGTGTCGCGTCCGGCGATAAATGACTGTGATCCGCCCACGGGATGCGCAACGAGGTTGAGTAGGGAAGGCTGAAAGGGTTACTAGGAGGGGGATTGAGGGGAAGGTTGTTGAGACAATGACTCCTAAAGGGCGTGAAACAGGAGACTTACAGATGGGTTGGGGGTCTGCAAGAGGGATGCCGCGATCGCCCAAGCTGTGGGAGACTGCTGAGCAAGCGATTGAGACTTGAGCAGACCAATGGGGCGTTGATCCCAAAGTTGGGTCAGTGAGGCGATTGAACTTCGGTTTGGTTTGTTTCTATCGATCTAGTTGAGCATCGAGCCAGGTATCGAACTCTTCCTTGAGTTGAGGAAGTTGATGGGATCGCCCGTAATTTTGTCGTCGTTCGTCGAGGGAGCGATCGCCGTTGTACTGGTTCATGGTGGATTCGATTTGATGCCAGAAGGGTTTGACGGTGAGACTGATATTGCTTCCGGTTAGGGTGCCGATGAGTGATTGAGTGATGGCCCACTGGTTTTCATGGTCAACCTGCTCGTTGTGCTGCTGAATGAACTGCACCGCCCCTTCGAGTTTGGCTTGTGCCGATCGCCGACCCGGTTTGCGCTTAGGGGTGGGTGAAGGTTGAGCGATCGGTTGCTCTTGAGCTAAATCGTTACCTTCAGGGTTAGGGGTGGTGCCGGACGGTGTTGAGTTTGATGGTTGGGGTGATGCTGATCCGGGTTGGCTATTAGAACTGAGTGCAGCAGGTTGATTGTTGGCGGAGAGCAAACGCCCAAACGCCTCTAGTTTTGCCTTGTAGGAATCGTTTTCTGCCTGCAATGAGTGGATCTGCTGCTGTAGGGGTTGTACCGTTGCGGCCTGGTGGTGTGCCGATCGCTCCAACTGAGCCACCTGTTGCTGCAAGGCTTCCACTTGCAGTGCGAGGCGATCGCGTTCTGATTGAAGTGCCTCGGCACGTTGTTTTTGGTCTTCAACTTGCCGACGTAGAAAACCGATGGTGTTAGAGAGTTCCGTCAAAGCTTCCATGAATCGGGTCTCCGGTGTGGTTTCAGTGGTGGGTGCAGGTAAGTTCTCAGGGGTGACTGTGTTTGCTGGCTGTGCTGTTGGTTGTGCTGTTGGTTGTGCTGCTGGCTGTGCTGTTGGTTGTGTTGTTGGCTCTGGCTGACTAATGGCTTCAGGGTTGAGCAAAACGCCCTTAGAGCCAATGTGTCTGCCGTTGGAGTCTGTCAGGTAGTAGTGAAAGTAATGGGCTGTGGAAGGGCTGTTTTTGAGCGTCTGTAAGTTGCATTGGCCGATGATATGACCTAACTGTTCCTGCAAGAAGCGGTGTTCTCCCTGGGTCGGAGGGCAAAACAGATGGATAGCGGCGATCGCGTAGATTGCTCTGAGGTTGTGAATGGTGGTGGCTGATTCACCCTCCAGGGTAGGCACGATGCCTGATTCACCAAAATACCGTTGAGTGTGACGCTGAACGGATTTGTTCATCCTGGCGTTGATCTGCTGGGTGGATAATTCTTGCAACTCCTGAACCCGTTCTAGCCTGCGGAAGCGTCCAATAGCCTTCCAAACCTCAGAAGCCGGAACCAAGCAGAGCGTGTTGTAGGCTTCGGCTTCGTCCCGCTTCTTCAGTTGCCCTGCAAAACGCAACGTGTAGGGATCGGCAGTCTTAGAAAACCTGTGCTGAACGACTTCACTGAACCTGCGACCAGTCACAGCAGCAATTCCAACCGCCAAATCATTGTGATCATGGCTGGTTAGCAGCCTTCGTGCTTCCTCCAGGTATCGCTCCAGGTTCACAGGTTTAAGGTTGTCCTGCTTCTGGTTGTTACGGGTATTGTCTTCCTGAGCAATGTTTGTATACTCGTCTGTGTACTTCATCACTGTATAGGCGTAGTGCCCATGAAAGTGAACGACCTCACCAGTGCGTTTGGTGTAGTCGTAGTCGAGCAGAGTGTTTTTAGTTAGTGGCAAGTTTCCGTCCTCAGTCGCCGCTAGAATGGCTTTGCGGTACTTGGGGATGTAGTTTTTAGCGACCGTGGCTTGTGGGTAGCCCTGTTCTAGTAGTGCAATTTCATCAGCACAGAGTTGGTCAATCTCAGCCCGGTTGTCTAAGGACTTGAGGCGAACGATAAAGGAGTTAACCAAGGCTGATACCTCGTCACCCGTGAGGCGTGTTCTAGCTCCTGCTGCAATGCGATCGTGGTATCGCTGTAGAATAGCTTCTCGGTTCATGGCAGTGGAAGGGGTAGGTAGAAGGACTCAGGGACAGAGCAATCGGTTAAGGCTTCGAGTAGTAGGTGTGGCTGTGTACAGTTCTATTGTACACCTATAGATCTGTACATACAACTCTAAATCATACAAATATACACAGTTATTTTCAACTAACTGCAAGGGGTAGGTAAAGCCAGGACTTAAGCCAGTGGCTAGTAAAGCTGCTAGGCGATCGCCTAGCACTGTTGTTGCCGCACGACAGACCTGTACAATTAAGTCTAAACACGAATGATACAAATCTCTTATCACTCATGTATGTATACGTCTAATTGATTGGAAATTTGTATAGGTCTACTGGTATTTTAGGGTAGTTGTTTATAGCTGAGAGAGGCGATCGGTTTTGCTGCAATTCTTCACAAACGCTACAACTCATATATATCAATGCTTTCGGGGTTTTAGTGGTATACAACACTTGGAGCGATCGCTTATACAGGAGTATACAAGAGCGAAATACAGGGATATACAAGAGTGCGATCGCCTATACGGGAATATACAAAGGGCGATCGCTTATAAGGAACGTACAAGGGTGCGATCGATAAAATGAGTGCGATCGCTGTAACTGTTACACAGTAATGCTTGCAAGGTTTCATAAATATGTAATGCTGGTGGCGATCGCCTACACAGGGATATACAAAAGGTGGTACAGGGATATACAAGAGTGCGATCGCCTATACAGGGGTATACAGTTCTCTTATACAGGAGTATACACATGGGTGTACATTGTCTTATGTTATATAACATAAGACAATGTACACCCATGTGTATACTCCTGTATAAGAGAACTGTATACCCCTGTA
>NZ_JADEWO010000081.1 GCF_015207605.1 Oculatella sp. LEGE 06141
GGCAGTCTGCCAACAGTTCATCGAGCATCTCATCAACGCGATTGGTTTCGTTCTTCTTTCTTGCCATGATGCGGTCTCCTGAGTTACTGGGATTTTAGACCGCTTACACAAAATCCTGATCAGTCTCCAACAAGTCCTTGCCACGCTCACCATTGCCCGACCCCAAATTGAACTTGAGTTTCGCATTCCCCAACCTCTTCCTAGCATCGAATGCGATCGCGCCCAGGTGAACGAACTGTTTACCAACTTGATCAGCAATGCAATTAAGTACAATGATAAGCCTGAGAAATGGGTCGAGATTGGCTTTTCGGAAGGGGAGGGAGCTGTGGAATGCTGCACTTTCTATGTTCGCGATAATGGTGTTGGAATTCCACAGGAACATCAAGAGAAAATTTTTCAGATTTTCCGTCGCTTGCATGGACGGGATGAATTTGGCGGGGGCACCGGGGCCGGACTGACCATTGCCCGCAAAATTGTGGAGCGGCATGGCGGTAGAATTTGGGTTGAATCTATTCTCACCCAAGGGACAACGTTCTACTTTACCCTGGCAGTGGCATGACTCGCGATATGACTGTTCCTAACCCGCAAATGCAATCCTTGTTAGTTGTGGAAGACAGCAACGAAGATTTTGAAGCACTGCAACGGTTATTGGGGCGATCGCGCCTGACCATCCCAATTCAGCGGTGTGTCAATGGAGAACAGGCACTGGCATTTCTTTACCGCACAGGCTCTTACGAAGATCGCCAGCGATCGCCCCGTCCGGGTTTAATTGTGCTGGATCTGAACCTGCCTGGAACTGATGGACGGGAGGTACTGCGTCGGATCAAGCAAGACAAAGCGCTCAAAAAAATTCCCATTGTCATCTTTACGACATCGAACAATCCCCAAGACATCGAAGATTGCTATCAGTATGGGGTCAACAGCTATATCGTGAAGCCAATCAACTTTACCCAACTTAAACGAGATATCCAGATCCTTGTAGACTACTGGTTTGAAGTGACAACCCTACCCAATCATCTGGAAGATTAGTTATGCAGCGACCTTCACGCACGATCCTCATTGTGGATGATTCGCCCGAAGATCGCGAACTCTACCGCCGCTATTTGCAGCGAGACCCAGACTATTCCTACACCATTTTAGAAGCATCCCTGGGACGGCAAGGATTGGAGCTATGGCAACAACAGCAACCCGATCTGGTGTTGCTCGACTACCGCCTACCCGATCTAGATGGCCTGGAGCTTTTGGCTCAACTGCCCTCTTCAACCCCACAATCCTGCTTCCCTGTGGTTGTGATAACGGGTCAGGGCAATGAGGCGATCGCGGTTCAGGCGATGAAAGCCGGTGCCCAGGATTATCTGGTTAAAGAACAGATCACTCCAGAGGGGTTACACCTGTCCATTCATGGAGCCATTGAAACAGTACAGATCCGTACCGAACTGCAACAGCGGATCGAACGAGAGCGCGTAGTCGCGCAAATTACCCAGCAAATTTATCAATCCCTGGATCTGGATCACATTCTCCAGACCACCGTAACCGAGGTGCGCCAATTTCTCAACACCGATCGGGTGCTGGTGTTTCAGTTACACTTGGATGGCAACGGTACGGTGGTGGCAGAATCGGTCGGCTCAGCCTGGCGATCGCTCCTGTCGTCCACCATTTATGATCCCTGTCTAGCGGAAAACTACCTCAGATTTAGTCGCCCTGGCTCCATCACTTATGATTCTGAGTTTGTTGAGGATTATGTAAAACGCTATCGTCAGGGACAGGTCACTGCCATACCCGATATTTATGCAAGCAACATTGATCCCTGCCATATTGAACTGCTGGCTCAGTTTCAAGTCAACGCCAATCTGGTCGTTCCCATTCTGCACGATGATCGATTTTGGGGATTGCTGATTGCCCATCACTGTGCGGCTCCTCGTTTTTGGCAACCGCTGGAAATTGACTTGCTGAAAGAACTGGCAGCCCAGATGGGGATCGCCTTACGTCAGGCTGAACTCTATCAACAATCCCAGTCAGAACTGGCGGAACGCAACCGGGTCGAGGCAGAACTCCGAGAAAGCGAAGAACGGCTGCGATCGGCATTAGAAGCTTCGCGTATGGGCACCTGGGATTGGAATATCGAAACCGGACAGGTTCAATGGTCAAACAACATGGAGGCGATGTTCGGTTTGGAACCTGAAGCATTTGACGGTTCCTTCCAGATGTTCTCAGAACGACTCCATCCGGTTGATCGCGATCGCGTTCTGGCAACCATTAATCAGGCAATCGCCACTGGAGAAGACTACAACATCGAGTTTCGAGTGGTCTATCCCAACGGTACTATACGGTGGGCACTGAGCCAGGGCAAAGTGTTTTACGATCGGAACGGGCATCCTGTTCGGATGGCAGGCAATGATATTGATATCACAAAACGCAAACAGGCAGAAATCGCACTGCGGGAGAGTGAACAGCGATATGCCGCCTTGTTACAAGTTTCCCCAGTCGGGATTTTTCGCACGGACGTGCATGGCGACTGTCTGTACACTAATGCTCGCTGGTGCGAACTGACTGGACTGTCTCCTGAAGAAGCTCAGGGCCAAGGGTGGGTCAGGGCACTGCATCCCGATGACCGCGATCATGTCTTTGTTGAGTGGTATCGTGCCGCAGAATTAAACCTGCCTTTCCTATCCGAATACCGATTTCAAGATCCTGATGGCAACGTGTCATGGGTCATCGGGCAAGCGATTGCGGAAAGAGATGTTGAGGGACGTTTGATTGGCTACATTGGGACTGTAACGGATATTAGCGATCGCAAACGGTCTGAACAAGCCTTACGAGAGAGTGAAGAACGCTTCCGCACCTCCGTTGAAAACATGCTGGATTGCTTTGCTATCTATGAGGCAATTCGGAATGAGCAGGGAGAAATTATTGATTTTCGGACTAAATACGTTAACGATGCAGCTTGTCTCAACAATCAAATGACACGGGAGCAGCAGATCGGGCGAGGATTATGTGAGTTGCTGCCAGGACATCGCGGTAGTGGCTTATTTGATGAATACTGCCAGGTGGTTGAAACAGGGCAGTCACTGGTGAAAGACAGCTTGGTTTACGAAGATGATTACGGGCAACAACGCCTGATCAAAGCGTTTGATATTCGCATTGCTAAATTTGGCGATGGCTATATTGCCACCTGGCGCGACATTACTGAGCGCAAACAAACCGAAGAAACCCTGCGCCAAAACGAACAACTGCTGCGGCTAGCACTGGCAGGTGCTCAAGCCGGTTCCTGGGATTGGGAAATTGCAACCGGGAATGTTGTCTGGTCGCCTGAGAACTATGTGTTGTATGGAGTTGATCCAGCAACCACTTCCGCGAGTTACGAGATCTGGTACCACATCTTGCACCCGGACGATCGCGAAGCAACGAAGGCTGAAGTGATGGAGGTCATCAAACAACGCCTGCCTGAGTTTCGGAGTGAGTTTCGCATTATCCATCCTCAATTGGGTCTGCGCTGGATCTTGGGTCTGGGCCAGTTAACGCTGGATGATCAGGGCAATCCCCTGCGGCTGAGCGGCATCAACCTAGACACTACCGATCGCAAGCTGGCAGAGGATGCGTTACGACAAAGTGAGGCATTTAACCGCCGGATCTTGGAAAGCAGTAGCGATTGCATCAAACTGCTCGATCTAGACGGGCACCTGCTATACATGAATCCAGGCGGTTTGTGCCTACTGGAGATTGATGATATTCGCCCCTACCTCAATGTTAATTGGGTGAGTTTATGGCAAGAGGAGACTTGCTCGATGGTAGAGGCCGCTATTGGTACCGCACAGGCTGGAGAACTGACTCGATTTCAGGGCTTTTGTCCTACGGCAAAGGGCACACCAAAATGGTGGGATGTGGTCGTGACTCCCATTTTCAATGCGGAAGGACAGGTCATCCAACTCCTGGCAACCTCCCGCGACATTACTGATCGTAAACAGTCCGAAATGGAACGCGATCGTCTGCTAGAGCAAGAGCAATCTGCACGGGAATCTGCCGAACGAGCCAACCGCATTAAGGATGAGTTTTTAGCCGTTCTTTCCCACGAGTTGCGATCGCCCCTCAACCCAATCTTGGGATGGGCAAAACTGATGCAAAGCCGTAAATTCGACGCTACTAAAACAAATGAAGCATTAGCTACGATTGAACGCAATGCTAAACTCCAGACTCAGTTGATTGATGATCTTCTGGATATTGCTAAAATCCTGCGCGGTAAGTTCGTTATGAATGCGGCTCCGGTCGATCTGGCATTTGTGATAGAGGCGGCGCTCGACACGGTGAGAACAGCAGCAGTCGCGAAAGCCATTACCCTCCATGCTGTGCTGCCTCAAATTGGTCGAGTATCAGGAGATTCCGCCCGACTTCAGCAAATTGTTTGGAACCTGCTGTCGAATGCCATCAAATTTACACCTGCTAAGGGCCAGGTTGAGGTTCGCTTGGAGCGAGACGGTGACCAGGCAAAGATAATCGTTAACGACACGGGTAAAGGCATCCACCCCGATTTTCTGCCTCATATTTTTGAGTCATTCCGGCAAGAAGATGCTTCAACAACTCGTCAGTATGGCGGATTAGGATTAGGGTTGGCGATCGTGCGTCATTTAGTTGAGGTTCATGGAGGTATCATCTGGGCGGATAGTCCGGGTGAAGGACAGGGCGCAACGTTTACCATTCAATTCCCCTTACTCGATACTGAATTAGAGCCGCCACAATCTGAAGCAGTATCCGTCGATGAACTAGACTTAACAGGGGTGCGAATCCTATCAGTTGATGATGAACCGGATACGCGGAACCTGTTAGTCGTATCACTAACTCAATATGGAGCAGAGGTTTTGGCAGTTGCCTCTGCCGCTGAAGTCCTGGCCAATCTGGAATCATTCCAACCCGATGTGCTCATCAGCGATATTGGAATGCCTGAGGTAGATGGTTATATGCTGATGCGACAGATTCGAGCGTTACCATCTGAGAAAGGGGGGCAGATTCGGGCGATCGCGTTGACGGCCTATGCCAGAGAAGAGGATTATCAGCAAGCGATTAACAACGGTTATCAACGGCATCTAACCAAACCCCTTGATCTCGATCAATTAGTTCAAGCCGTGATTGAACTCGCACGCCACACTAGATTTGGGAGAGCCAGAGAAGATCACACAAAAAAGAGCTAGAGATGTCGCTGGTCGGAGTCGTTGCGTAACATCAGCTTCATTAAGCTTCGCACCCGCTTCCACTGGCTGTGCTGAGTGGAAGGATCAATCCGTTGTTTCAGATTCCATTCACCCGCTTCTTGATCAGTGTTCAGTTAATGTTAGCCCAGCCATCAAGAGGTTTCCCTATTTCGGTATCTTTTCAGGCTCTATCTTTCACAGGCGGTTCAGTTCCTTACTGGCTTAGTTTTAGCAGGCGACAAAAAATGGTCGATAAAAACTTTTTCTGTACTAATCTGAACGAATTTTCAAGGATTTCAGCCATTGCTTAATGCTGTAGCTTATGTAGACAAGTAAAAATGGCTTTGTTGCATGATTAAAAAATGGACAGATTAGCCTTGAATCAGGCTTGATATTAGGCTTCAACCTCATAGCTGTCGGGCTTGGCGATCTGAATCATGCGATTGAGCGCAACACATTTGATGAACAGTTCTACTGCTTGATTGTCAAATCGACGTGCACTCAGATTGCCGCCAAAGATGGTTTTGAAACGAAACAGGGTGGTTTCCGCAATCGAGCGACGATGATAACCAGAATCACGTTTCCACCGTTTGCGTCCATGCTGACGAATCGAGCACAAATTCTCATCCCGTTGATGAGGCTTGCCGTTTCGATTGCCATGCTGCCAATTCACCGCATCCTGGCGCAGGGGAATCACCGCTTTGGCTCCTTTGGCTGCAATCTCGTCATAGCAGTGACGATGGTCGTATGCCCCATCGCTCGAAACTTGTTCGATCGGTTCGTCAATGGCTCCGAGTACATCGTTTAGCACTTCTCCATCATGGTAATCGTTGGTCGTGACCACTGCTGCCAAGATTTCGCCCGTTGCCTCATCCACGCCTAGATGCAGTTTGCGCCATATTCATCGCTTGTTCACTCCGTGTTGATGGGTTTTCCATTCCCCTTTGTCAGGTGACAATCTCTTTGTCTTAAACACTCACTCCAAAGATTTCTTCGATAAACGTTGCTTGAGACACACTGTCCCCCTTGTTGACTTTTTTCACTTGTCCTTTACAGATCATCTTCATTGCCTCAATTCCGCTCAACGTTTTTCTGGCGCTATTAAACGTCTTGAACCCCATCATCGGTTTCACAATTCGCTTGATATTTCTATGGTCTTGCTCAATGACGTTATTCAACTACTTGCTCTGCCGTAACTGGGTCTCTTCTGCGACCGTCTCATCTCCTTGCAGGGTTTCCATTGCCACTGGGTAAGCCGCATTCTTGTCCACGTTAATCACTCGTGGAGCCACAATGTGCTGTGCTTTGAGCACCTTGCGAAAGAAGCGTGCTGCTGCCTTGCCATCTCGCGTCGCACTCAACATGAAGTCAAGGGTATTGCCCTCCGAATCGACAGCCCGATACAGATATTTCCACAAGCCCTTGATTTTGAGGTACGTCTGGTCGGTTCGCCACGAGTCGTTTGTCGGCTTCAAGTGAGGTCGAATGCGTTTGTCGAGTTCTGCGCGTACTGCAACACCCAACGATTGATCGTCGAGTGGTCTACCTCTATACCCCGTTCCTGCATCATCTCCTCCAAGTCTCGGTAGCTTAAGGCATAGTGGCAGTACCAACGGACATTGAGCAGGATGATGTCGGGTAAATAGTGTCGCCACTTGAAGGAAGAAGCAGTAGCCATAGCCAAGAGATCGGTCGTGTTTGGGATGACTTCACTTATCACTAACCAGTTTTTGCGACACATCCAATGAAATGGCGATCGCCTATCGTGCTCATTGGATGGGAGAGCAGCTTTATCGCTGTCTGGAAGCAGCCCAGATCCCAATGGAGTGGGTCATCAGAACAGCAACAGCCGTCACTATCAGCCTGCAGCAGCATCAATCAAGCTCATCACCATGCACTCCAGTAACGGGTTAGAGTTTCCGGTAGTTTTCATTCCTGGCATTGGCTTTATGCCTCATTCCCATGCACCCATAGAAGACGAAGCCCGGTTATTGTACGTTGCGATCGACCCTCTCCTCTCAAGTCAATAGGGGCAATAGCGATCGCCAGTCACGCGAGTAGTAACTTTACTGAGATTCAGGCTACTCCCTACAGGGAACTCTAGGGAAAATAACCCTGTAAGTAGCTTTGTGAGTCCCTATAACCGACCAGGTATTTTGGCTGTAAGCGTTGTGCTTGGAAGTCTTAACTTGCTAATGTCCAAAGTTACCTATGCGATGGGGGAAGATAGTGTAGCGGGTAGCTCAATGCAACCCGTGCTCAAAGCCCCAAAACCGCTCGCAATCGAGGGGCACAATCGTACCTCAGGGTATGTACCGGGAATTAATAGTATTGAGATGCAACCGTTTGTACGGCAGCAAGAACGATCTCCCACTCGTCTGCCGAGGAATTCACCAGAATTGATTGCTAGTGCTCAAGATCTATTAGAACAACCACACGGCGATCGTCCTGTTCCTCCACTATCAGCACCAAGTGCCCCTAACGTTTCTATTCCTGACTCTCCTATTCTTGATTCCCCACCAGTTATACCTGAGTCTTCTATACCTGAGTCTCCCGAACAGCCTTTGGAGAATCAGCAGGAACAACCTTTAGAATCGCCAACGGAACCTGAGATTGATCTAGAGCAAGTTGTTTTAGACACGTTGACTAGTACGAGCGAACGGTATCCGCATATTGTTAATTCAACCGACAACTTGACATTTTTGCCTCAGTCGTTCAGACCTAATGCAGATGAGACTTACGGGAGTTTTGACTTTAGATTTGCCCAGCAAAATCCAGTGCTGAACCGATTGACGATCGCTCGCTTTCCTCAATCCAACCAGTTCTACTGGATTGTGGAAGGCAATCGAGTTGTAGCCGAAACAGAAGGATGGCAAGGAGGAGTCCTTTATCAAGGGCAGTCAGATGTAACCCACACTCGTGAGCGAGTTGAATTACAGCAAGTTTTATGGGGAACACAAGCTGTTTGGAATATTCCTAGACCTGCTCACCTTGGAGTTGCAGAACCAGAAAACTTTTCGGTTACCACCGTTTCAGGTGCGATTATCAATTCGCCCGGAACACCAGCAGGACGGATCATCCTGAACAGCGGCATTGATGTGAATGCACCCAACGTCACAAGGCTCACTGACCTCATACCCAATATTAGTGATGCCTCGACTTATAGTCCCACTGGTGGAGCAGATTTGTTTCAATCGCTATCTCCCGATGAAGCACCGCTGATCCTTCAAGGATTTCCCACTGTTGATCTCAGTCCTCTGATAGATCATGGGAATGTCCAACTCAGACAAGGAGAAGTGATTCCAACGGATGTGTTATCACGGGCAGGTATTTCCTGGGGAGATATCTTTACGGGTGAGCCATCAAGCTTTACAGCACCAGTCACATCCACTTCTGGTATCAAAATCGCTCAGCTCACTCGGTTTGGGAACCGCGATCTCTTAGGCATTTTGGTTAATCCAAATCTACGGGGCACCGAGCGAGATTTAAGTTACCTCAACTCCCTCTTTTGGACTTCGTTCGGTCGTCGGCAACCCGAGTTTGAACTGCTTTCTCAAAACCAAAATACAGAAGACTGGTATCGCGCGTACCTCAGTCATACTCACAACCGGGTTGCAATTGATTATGACCCAGTAGATATTCGAGCCACTTATACTAATATCTTTGCAAATCCAGGTGTATCTGTTGTCCTTGCTTTGAACGGCGGCATCGATACAACCCAAACGTTGAATGCCACACTGGGGTTATTACTGGGTGGGCTGTTTGAAGAAGTCGATCTCAACAATATCGATCGCAGTTTGGAGGAAGCCCGACAAGCTTTTGATAACAGGGGGGTGTTTTCGTCCTTAAGCACACAAGCGACCTCAACGCAAAGACGACAAATCAATCAACGATTGAATCAAACTCTGGCTTACACGAATTTCACCAGTGGATTAGAGCAGGTGTCTGGAGGGATAACATTCCCTAGCTCAATTACACCCAACACTTCCAATCTTTTTCGTCTTCAAACTGGCCTGTATCGGCGTTCGGTACAGTTTTTGCACCAAAAGCGTCATGTGATTGTAGGAGACACATTCATCTCAAATTTGAGACTCTCTAATCGAACCTTTGGTCCCTTAACCTTTATTGGCAGCCCGACAACAGACAGTTCTACGCCCATACAGCCTACAAATGAAGCGTTTGCTGTTGACGTGATCTTGACTGGCCCAGGTGGAGAGCAGTTTGTTCAGCAATATAACTCAGCGGATGTTAGTGCAAATCCATTGATGGTTCGAGGAGCAGACTTAACATTCGATCGCATTGAGCTGACGCGAATTGATCACGTTGAGACAGAATTTGACAGTTTTAGAGGATATTTGTCACTACCTGCCATAGAGATGACGTGGGTAGGCTCGTCAAACGACTTCAATTATAGTTTGAGTTCAGGTCTGTGGCTGAATTTGAACGCAAACGAAGCTCCAGGAGTCAGTCATAACAGTCTAGGATTACCAGAACCAACTATTGGCATTTATGCAAACGCAGTGTTGAATCTTTCAACCACGGATATAACGTTAGATAGTAACAATAATCCTGTCAGCGCCAGTACTTATGGTCCGTTGCTGCGGATGAACTGGGACAGCACCAGCAGGTTCTTTACGGCTTTGAGCTACGCTTATTCTCACCAAGAAAGAAACTGGAGATACTCGCTCACGCCAGGAATTGCCATTGCTGTCAATTCAGATAATACTCAGAGGATTGTTTTTTTAAATGGAGATCTAGTTACTGCTTCTGGCTTAGAACTGAGTGGTGGACTAGAACTGAGTGAAAACACGTTTTTTAACGTACAAGTTATACAGTCTGTCAACCCTCGCTTGTCAGTTGGTGCTTACATTCAAAACTTTAGTTCAGATAGTGAAGGACTGGAGACACGTAGCTTAAACCTCAACTATGGTGCATTGTTGAGGTATACCCTAAACGGCAACAATCGCTCTACAACCATCCGAATTGGCACAGGCGATCGCGGGCTTGATGCTCGCATACAGGGAGAATTTCAGTTTTAGTTGGATCGAGTTCAGATGTGCTGCTTGCTGCTTGTCCTAGCAACGGCGATCGCTCCAAAAGGCAAAGGGATAGATCGATCTATCCCTGAGAAGTTTGATGACAAGTTGTGTTAGAAATAGTCTCTTACGTGAGGGCGCGGGTTGGGGTGGAACTCTTGGCTGCCAGCAGCGTCCCTCCCCTTTGATCCCGTTGTCCTCTCAATTAAACAGCAACAGCTATCATATCCAGATTTGCCAGTTGGGGCGTATATAGTTGCTCATTGCGCCCTACAGTCTCAAGCCATTTAACTAATAGGCTCAGGCAGAAAACCACATCCCGTTGGCTAATCTGAACAGAAGGACGAATGACCAATGACGGAGCAGGAATAGTATGCTCACTCCCGTCTCAGCGTACTAGTCTAAAGCACCACCCGAAACCAGGGAGCGGAGGATAGCTAGTCTGTTGTCATTGCCTGCGGGGGCAACGGTGTTTGTACCATAAACTGCATCCAGAACACCTGCGGCACTACTACCAGCGGTAACAGCCGAGGTAACTGGTGTAACCGTTAAGCTAGTAATTGAGTTTACAACATCGGCATTTGTGGCATCAACTACCCAAGTGGGTGCTACGGTAACAGCATTAAAATCTGAGACGGAGGACACGACTTCGGCACTGACACTGGTGGTGCGACCAGAAGGAGTGGTTAGGGTAGCTGCACCAGAAGCAGAAGCACTACCCGCTTGGGCAGGAGCAGCAATGAGAGTTGCTGCACTCAGGATGCTCAATGCAGCGAAACCAGCTTTAGCAGCAAAAAAAACTCGGTTCATGATTCAGTAATTCCTTAAGAGATGAACGATGCGAGGTGGAACTCAAGTTCTGCGGCAAGAAGCCTTTGTATTTCAGCCTTGACTAAGAGGCTTGAATCAGGACTTCTTTTAGCATGTGTTTCAACCTTTCGTGCCAAGTCTAAAGCTGTTCATAGCGATTCTCTGTGAGTAAGCTCTCGGAATTCTGATCTTTATGAGCGTTATGTCGCTAGGAGTTCAGTAATTTGGCTGAAGTTTTTCCAAATTTAGTGTCCTATGACACTACGGTAGCCTTAAGCCTTTCTTGCTCGGCAGCTAGGAGAGTGGAAAAAAGCTGGGGATCGGGTTGTGTCGCAAAAACTTTTGGGATTGTAAATTAGTTTGTGTCAAGGGTCAGAAATGAGATCTAATGAACTACTGAACCTACGACACTTAGAACTATGACGTTTCGACCTGAACTACTCGACGAATTGCTCAATGGCTATGAGAATCCTGAAGACCTGCTGGGGAATGGAGGCATTCTTAAACAACTAACGGCTGCTTTGGTGGAACGCTGCTTGAATGCAGAAATGAAAACGCATCTAGAAGAGCAACAGGCGGAGCCTGAAAGCGACGACAAGCCTGCTCGTAACCGCCGCAACGGGCACAGTAAAAAGACGATTAAAGGTGAGTTTGGAGAAGCCCAAATCAACGTCCCCCGCGACCGCAATGGTGAGTTTGCACCCATCATTGTCAAGAAGGGACAGACCCGCTTTGACGGCTTTGACGACAAGATCTTGTCACTGTATGCCAGAGGCATGAGTACTCGTGACATCCAGGCTCAACTGCAAGACCTTTATGGGGTCGAGGTTTCAGAGGATGTTTGAAAAGTTTGGGCGTTGCATAATAGAGAATGATATAGAGTCAGATACCCCCAGCGAAGCTGGTGGCTTGATGAGTGTGACCGCCTCAAAGGCGGGTGTCCTCGCTGAGGGTTACCTGCTCAATCCTTAGAATTGCCCCCCTTTATCGGCAATCTCTTGTTCACGGATATAGTGACGTACCGCTTCTAGTTCAAACCCAACCGTTGACACTGTGTATCCTCGTGCCCAGAAATTCTCACCATTGAAATTGCGTTGCTTGCCACTAAATTGACGCGCAATCGCAATGGCACTCTTGCCTTTGAGAAACCCAATCACCGATGCCACTGCATACTTGGGCGGAATTTCAATGCACATATGAACATGGTCCGGCATCAGATGTCCCTCAACAATACGACACTCCTTTTGCCGCGCTAGCTCATGAAAAATTGGACCGAGAAATTTACGAATCTCTCCAAACATCACCTTACGACGATACTTGGGGGTGAACACGATGTGATACTTGCAGTCCCACTTGGAGTGAGAAAGGCTTTGATACAATTGCGACATGATATTCTCTCCTACGGTTTTGCTTCACCAAGCCACCGTGGGAGTTACTTTACTGCCGCAACGCTCAAAGCTGCTCGAGTCGCACTGGTCGAACCAGTGGCTTACCTCAAGAATTCAGTTAGCAAGACAGCACAGAAACTACATCCGACAGTCGTGAGTCATTGCATAGCGTCAGGAACAATAGGGTAAAACATGATTGAATTTAGTCGTGAAGAAGTGAGGAACGTCTTCTGAAGAAATGATTACTCTGTGAAAATGGAATTTGTCGGAGCAGATGCAGCGGTAAGCACAGTTGGTAAAGGCTGGCTGCGGTGCGGTGGCAGCGATCGCCAGAAGCTCAATATCTGCTCTCCAACCTGTTTTGGGTAGAAGCAATGAAAGAAATAGCCCCCACCTGGACAAACCCAAAGTTGTGAAATTGCTTCTTCGCTAAAATACTCGCGCCAACTGCGAAGCTGATGTGCATCGACTACAGCATCATCAACGCTGCCACACACCAGCAGCGGCACTGTAACTTGAATTGGAGCTAAACTCATGCACTTGACTAGACTATGAGGAGACAGCGAATAGTCGAGATCTTGCTCCAAAATCTTCACTAACGCTTTGACCATTGGTTGAGAGGAATAGCCAAACAGCATATCGACCATGCGAGTCAGCAATATTTGGCGACTACAGGGAAGTAATTGTCGCTGGGCGTAGTACTGTGCCTGCCAATCGACAGCCGGATACGCACCGACCGATAGCAATGTGAGCGATCGCACTCGTTCAGGATATCGCTGGGCATAGAGCAATGCCAGTAGACCACTGACTCCGTGTCCAATTAAATGAACAGGATGTTCCCTATGGTTCAAGTAGTCATGCAGCAACACAAGTGCAGTATCCAATGAACATGGCTCATCAGGAGTTTGTTGATATTCCCACTGGGCAACTGGCTGCTGTTTTGCCAGAAATTGCAGCAGCGGACGATCGAACACTTGTAAGTGAGGACTGGCATTCAGACAAAGAATTTCTGGAGAATAAACCATGTTGATTGCGAAATAGGGTGAAGGCTGGTTAAAAGATGCCAGGGTGTACAATCGCCACTGGCACTCCGAAAAATTGGCAGCAAAAAGAATGCGATCGCTGGTTGCAAATCGGTTTAAATCATGAGTAGTTGAGTCTTTGAAATGTCATGTTGCTTCTGATTCTTTGCCATTCAAGGATCATTGAATATGACATTGAATCAGAAGCAACCATTGCCATTGCTATCTACACACCAAATGCTTGTTTTAGTTGTGCTACCCAGGCGCTAATGCGCTCATCGGTCAGGTCTGATTGATTATCTTCGTCGATCGCTAGCCCGACAAACTTATCATCCCGAAGGGCTTTCGATCCATCAAACTCATATCCTTCTGTTGACCAATAACCAACGGTTGTACCACCTAAGGAGGCAATCTTCTCCTCCAAAATGCCTATTGCATCCTGAAAGTTGTCGGCATAGCCAACCTGGTCGCCTGCCCCAAAGTAAGCTACCTTCTTGCCGCTAAAGTCAACATCATCTAGCTCATCATACAAACCTTCCCAATCCGATTGCAGTTCACCAATGTTCCAGGTTGGGCAACCCATGATCAAATTAGAGTAGTCATCAAAATTACTCAATTCGACATCAGCAACATTATGCAGTGTGACGATATTATCCCCACCAAATGCTGTTTGAATGGCTTCGGCGATCGTTTCTGTATTGCCAGTTTGAGTGCCAAAAAACAAACCAATTTTCGTCATATTAACTCCTGAGTAATGAAACAAATTCGATCTACAGCGTGATAGTCCAGGCTGTTTCCGATAAATCTGAATCAGATTCACTGCGACACAACAGAAACACGAGGCGAGTGTGAGCCTGTAACGTGTGAGATAGTTGTGCCGGAATAAAAATGAATCGTCCAGACTCGAGGGAGATGGTTTCCTCGCTTAATGTCAGGCTGCCATTGCCTTCCAAGACGGCGATCGTCACATCTTTGTCATCACAAATGTTGAGCAGGTTGGTGTCTGCTCCCAAACTCATTAAGTTCTGTTGATACAGCGTTTTTTGTCCATGTGTATATTCCACAATCTCAACATTGATCACCTGCTGAGATATGGCATGGAGTGGCAATAGCTGAAGATGAAACGGTCGATGTATCGCGGTTGTTTGAACCATGAGAATGACTCGCGCAAAGTGCAGGAAGGAAACGTCTACGGTTGAGGAGGTTAAGGATCAACCGTAGACAGGACAGCAACGTCTAGAGCAGAACGACTTAAACGAATTGCCACAACAGGTCAAGATTGCTCAACAGCAGGTAGGCAAAAATTGCACCACCCACACCGCCAATCAAAAAGCCACCGGAAAACTGACTCCAGCCGTCCACTGATTGCAGCGAAGTCGGCACATTCGGAACTGTCTCAGCGAAAACTGGTCGAGGCAACGTTTCTAAGCGTCGTTCAAACGTGATGCTGCCATAAAACGATAAACCCACGGTTGCAATCACAATCACGCCAGCAGCGGCAATTAAGCCAGCCAGATTTGCCGACGCTGAGTCACGCAGGGGTCCCAGTTTGGCAAACGGACCAATCAGCCAGTAGCCGTGTGCCATGCCAATTTCTAAGCCACGGGTGAGGGGAGACAAGCCCGATCGATAGATTGGCAAATTTTTGAGAAAGTTCAATGTCAAATCTGAGGAATTGATTGGAGTGGCAAGATTGCCTGTTTGCACATTGGGCGATCGCACCATATCTCCTCGCTTAAAATCAAACCCGGCGGCATCTCCCCGTGCCCGAATCGCGTGCCAGATGTGACCTGCTAAAAAGAGAGCTGCCAGGACAAAGTGAAAGGTAGCTAACCAACCGCGAGATGAGATAATTCCCGTTGCAGTCGGTAGCGATTCTACCGGAACTTGACTTGTCAGTGCCTCCACTGGACCATAAAACACTTCCGGGTAAACCGTGTTGTTCACTGTTGCAAAGTAAGCCGCTAGAAACCCCATGTAGGCGACAGCACCAATGCTGTAAGACAGATATGCCTCACCAGAGTAAATTAAGATGCGTCGCGCCCAGGCAAACGGCTTGGTGAGAATGTGAAACAGTCCGCCACCAATACACAGTAGCCCCACCCAAATATGTCCGCCGACGACATCTTCAAGGTTATTGACGGCTGCCATTCCCTGGGCACCCTGTGCGCCGAAGAGATAGCCAAAGATTGTCGCCGGATTGAGCGTGGGATGGTGAATGACGCGCACATCACCGCTACCTGTAACCCAGGGATCAAACAAGCCGCCCCAAAACATTGCTTTTGCCACTAACAACCACGCTCCAAAGCCCAACAGCATCAGGTGAATGCCCAGGATTGACGTCATTTTGTCGGTATCTTTTCAGTCATAGCCAAAGAAACCTGCCCAGGTGGGGTTATCTTCCAGCACCTCTGGGCCGAGCAGCGAATGATAAATGCCTCCGGCTGCCAGAATAACCGACGGAATGATGTGTAAGACGGCAATCACGAAGTAGGGATAAAGACTTGTGATCTGTCCACCTGTGCCAACGCCAAAGCCAAGCGTCGCTAAATGCGGTAGGATAATCAATCCTTGCTCATACATGGGTTGGGTCGGAATGAAGCGTGACAACTCAAATAGAGTCATTCCGCCTGCCCACAATAAAATCAATGCGGCATGGGCAACATGAGCACCTAGTAACTTCCCAGATAAATTAACCAAGCGAAAATTACCTGCCCACCAGCCCGTTTTGGGAATATTTTGCTGATAGGGACTCTCGGCAATTACTGCTGTCATAAATGAAGCTCCTGAAACACTAGTGCAGTATTAAACCTAGTGTTCTCCTCTCTCGATGCAATGCTCTTTTCTCATACAATGATCACTTAAAAGAGCAGTTTGATGAGTGTTCTAACATTCAAAAACATTCAAATAGAAGCGGCGATCGCCATTCACTATGCGCTACTTCGCCTTCATCACAGGTGCGCTTAGCTGGGTTGCGGTAACACAGCGGTATCATTGATGCGACCTTTACGGAAATCAAATCCGCGTGCCCGCAGTGCGTGCCAGATGTGTCCTTGCAAGAAGAAGAAAGATAACCAGAAATGAGCATTTGCCAGCCACGATCGCGAACTCAAAAAGTCGGGGTCGGGGGAAGCAAAGTAAGGAATGATATTTTGCCGAATCACTAATGAGGGACCGTAAAACACCTCCGGATACACGGTTGTATTGACAGAAACAAACAGCGTGGCAATGAAACCCATCAGAGCCAATGCTCCCAGGCTGTAGGATAGATATGCTTCTCCTGACCAAACAAACAGTGTATGAGTCCATTCAAAAGGCTTGGTCAAAATATGGAAGATGCCGCCGCCGATCAACAGGGCACCCACCCAAATATGTCCACCCACCACATCTTCTAGATTGTTGACACCCGCAATCCAGAATTTGCCCACTGCGCCAAACAAATAGCCAAAAATGATCGCAGGATTCAGCGTTGGGTTTGTTATGACTCGTACATTCTCAATTGCTGGATCATATAGACCGCCAAAGAACATGGCTTTTGCCACCAGCAGCAATGCCCCTACGCCAAGCAGCACCAGATGAATCCCCAGAATGGTTGTCATCTTGTTGGTGTCTGCCCAGTCATAGCCAAAGAAGCGGAACCTGGATTCAAGGCGTTCGGAACCACGCAGTGAGTGAAAAATACCGCCAAATCCCAGAAATGCAGAGGAGATTAGATGCAAGGCTCCAATCACAAAGTACGGGTAGGTATTGGTGATTTCCCCGCCTGCCCCAACTCCCCAACCCTGTGCCGCCAGATGCGGCAACACAATCAATCCTTGCTCATACATCGGCTGTTGCGGATTGAAATGGGCAAGTTCAAACAATGTCATTGCGCCTGCCCACAGGACAATTAACCCAGCATGGGCAACATGCGCCCCTAGCAGTTTGCCAGAGAGATTGGTTAATCGAGCATTACCCGCCCACCAGGGAACCGTTTCCAGCGACTGATCCGTGGCTCTCACCATACACAATCCTCCTGAAATTTTAAGCTTGTTGAGAATATAGTTCAATAAGATTTGGAGGCATCGTAGCATGTTTATTGCAACTATTTACTAATAAGAGGTGGTTAAGAAATGTGAATACCGGAGATAACCAGAGCGAAGCTAAACAGTTATCTAGCTACTGGCATGATTAAAAAAATGAGGAGTATAAAGGGACAGTACCTACAACCTCTATCAATAGCGACTATCCGGGTTAACGAACTGAATTTAATAGATAACAATACAAACTGGATTCTATGCAACCCTAGAATTTGCTGATGAATGCGAGTATAGTGTTAATGCAAATGAGTTGCATTAATACTTGTTCATCTGTATTATCGAGTATCAGTAGATCGCAAATTCATGAGGGATGCGGTAAATAGATAGCTGTGACGGGTGGGAAATGGCGTTCAACAGCATGGCAGAGGAATTCCAACATGGTTTTGAGGCTAAACAATGCTCGGTAAACGATCCGTCCCCCTCGTCGGATTTGGCTAACAAAGTGCCACAGTAGATAGACCCAGAGATTAACCAGGAGAAACGCGAGTGCGACAAAGAGGAATCGGGTTACAAGATTCTTAGTGGTGGTGCAGATGCGGCAATGATTCTTGATTCTGTAGCTGGTTTCAATGCCGAAGTGGGCCTTGTAATGAGCATGCAACTGCTGGAGTGTCACCTTGACCCGATGAACGACATAAAGAGTGTAATGAATGCCACGCTTGCCCTTAAAGCCTTTGTAGGCCCAAAGGTAGCGTCGCTGCAACGAAGTGCCACGCGATCGCTCAAACACTTAAGCAGTAAGCAATCCAACTAAAAAATCTAAAAAATTACAACTTGCCCATAAATGATGACTGAACTACCCACAAAATTTACGACAGAATCAGGATTTCAGGCTCTTTTTGCTCGAAAACTTGCCCACAAATGGGCATTTCTTGGTATGTTTTAGCTAAATCATGGAATTTTTCCTGAAATCCTTGCGCAGTGAAGCTTTCAGGTGCTGCGTGGCAATTCGTTGCAGCGACGCTACCTTTGGGCCTTTTTGCGACACAACCCGCATCAGTGCCAGAGCTGTACGAGAGGCTCTCATTACCCAGAAGGGATACAGCCAGGAGCAATTACCGACTCGCCAAACCATTGGGGAGATTCTCAACCGCTTAGGCTATCGCCTAAAAAAACACAAAAAATCAAACCCTTGAAAAAGATTGCGCAAACCGATGCTATTTTCGAGAATGTGTTTCGAGAAAACCAAACCGCCGATGAGAATCCCAACTCACTGCGGTTGTCGATTGATACCAAAGCCAAAGCCAAAGTCAAAATTGGCAATCTTTCACGGGGTGGGAAAGCCAGGGGATTAGAGGCAAAGATAGCCGACCACCATGATACAGAATGGCAATCACTGCTGGTTCCGTTTGGCATTTTGAACACTAACAATGACCAGTTATCCATTTACTTTGGTCAGTCTGCTGAGACCAGTGATTTTATTGTGGATTGCTTAAGCGATTGGTGGGAGCAGCATCAAGCAGATTATGGTGATATGAATGAATGGGTGATTGACCTCGATGGCGGCAGTGCGGCTCGTAGTGACCGCACCCAATTTATCAAGCGAATGGTTGAATTGGCGCAACACACTCAGTTACGAATTCGATTGATTTACTATCCCCCGTATCACAGTCAGTACAATCCGATTGAACGATGCTGGGCTACTTTGGAGAATTATTGGAATGGTGCAATTTTAGATTCCGTAGAGACGGCACTTCAGTGGGCAGCGAACATGAGATAGAAAGGAATTACACCGTTAGTGCAATGTGTTGAAACAACGTATCAAAGGGGAGTGAGGGTGTTGAAACACGAGTTAGAAGACTACTTACCCTTCTGGCAACGTTCTGAAACATTGCCCAAGTGGGATATCACTATTGTTCCAGGGTAATGGGTACTTTATTTATCCGCAAGCCCCTAGGTTTTGTACAATCAACTCGCCGCTAATACGCCCACCCCCCTTGCTGTCAGCATTGAAAAGTTTATGCTCCTAAATTCCGATTGTGACAGTTAAAGTGCGCAAAGTGGGTTATATGTACTAGAAATTTCTGTTGTATCCCTCATTTGCCTCTATCGGCTAACGAATTTACTTTGTTCCAGGCTTGGGATTCGGTCTAATTGCATCTGGTGACAGATTCGCTTCAATCACGCGAAAAGGGCGATCGTTTCTCCTCGTTTCACTTCTTTGGGCTGCTTCAATTCTTTATCTTTTTTATTTAGTTTTGTTGCTCAACCACTCTTTTGTACCAGCGCGATCGATCGGCTTTTATCCTTAAACATCCGCCATATCTCACTCCTAGCTCTTCCCTTCCGTGTTAAGAAAGATGCGACTAATGCATAGGACCCACCACCCGATGTCTAGCATTCGATCACGTTGACAGCCAGACCGCCGCGAGAGGTTTCTTTGTACTTTTCATGCATGTCGTGGCCCGTGTCGCGCATGGTTTTGATCACCTTATCGAGGTGAACGCAGTGCTGCCCGTCGCCTTTGAGAGCCATCCGCGCCGCGTTGATGGCTTTGATGGCACCCATGGCGTTGCGCTCAATGCAGGGCACCTGCACCAACCCGCCCACCGGATCGCAGGTCAGCCCCAGGTTGTGTTCCATTCCAATTTCGGCAGCATTTTCGACCTGCTCTGGAGTACCGCCCAGCACTTCGGTCAAGGCTCCGGCTGCCATGGAGCAGGCCACACCGACTTCGCCCTGACAGCCCACATCGGCTCCGGAGATGGAGGCGTTTTCCTGGTAGAGGATGGCGATCGCCCCCGCAACCAGCAAAAATTGGACGATACCATCATCGCTAGCTTGATGGCAAAAGCGGCTGTAGTAGTGCAGCACTGCCGGAATAATTCCCGCTGCGCCGTTGGTGGGAGCCGTGACGACTCGCCCACTCGCTGCATTTTCTTCGTTAACGGCCATCGCGTACAGGTTTACCCAATCCATAATGCTGAGCGGGTCGGCTAAAGCATACTCCGGGCGCTGCTTCAGGTGACGGTACAGTTCAGCGGCGCGGCGCTTGACTTTGAGACCACCGGGTAAGATGCCGTCGGTGTGACAGCCACGCTCAACACAGTCTTGCATTACCTGCCACAGCCTTAACAGTCCGGCTCTAATTTCGGCTTCGGAGCACCAAACTTGTTCGTTGGCCAGCATGAGCTGACTGATGGAGAGGCGATCGCGCTGGCACAGATCCAGCAGGTTGCGGGCGCTTTTGATCGGGTAGGGCAGGGGCGAGTGATGCAATTGGAGGCGATCGAGGCAGGCGGCGTGCTCGTCTACCACAAACCCACCACCAATGGAGTAGTAGGTGCGCTGCCGCAGCCGATTAGCCGCTTGGTCAAAGGCTGTAAACACCATGCCGTTGGGGTGGTAGGGCAGGGGTTGCCAGTGCAGCTTGAGATCGGTTTTGTCGTTGAAGGCGATCGCATGCTGCCGCAGCACCCAGACCGAGCCCGTCTTGCCGATGCGCTGCAGGTAAGCGTCTATCAGGTCGGGGTTGACGAGGTCGGGGGACTCGCCCTCCAGACCCAGCAAAACAGCGCGATCGCTACCATGCCCACGTCCGGTGGCTCCCAGGGAGCCGTGCAAATCGATTTGAAGGCGCTTGACTTGGGGCAACAACCCATCAGCAGCTAATTCGTGAGCAAACCGCCGGGCGGCTTTCATCGGGCCAACGGTATGAGAACTGGAGGGGCCAATACCGATTTTGAAGATGTCAAAGACGCTGGTGGACATGACGGTTAGGGGGTGGGGCTGTCTCTTATACAC
>NZ_JADEWO010000082.1 GCF_015207605.1 Oculatella sp. LEGE 06141
GGTTAGGACAATGTGGGGAAACCTATCAATTGGCTTATGCGTTAGGCGCTCTGAGAGTGGTACGGTCGTGATGTCATTTAAGTTTGCTTGGCAGACTTTAGCCTGATGGTGCGAGGATATGAAGGGAGTTTTATCGAGCAATATGCGTCGAACATTTATTCCTGGTATTGTTTCCCCTCACGATCTCTCTGAAGCGGCATGGTGGTTTGCGTTTAAGGGTAATAAGCTGCTGGTTCAAGTGGAGGAGAGGATAAGCATCGTGCCAAAACTGAAGGATCTCGCTGATATTGGTTTGATGCCGATACGCACTCAGTTTTTGGGAACGATCGATGGTGAGCCGTGCTACTCGGCGGAACTGCCAGGTGATGCGATCGCTCCTAATGGCATGGGTTTTAAGGGATTGCGTGAGCTATATGGCCTTCTGGATGAAGGTTTTTATACGCTGGGTGGTCGTGCTATTCAAATCGTTGAGTGGGATCGCACGCACCAATACTGTGGTCACTGTGCCACGCAAATGACTCAGCTTCCTCATGAACGGGCGAAGCGTTGTCCGGCCTGTGGACTGGTTAACTATCCTCGACTGTCACCTGCCATCATTGTGTTGGTTCATCGCGGTGATGATGTTTTGTTAGCACGAGCGCATCGGTTTCCGCCCGGAATGTATAGTGTCCTTGCCGGATTTGTGGAGCCTGGAGAGTCGCTGGAGGAAACGGTGAGCCGCGAGGTGCAAGAGGAAGTGGGTATTCAGGTCAAAGACATTCGCTATTTTGGCTCTCAACCCTGGCCTTATCCTAACTCGCTTATGATTGGGTTTACAGCAGAGTATGCTGCTGGTGAGATTGTGGTTGAACCGGAGGAGTTAACCGAGGCCGCCTGGTTTCATAAACATCAGTTGCCGCAAGTTCCGCCCAAGATGAGCATCGCCCGACGGTTGCTCGATTGGTTTGTAACGGCACATGAAACGGCTGATTAACGCGCGGTTGGCTAAATGTCTTTGAAGTGGATGGTATTATGGCTTGTTTTTCTGGCTCTACCGTTTCTCTTGCGGCACCATTTCATTGAGCCCCAGGGGAACTTCATAGCGGCTAGAGACAATGCTGTCGGGCTTCCAAATTGGATACCAGTACAGGTCTTGCGTGACCGATCGCTGGGTGATGTCTGCTGACCAGCTAAGGTGAACAATACCCAGGTTATTCACTCCAACCACTTCTCTGCCGTCTTGAATCCAGCGGTTGCGCCAGAGTAAAGCAAGCCAGTCGGTGAAGCGTTTTAATGCGGTCATCTGAGCCTCATGGTGTAACCGCAGCCACAATACCTGCCGTGCCCAGGAAGCGGTGTAAGCGGGTTGGCGTTTAATCCATTCAATTTGGTACGTCCAGTCGGGAGGAGCATCATGACGCTTGGCGGCGATCGCCCGTACCGTTTTCACTTCTGCCACATCGGGCGGATTCGACCACCCTACCCATTTACGATTGGCTTCTGGCAGCAATGACTTCAATTTAGTATGAACAATTCGGGTTTTAAGTTCCGCATTGCTAAATGCGCTGGCTGTTAGTTGCGCCAACACACAGGCTTGCTCAATCTCCTGTGATTCGAGCTGTGCCGGGTCTTGCAGCCCATCGGAAGGATGTAGCCAGTACTTAAGCCGCACAGCCGACCCATAATGAATATCGCCCGACAGGACAATGACCTGATCGCGCTGTTCAAACAAAATGCTTAACAGTTGGGCAAAGGCAGACTTGTGAATGTTCCAGGCATCGCCCACATCATTCTCAAATACCTTGCGCTGTTTCAGGTTCCAATGTTGAATCCAGTCAATTAGCTGCAAGCCCACCAGGTTAGTAGGCGCAACCACCAGCGTTGCTTTAGCACTGGCATCATCAGCGCGCTGCGATCGCCCACACTGCTGCATCGGTTGCCGGATCTGCTGTTCAAATGCGGTTGGGCTAAGCAACATGGGTGGAGCCGTGGGCAACGCATCCCCAGCAGGGTAGCCGCGCCATGTGCGCGTATCTAGCACGATAACATCATGCCCCGTACTGCGAATGGTATAGTGCCAGGTCAGGGCAATCGGGTCGCGATCGAGTACAAAAACATCACCATCCAATATTAGTTTGGGTAAACCCGTCAGTGCATCTGATTCAGGTAAACCCAGGTAACGGGCGATCGCGTCACTGGCAGTATCGTCTCGTCCGCAGGTGTTTGACCATTGAGCCGCTGCGGTAAGCAACTGTTCACCCACTTGACCCGGTTGAAATTGCTCAGGCGTGTTCCCCCATCCTTGGAAGATGGCATAGGCCAACATGCCATTTTGCACCGTGCGCCGTCCTAGCGGTTTTCCTAACACGCGCAGACACCATGCCTGATTCAGATACCAGTCATCACTAATGTCGTGATCATCAAAGATCATATATGTGGGCACATTGGCCAACAGCCGCCGCACTTTGTTAAGCGAGTAAGCAAACTCTTGTAGCTCTCGCGCTTCTTTATTCCATGTCTTTACTTGTTTCGCGTCGTCATAAACTTCGCGCCCGTCTGGAAACTCCTCCGGCCACAGCGTTTGTGACCAAAACAACAGGTAGGTGGTGCAATATTCGCCAAACCCAAATAAATGGCTTTTGGCTCGTTCTGGTTGTTTCTGTAATCCGGCTGTCAATCCACCTTCTGCTTCAGCAATTTCGCTGCGCTGTCCCGGTTTGAGTTGGTTCGGCGTTACATACGTGCTGCCGCTGGTGGATGAATGGGCGATCGGCAACGGTTCTTCCCAACCCAGTAATGTATCACCAGCCTCCGTCAACAGCAGCAGCAGCGGGTTAGCTACATCATCTCCATAAATTTGGTCGCCAGTAAAAAAGAGTTGATGAGGTCTGCGAATCGGATCGAGAGCCGTTTGCTCAATTAAGTCGTCCAGAATGGGCAACGCGTCCAACCCTTCTCCTAACGGCTTTCGACACGAACCATGAGCAATACGGAGGTGGTTTAAATCGGTTGGCGGTAAGGCAAAGGTGGGTAAACCATGATCAAAATAGCTGACCTGTACCGACAAAGCGGGAGAGTTGAGCGCTTGCTGCAACGTTTGACGCGATGCCGCCTCCCCAGTCTCCCCATTGTTGAATGCCTCGACCCGATCCTCGTCCAACTCAAACATCAGATCATAGGCATAGACTTGCTGCGCGTGCAGCCGATGGTCTGGAGCGGCTGCCGTCACCGCAACCACATGTAAATGCTCACCAAGCCGCACCGTCGAGCGATCGCCCTCCATTACAGGAGCGTGAATCCTTGAGCCATTGCCCTGTTCCGTGGCATGAATCGTCAACACCACCTTGCAGGGCGATCGCAGAGCAACCCAAACCGTGACAGAATTCGATTCAGTTCGTCGAAGAATCGGACCTGCCAGAATTAAGGGCAGTTGATTCAGGCGATAGCTAAGCGGAATCCAGGGCATAAGTTAAAGATACAAATCCAGTGATGAATAACTTGGCGCAACCTTAGACCAATCACGCTACATGCTAGATAGAGTATAGGCGGTTGCGGTTCACAAGACTTCAGGCATTGCCATTTCTACCATAGATTCCTCAACTGTGGAGACTTCCACAATCCAGTTTCTAGTTCAAAACCCGCTTGAGGCTTCCGGATTAAGAGGATGTCTTAAAAGTGCTAAGCTCCAACTCGAACCGCCCCCTAATCCCCCAATTCTGGCTTCGACGTGAGCGCTCAGCCGAACGGGGACTTCCGAATCAATTCTGTTTCAAAGTCCCCCAAAACTGGGGGATTTAGGGGGCTAATTTAGAATGTTGAGCTATTCTTCAGACACCCTCTAAGGGTTTAGCGCCTGCGGCAAGCCACAAAAGGGGCGATCAGAGCCATGACCGCTCAATGATGCATCTATCCATTCGGCAACGCCCCTTTCTTAGCGTTGAACTCTATTTTCCGTCTTTGCCCCCCTTTGCTCTATTTCAATTCAGTCGGATTTCTTGAGCGTGGTTTCCTCTTCAACCGTACTGTCATTCGATCGCGGCTGCAATTTGAACAACATGTTTTATCCACTGGACATTCTTTGAACCTGGCTCGTTTGCGGCAGGGAACACTCAGCGAGTCAACCTATGCAGACAGACACCCCCCTAAAATCGCCAACAATAAACAAAAAATATGAGGCAGAAGCGTTACTTCAAAGAATGTCTGATGGTTGCCTTTGACGCTTATTCAACTACCAGCGAGCCGAGCCAAACCAACATTCAAAGTCATATCGATCGCACTCAACTCTGAAACTCAGGGCAAAAAATAGCTGTTGATTGGAATCCGCGATCGCCTCCGGCAAAATGACAGTATGCTTTGCCCTGTTTCTCGGCTATTTTTTGCAGCCAGCCGCGCAAACTGACTGCCGCTCGGTCACTCAGCCATCCAACAGAAGAGCAAAGCGGATAGGAACAGCTCACACAATGTTCTCTTGAAGCAGCCAATGTTGAGCGATCGCCTCCAGCCCATACCGTTAAACTGCTCCTTTTTCACTTGAAATGCAGGGCGCTAGACGTCAGCTTGATGGTTCAAAAAAGAGCGGACGATGATCAAATTGCCAGATGCCATCCATCAAAATGACAGCAGAAGTAAGGGAGGGTTGGAAGCCAAACAACTAAGCTATCTGTATTTCCCTATGTAAAGAGATGCATAACTTTCATCATTTCAGGGCAAATTGTTGTAGACATCTCACTTCAACTGCTATATTGAATGGCTAATGCAAGAGTTTATTGATTCGGTGCGATCGTATAGATAAACCGCTTGCGAACGACCTTCAAAGTTTTCCCACGCTATTCTTTGAAACGAACTTGATTAAACCTCCCGGGTTTAGTGAGAATTTCACTCAATCGCACTTAAACGGATGTAGTGAAACGATCACATCACTTTTTCAAGAACGTTTTCTGGGTTGGGTGCGGTCGTTCATTGGTCTTTCAAACCACAAATCCCTAATTGGAGGAATCCTACGAATGCAAGATCTACATCAGGCTAATCACACTGATACCACGTTAACCAAACTTCTAGATGTTGATTCAACGCTGGCTCAGCAAGAAGCTCAATTGCAAAGCCAATTGCAAGAGATTCAGGCAAAACGCAAGAGCCTTGAATCAGTCATTTCAATATTCTCACCGTCTGCTCCGGCTCCGGCATCTGTTGCAGAAGTGCCTGTTGAAGTAGAGCTACCCGTTGTTGAAACGAAGAACGGTAAATCTCCGGAAGCGGCTCCTGTTCCTGCAACAGAGACAGCTCCCAAGCGAGGTCGCAAACCCAAAGCAACCTCGGAGAAGGCAAAGGTACCTGCCAAGGCTCCAAAGACAACAACCTCCAAATCGTCTACTGATGCGGCCAAAGCAGACCCTAAAACCAAAGCGCCTAAAGCCTCCACTAAAACTTCAGCAAAGGCTTCCAATAAGGTCGCCCGGCGATCGCAAGATTGGCAGCAGTATGTGCGAGATGAATTTAGCAAAACCTCTCTGCCTGAAGCGGTTTCCAATGTGCTGCAACGCCAGTCTAATGATGTAGTTGGTATCCCCGAGATGATTGATTCCATCTTCCTGGACGAGATGCCCAAACAGGTTCGCAGCAAGGCCAGTAACCGTATTTCCAACATTTTGTCCACCGGATTGAAAGACAATAAGTGGTATCGCGGTAAAACCGGCCATTACAGCGTCTCGCGCAATGCAGCAATTGCGGATCTGGCATCCTAGGCGTTTACGGCCATTACCCATTGCATGAAGGGCGTTTTACCAAATGCCCTTCGGCTTTTCAAACAGAATGTCGTCACGGGTCTACAGCCGCCGCCGTTTGGGGTATAACCACCGTAAAGGAGGTGGTTAATTCAGCGCTATTCACCGTAATGGTTCCACCCAAATGGTCTACTAGCTTTTTTACCAGCGCTAATCCTAAGCCTGTTCCACCCTGTTGCCAGCGATCGGAACCAACCACCCGGTAGAACTTTTCAAAGATATTAGGAAGTTCATTCACCGGAATTTCACTGCCAAAGTTGGTGACTCGAAACGTGATATGCAGGTTGTCTGCCCAAACCTGCAACACAATCTGCTCTTGAGGGGGAGCGTATTTACAGGCGTTATGTAATAACTCAGTCAAGATGCGGCTTAACGCCTCACGATTCGACCATACAAGCGGCAACCCATCTGGGATTTGGATGAGTAATCGCTGATGGCGAGCCTGTGCCCGCTCGTGAAACAATGTGGTCAATGGTAAAAGCCATTGATCCAGTTCAATCCACTCGGCCTCGGTGGAATATTCGTTAGCTTCTAGCCGCTGTAAATCAAGCAAGTCATTGATCAGGTTGATTTCGCGATCGCATTCTCGCCCCAACACAGACAAATATTGCCCCACCCTGGACGCTGACTCATCCTTTTGCGGGTTCGTTTCTGCCCCCGATGCATAAAGTGCGGTTGACTGGTTAAGCGCCAGACTCAACATTTGAATCGCCATCTTCATAGTAGTAACAGGCGATCGCAACTCGTGAGACACGGTACTCAGAAAATCGTCTTTAAGCTGATTGAGCTTTGCCAATTCCTTTACCTGCGCCTGCGCCGCCGCATACAAGCGTGCCTGCCGAATGGCGATCGCACAGTGGTTTGCAACCTGCTGCACCACCTGAATTTCTTGTTCACTAAATGCTTCTTCTTTCAGCTTCGAGAGCCACAAATCTCCCAAAATGCCCTGATCGTCAAAAATGGGACAGGCCAAAACAGCGCGCCAGCCTTGAATGGTGTGACAATCGCAACAGTGCAGCCATTGATGGTTCAACAATTGCTGATAGCAAGTCGGAAAATCGGCCATGTTCCAGACCGTTCCCTGCATCTGAGGCCGGGTTGAAGCACCATACTCATACCGAACCGTTGACGTTCGCTGGGCTAAATCATAAACTGCCGTATCGCAAACAATCAGGTTTAACCCCAGCGCCAATTCTTGCACCGCTGTTTGTAGAATCTGATGCTCATCCAAACTGTCACGCACTTTGTCAGTAATGCGATTCAGCAAGGCATCAAATTTGCGGGCTTGCTGCAACTGTGCCGTTCGCTCCTGCACCTGATATTCCAGAGTGGCATTGAGCTGCTGCACCTGACGATAAAGTTCAGACTGCTGAATGGCGATCGTCAACTGATCCGCCACAATACAAGCCAGGTGAACCTCTGCATCTTGCCAGGGTGAGAACTGCTTGTCTCGCATTAACGTCAGGCTGCCCCACGGCACTCCACCCATATGTAACGGCACCATCAACCAGGCCGTTGGCATCAACGGCAACAGAGCGGCATTTGCCTCATCATCAATCAGTCCGGTGTCGTTAATTCGAACGATTTCTAGCCGTTTTAGCTGCGCGGCAATTGGGTTGGCTTCATCCGCAATGTTGAAACCCACCAGGCTGGAGTCATTTTCGTTTTGCCGATAGTTCGCCAATACTCGCCAAACCTGTTGCTCTGGTAAGTATTGAACAATATTGACCTGCTCAACCTGAAACAGTTTGCCAGCCTCATTGGCTGTGGCTGTAAAAATATGGTCAAGCTCCAACGACTGGCGCACCGCCTGAATCACGCGGTTCAACGCCTGTTCTCGCTGGATCTGATTTTGAATTTGTTGTTCTGCTCGCTTCCGCTCAGTGATGTCTTGAAAGTAAACCGCTAAGCCATCGTCCATCGGATACGCATGGACTTCAAACCAGGAGCCAAGAGTCGGGCAGATCTCTTCCAGCGCTATGCTCACCTTCGTTGCAACGGCACGATGAAATTCTTGATAAAACAGCGAGTCAGGCGACTTGGGAAACTTATCCCAAAACACCTTACCCCACAGTTCATCGTGACTACATTGAAGCAACTGCCCCGCTTTGGGATTAAGGTAGGTGATTCGCCAATCCTGGTCGAGGGTGAAGAAAGCTTCTGTAATGCTCTCTAAAATGCTGGTCACTTTTTGATGTGAAGCTCTCAGGTCATCTTCTACCTGTTTGCGATCGGTAATGTCTTCAATGGTGCCGATGTGTCCTTTTATGTCGCCCGTCTCCGACCTTAACGGCACAACATGAATTTGAACCCAGCGGATGCCGCCATCTTGATGCCGAAACTGAAACTGCTGAGAACAGGTTTGACCCGATTGAATCGCCATCAACCAGTCTTCCATCTCCCACGTTTGATCTAACGTCTGAAGGCACTGCGTCCAGGTTTCTACCAGGCTTTTCGCGGCTGTCCATCCACAAATCTCCTGCCCCTTCGGATTGATATAGGTGTACCTGCCGTTGGTATCGGTTGTAAAAATGCCAATGGGTGACGATTCACTGAGCGATCGAAACCGCGATTCACTTTCACGCAGTGCCACCGCCATGCGTTTATATTCAGCGACTCGATAGTTGAGTTCCCGGTTGGCAACAGCCAGTTGATCGGTGCGATCTAAAACGGTTTGCTCCAGAGCCGTATTCAGTTGATGCAGTTCGGCCTCTGCCTGTTGACGCTTCAAAATTTCGGCTTGAAGCTGAGCATTTTGCTGCGTTAGCTGCTGTTGTAGGTGATAAATAGCGAGTTGATTCTCAATGCGGGCAAAGACTTCCGACAGTTGCAGCGGTTTAGTAATGAAGTCTACACCTCCCACCGCAAATGCTTGCACCTTGTCGAGCGTTTCAGTAAGAGCGCTTAGAAAAACTACTGGAATCCTTTGGGTTCGCTCAGATGCCTTCAACCGCCGACAAACCTCATAACCGTCTATGTCGGGTAGCTTGATGTCGAGCAAGATTAAGTCTGGCAAGGTGGTTTGCACCACTTGAAACGTCATTGCCCCGGTAGTCGCTTCACAAACCCCATACCCCTGATCCAGGAGAGCATCAGAAAGAAGACTCAGATTTTCTGGTGTGTCGTCAACGATTAAGATAGTTCCTTTCGCAGCGCTGTGCAGAGTCTCATTCATCAACTTGGTTCACTTGAGGTCATTGGCTCGGTAGTCTTTCACTGGTAGCACTCTTTCGCCCCCGGAGATAAGGCGCACTATTTGGAATCTGTAGGTTTGAATCTACATCAGCCTGTGTTATTACAACTGTCTATTGGGAAGCATGATGATCTGAAACGACCTTATTTTCTATATTGCCCCCAATTGACTTCAATACAGGGGATCTTCTTTTCTGTAATAGAGCAATTTGCGAGGAAATGAACTGTCGGTTGCGACAGTCATGCTAGTGGTCAGGATCTGGAACAACCGCGATCGCCCCAATCACAGATCTGCCAACGCCGACTGCCATCCGTCACCAGCCTGCAATTTGGCATTGCTGAATTACGGTATGAATGCGCTACATCCCCTTAGCAACACCTGCCATTTTAATAGGGAAACTTTACTGAAACGGCTCTCTCAAAACCGAAGCCAGATCCACCCCCGGCGATCGCGTATCACCGTTGCTAAACCAACCGTGCGCCTTTCAGTAACAAACCACAAAGAAACATCTCCCTTTATTTCGACTTGTATAATTAAATACAAGATGTGTAATCATCGGATGGATAGTCTACTGGCGTCATCCAGACCTGTCGCAAATGCTTTGACCGGGGTAGAACCATACCAAACGACACAGCAAGCAATATTGAGTTTTGCTAAGGGCAGTTGGCTATGAATTTCGACGACCAGCTAACATGGCTTTACGGTAGTGCTGAACCACAGTCTGTACCTCGATTCCATCATCTTTTAGAACGTGTTTCCTGTGAAGTTGCAGCCGAGTCAATGTACAAGTTGCCTCCAGAGCCTCAGAGTTCACTGTATTTGCAGCTCAGCCTCAACGGTACGATTTTGGCGATCGAGCCGTCTAATGTATCCAGTTTTAGCAACCATCCGACGGACGACCGTGTTGGCACGCCTGTATTCACCCTGGTTCATCCTGACGATCGCGATACACTGAAACACGCACTAGATACGGTGGCAAAGCAACCCACCTGGCAGATCAGTCAACCGTTGCGCTGTGGCACACCCCAACAGCACCAGATGCAGCAAGCCACTGTTTCTGCTCATCCGCAGCAGGGCTTGCTGTTGTGGATCAGGCCATTCCACCCATTAGCAGAAAGCGATCGCCCGTTGCGGGCTAAACCAGAAACAGCGCTGAAGCGGGTCAACCAAGCATTAGAAGACAACCTAGATCGAACCAGTGCCTTGAGGTGGGCGATCGCGCAACTGCAAGCGGAAGTCATAGAACGTCATCGCATAGAACGCTCACTGCGAGAACAAGAACAGCTTTTACGCAGCATTTACAATGGCATCGAAGAACCCATTTTCGTGGTGGATATTACCGAGCCGCAGCAGTTTCGCTATGTTGCCTCAAATGCAGCCCATGAGCGGTTAACAGGTCTGTCCACTGAAGACCTATGTAATAAGACACCAGACCAGATTTTTTCACCGGATGCGGCTGTTGCCGTTCGTCAACATTACGAAGATTGTGTTCAGGCTGGCGACTCCATTACCTATGAAGAATGCTTGCCGTTTGACCAACGCCAGACATGGTGGTTCACGACCCTCCATCCGCTGCGCGATCGCCACAATCGCATCCATCGCATTATTGGTACCAGCATCAATATCACGGAGCGCAAGCAGGCCGAGAAAGCCTTACAGCAGCAGGTTGAGCGGGAACGGTTAGTTGGCGACATCACCCAGCGCATCCGCCAATCGCTGGATATGGAAGCGGTACTCAATACAACAGTAGCGGAGGTGCGCCAGTTTCTTCAGGCCGATCGCACGCTCATCTTACGCATTGAACCTGACCTGAGCGGTACGGTTGTAGTGGAATCGGTTACCCCAGAATGGGCACCGCTGTTGGGGACGCAAATTCACGGAGCCTGTTTCATTGAAGCCTTTGATTGGCTCAACCAAGAAGGTCAGGTTCAGGCGATCGACGATATTCTCCAGGCTTCATTGACGGTTGAGCAGCTTAACGGCTTCAATCAACTTCAAGTCAGGGCGGCCTTAATCGTACCCATCTTACAAACCAACCAACTGTGGGGATTATTAGTTACCCATCAATGCTCTGGCGCAAAACACTGGCAGTCGCCAGAAATTGAGCTATTGCAGCAGTTAGCCGCTCAAGTGGGCATTGCCATCCAACAATCCGAACTGTATCAGCAGGTGCAGCAATTTAATTCACTGTTAGAATCCCAGGTGCAAGAACGGACTCAACAGCTAGAACAAGCCCTGGCTTTTGAAGCGGTATTGCAACGGGTAACAGAGAAAGTGCGCGACTCGCTAGATGAGACGTTAATTGTGCAAACGGCAGTACAAGAGCTGGCTCAAATTTTGCAGGTGCGCTATTGCAACGCAGCCTATCATTCGCCCGATCTATCTCAGGTGGGAATTTTATACGAAACGTCTGTTGTGCCCTTCAAGTCTCAGGTGCCGCTGTTGCCAGTTCCCGAATTTCTCCAGGTGTATCAGCAGATCCATCAGGGAGACTGTACCCAGTTCTGTACCGCAATTGCGGCTTCAACCCCAGAGCGCTTCGTGCTGCTGATCTGCCCCATTATTGACGAGCAGGGAGTGTTGAGCGACTTGCTGCTGCTCGATCAGCGCGATCGCGCCTTTTCCACGCTGGAAATTCATCTGGTTAAACAGGTGGCAAACCAATGTGCGATCGCCATTCGACAGGCGCGGCTCTATCAGGCAGTGCAAACCCAGGTCGAAGAACTGGAACGGCTGAACCATTCCAAAGATGACTTTCTTAACACGGTGTCTCATGAGTTGCGATCGCCCGTCGCCAACATGACAATGGCGCTACAAATGCTGGAGTTGTCGTTAAGGCAAACCCATTTACCAGATGCAGCAGCCGTCATGCTAGATCATGAAAATGCGCCTCAGACTCATAAAATCAGCTTGTATTTGCAGATTTTGGGCAATGAGTGTAAACGAGAGACTGACCTGATCAACGACCTGCTCGACTTACAACGCCTGGAAGTTGGAAAACAATCTCTGTCGATTACTGAAATTCCGCTGCAAACCTGGCTCCCTAAAATTGTGCAACCGTTTGTTGAACGAGCCAACGCCCGTCAGCAGACCCTACAGGTGGAACTCCCCTCCTATTTACCAGCTATTTTGTCGGATGCGGCGGCGTTAGAGCGCATCATAGCTGAGCTTTTAACCAATGCCTGCAAATACACGCCACCCGGCGAATATATTTCAGTCGTCATTGCCCTTGAGCCTGACGAACTGGTGCTGAAGGTCGTCAATTTTGGGGTTGAAATTCCAGCCCATGAGCTGCTGCGAATTTTCGATAAGTTTTACCGCATTCCCAATATTGATGCCTGGAGGCAGGGTGGAACAGGTCTTGGCTTAGCCCTCATCAAAAAACTAATTGAACATCTCGGTGGCTCCATTGCGGTTGAAAGCGCTGCCGATCGCACATGCTTTACGGTGCAAATTCCCTTACTGAACGATCGCCAAACAAACTTGCTGAATTAACTGGAGCCATTTATCTCTCTAACCAGGCTCGCATTTTACCGGGATTGAGCAAGCCATAGGGATCAACCGCTTCCTTAAACTGAAGCTGAACGGGGTCGATCGCCTTCCTGCCGCCGTCTTCCAGGATATAAGTGTGGGGGTTGGCAATGAAGGCACCGTTATCCTCATGGTATTTAATAATGTCATTGAGGCGATCGGCTGTAGAATATCGCACAATCTGCAAAGCCGCCGGCAAATTGGCACCGTTGACCCGAATAAATTCTAAATGCATCATCACTTCATCGCCAAAGTGGTGATACATATGCTCTACCAGCTTCAGCTCCTGGTCGGCTGGAAACAGCGTTTGCAGGTAGGTTAATGATGGGTCAACGCTGCGGGCATGAAGCGTCGTATGGTTCCAGGTATATTCCATCAACGCAATGCCCTTACTGGCATCCTTAGCTGCTTTGGTGTAGGTAATCGTGCCATCGTAGTCGCGCACCAACTCAGCCAGCGGCTCCAGGCAACATTCAGAAACCATTAGCAGGGCACAATGGCGATCGGCTGGAATGTAGCTGCGGAGAGCGGCAAAGTAGGTAGGAACGGGCGTGGCATGAATCGAGATTAGCTTTTTGATGATCCCATCGGAGTCGCTGAGCGCCTGCCCAAACCGCGCCGCACCCATAAAGTCGGAAAAAGTAACAATCAATTCTGTCCAGGGATAGGCCGAACCCAGCGGAATTTCAAGTTCGGTGATAATACCGTTTGTGCCATAGGCATGGTTTACCTTTTGCACCTCATCGCCTCTCAGCTCAATGACGCGAGGTTCATCTTCCATAGTCACTACCCGCACAGCGTGAAGATTGCCGCGATCGCGCAATTGCCCATACCTGATCGAGCCAATACCGCCGCTGCCGCCGCTGATAAATCCCCCAATTGTAGCCGTGCGGTAAGTGGAGGGAGCCATCCGCATTTCCCAGCCCGTTTCTCTGGTACGCTTATCCAGCGCAGCCAGCTTCACACCCGGTTCAACACAAGTTAGTCCGGGTTTAATCCACTTCACTGCTTGCATTCGGGTCATGTCTAAAATCACACCGCCCTCTAGCGGAATGCATTGACCGTAATTTCCGGTACCCGCTCCTCGCACGGTCAGCGGGATTCGTTGCTGTACGCAGACCTTTGCCACCTGTAGCACGTCTGCCTCGTTCGCCGGACGAACCACCACATCCCCAACCTTGTCTGCGAGTTGAGCCTGCAAGATTGGGCTATAGGTGTAGTAATCCTTCGAGAGTTTGGCGACCTGCGTTCGATCGCGAATCACCTCGATGCCGTCCAGAGCAGCGGTAAACGCATTCCAGTCGATTGAGTGAGTCGTTGCTGTCATGACGCTAGATGTTGAAGTGAAGTAGAGTAACTCGTTACTAATTACTGTACAGGCAGAAAAGGCTGCTGAACTGGAATGTTAGCTACATCGCAGGTATCCGATTTGTTTTGTGGCGATCGCCTTCATCAGGCAAAAGGCTCAGCCAGCATTTACCTTCAGGCGGGCAGGTTAACCATATCCCGGATATTTCCCCGCACCCCGCCAACGCCCTGTGTCCATTGCTGGTCGGGTGGATGAACCCGCATCGGCATTCCATGCTTGGGCGACATCACAATTGTCCCGACCCGCTCAATATTGACCTGCGGCACATATTCTAAACGGTAGCGCTGGATCAACATCGCCAGCACCAGTTTAATTTCCATCATGGCAAACCCGGCTCCAATGCATAGACGCGGCCCCGCACTAAAGGGATTATATTCATACGCTGTGGGCGTAATGGTTTCCCAGCGTTGCGGTTGAAATGCCTCTGGGTCTGGGTATAGCTCAGGCATATGGTGGGTTTGGGTAATGCTCACAAAAACTTCTGTTCCCTGCGGTAAAGCATACCCTCCTAGCTCGGTAGGTTGGGACGTGACCCGAGCATTCCAGGGCACAGGCGACAGCACCCGCATACTCTCTTTAACTACCCGCTCTAGCAGCGGCAGTTGTGCCAGTTGTGCCACCGTTGGCGCATCGCCCTGCAACACGCTGGTGAGTTCATCCAGCAAATCAGCCGCGATTTTGGGATGTTGCGACAGCAGAAATAACGTCCAGGTCAATGCATTGGAGCTAGTTTCATGCCCTGCGGCAAAGATTACTCCTGCATGTCCTAAGACTTCATCTTCAGTTAAACCCGTGCCGAGTTCTTCGTCTCGCGCCTGAAGCAACAGCGACAGCACATCGCGCGATCGCCCCCCAACGGCTCGCTTGTGGGCAATCATCTCCCGCATTGCGTCATCTAATTGTGCAATGTAATCGAGGAAGCGACGGTACGGCAACCCTGGTAAATCAAACGGCAGAAAGGACATCGACGGTGACCCCATAATGCTCAGGGTATCTTGTAGGAGTTGACCAATGCTGCCGCCCCGCTCGCCAATATCTTCGCCAAACAGGGTTTTGGTCGCCACTCGCATTGTCAGCAAGCGCATCACCTGGGAAATGTCGCAGGTTTCCCCTACCGTTAACCCGTCCAGTGTTGATTGGGCGATCGCCACAATATCATCTCGATACTGTTCGATTTGCTGCCGATGAAAGGCAGGCATCATCAGTTGACGGTGCTGCCGATGGCGATCGCTGTTGACACCAAATAACCCAACCACAAAGTGTTGCAGCGGTTCCGTTCGGGCAGACTGATCCTTGCGACGGTATAGCCGTCCAGACAGCGGATGCTTGTAGTAAATCTCGTGTTGCGTTGCTACCTGCCGCACAAACTCTGGCCCGTAAACAAACACGGTGCCTGGACAGTGTGCCAAAGACGAGTAGACGTTTGTGCCACCGCCATAGTGCAACGAAACCATCGAACCATAGGTCTGAAACAGTTGCCGGGTAAAGCCAATGGAGTCGGCGACAAACCGCAACACGTTGGCTGTTTTGCCCCACGGTGTTTTGGGATGGGGGCCGGGTACGGTTAAGGTAATCGAAGCGGTGTGAGGCGTCATAGGGCAATCAGGAACAGGGACTTATACAATGTGACAGGGAGAACCCCGACATTACTTATGTTCCCTTAACTATAGGAGCAGATGTATGACGCGATCGCCCAAACCGTTTAAGTCTGGATCACAATGAATCAGGTTGCGTACAGCCCGCCGTGGGGGCTAAGAAATGGTCTGGCTATGACCCTCTATACGGCCTTGCAGGTGAGCCGTCGTTGGGAAACGCTGGCGGTTAATCCGGAACCGCTCTACCAACCACACATCTTTACCGGAGCCAGAGATACCCCTATTTTTGGCAAGGTAGCCTGTCCTCCGCATCCCAAAGGCACCATTATTGGCACCTATGGCATTACAGGCAGCCTTGAAAATCAATGGTTTTTGAAACTGCTGGGACGCAAAGCCGTTGCCCAGGGCTATGCCGTTGTGCTGTTCGACTGGCGGGCGCACGGCAAAACAGCAGAGCTATCTCCGGCGCTAACCTCGGATGGGCTATATGAAGGGGAAGATTTTGTTCGCATTGCCGCCCAGGCCAAAGCAATGGGCTATCCCGCTCCATTTTGGTTTACGGCTTACTCTTTGGGAGCGCAACTGGCACTGTGGGCAGTGAAAGCCGCCCAAACAAGCGCCACATGGGGAGCCGACTTAGGCTTAAACGACACGGATATTGCCGGAGCAGCGGTGATTTGCCCCAGTTTAGATTCCAATCGATCGCTCACCTATTTGGTCAATGATCCCTGGGGACGATATTTAGAACGTGCTATTGCCCGTCAGTTGCAAGCGCTGGCATGGCAAATTCATGCTTATCATCCAGGGGCACTTGATCCATCTGCGATCGCACGAGTGAACAGTATTCGCACCTTCGATCACGAATTGGTGATTCAACGACTGGGATTTGAATCTGTAGAGGCATATTACGATGCCACCAGTCCATTACAGCAGCTCCCACACCTGACCCGACCCACCTTAATTTTGTATGCAGCAGACGACCCCATGTTTGACCCAACGCTGGTACCTGAACTGAAAGCAGTCTGTGCCCAAAACGCAGCGATCGATCTCAGGCTAACGTCCCACGGTGGTCATGTTGGTTATCTCAGCAGCAGCGCTTGCCAGCGTCAGCTCAATGATCCTGATCCGTGGTGGTCATGGAATCGAGTTTTAGAATGGTTCAACCAGCAGCCGTGCTGAAGCACAGCATAAGGTCAAATTCCAGGCACCCTCTCACATCAGAATGATGTGATGATCTGCATTGAAACGGATACACCCTTCTTGCACAAACTGATTGAGCAGGCGAGTGATTGTCACTCGCGTAGTGCAGCAGGCACTCGCTAGCTCTTCATGGGTAAACCGAATGCTCAGTTGAGTGCCACCTGCCATGGGTTGCCCAACCTCTTGCTTCAAAAACATGAGCAGCCCCCACAGGCGATCGCGTACCCGTTGCTGACCCGAAATAGAGAGCAGTAATTCAGTTTGTTGTAGTCGCTTAGCTACTTTTTCAAACAGCTTCCGAGTGAAATCAGGAGAACTTGTGATGTCCTTCAAAGGAATATACGCAAGCTGCACCGTGGAGAGGGCGATCGCCTGGTAAATGGATAACGCTGTAAATGGAGAACCAAACGGCATAGAAGCGCCCACCAACCCAACAAAAACCTCCTTACCCGTTTCGGACAGCGTATTTAGCCCTACCCAACCGTCACAAACCCAGCAAACAGCCTGGGGTTGCAATGGAATCAATTCTCCTTTAGTGAAGACATGAACAGAACCATCCTGACCTAAAAACGGTTGATCGTCAGAGAGGATTGCTTCTGCCTGCTTCTGCGACGTAATGTCATGAATTGACCAACCCAATGAAACCGTCCCACTGGTTGCATTAGGAATGGGGACAGCGGTTAGAACCGCTCTTCGTGCCTCGCCTGTCGCTCGCCATAGCTGAAGTTCCAACGTGTGCTGTTGCTTGCCTTGACTCAACCTTGATAGGTGCGATCGAAACGGTTGGCGATCGGTTTCGTGAACAAATACGGCTAAAGGTTTACCCAGCAAAAACTCTCTAGGTATATTGAGAAGTTTGAGGGCTGCCCGGTTAGCCTGGTAAATCACCCCCATGGAGTCAGTGGCGATAAAGGCATCCGGTGCAAACTCAAATAAATCCTGGTAGTGCTGCCGTTCTGCTTCTACTCTTGTCCGTGTTGCAACCAGTTCCTCATTTTGTTGATGCAGAATTTCGACGGCAACCTGCAACTCTTCAGATACCGTACCCAGTTCCTTTAAAGCGGCAGGGAGCAACTCCTGTTTGGGCGGCGAAGTAACATTAGCAACATGATAGAGATCGCTAACGCGCAGGTAAAGACTTTCGAGTTGATGAATAAAGCTATTAGCAGTCATTATGGAAGCCTGGTTGAAACGACTTACACAAACACAGTTTTTCAAAAGACTGAAGACTAGCAGGATAATTAAGAGGATGTTCGAAAATCGTGTGGCTCTGTCAGGGCACGGTAGTCAGGCCAGTCTTACTTGTAACTGGAAAAACCGTTATCGAAATATCATATTTCTACTGTTACTAAGTAAAAAATCGGAGTTTCACAACCTCTTAAACTATTAGAACATGGCAACAGAAACAGACTTAGCAGAGACAAGATCAGGCTTGCGGCTTTAACGCAAATAGAAGTAAGAATAATTAACGCAACACTCCAGCGAACTAAAACCATTCAGTAATTGGTACCTCTTTTAGCAGTTGACAAACAGTTATATGGTTCAATTTACTGGTTTGCAACAAATAATCGTCCATCTTAAGGCTTAAGTAACCGCATTATTCTCTGTCAAACAATACAAAGCGTACTTACAGTTTATACTCTGATAAAAAACGCGGCCAACTGTGCTAGCTGCACTCTAGTAGGGGAGTTATGCTATCTCAGATCTGGCGAGGATGTCTGTACGCTAGCGCGCCCTGAAAGCGAATTAGCACTATTATTCACGCGCAAAACTTGCAGACGGCTAAGTGGATGAACTATCTGGCAAAATCTGCCAAAAAGTGATTTTTCGATTGGGCGATCGCCATCGTAACCAAACCTGGAAGAGTGTTGAGTGAAACACTGCAAAATCAACCTATCAAAGAAAAAGTGTCAGGCAAGCAGATGGCTGGATTCCTCAAAAAGGATTAAAGACTGCTCGCGTGTAACACGCGGCTTACTTGCTTCCCTTTAAGTCTTCCAGGTTAAGTAAACTAATCACCACACCCGCAATTGGAATGGCTAGAAAAATACCAAATAGTCCTGCGACTCTTGCTCCAATTAATAGTGCCAGGAAGAGAACGACAGGATTCATATTAATTGAACCTTGCATAATGCGCGGCATCAGTAAATTTTCTTCTACTTGCTGAAGCAAAATGCAGATAACAATGACCTGAACACTCAGCCATATTCCTTGAGGTAAAACAATTAGAGCAACCAGGATGACACCTAACGTAGCACCGATACCGGGAATGAGGTCAAAGACACCTGCGATCGCTGCTAACAACAGAGGATAAGGTACTTGCAAAACGACAAACACAATAAAACAAGAACCAGCAAAAAAGGTGGATAGCAGTAACCGTCCCCAGAAAAAACCCAGAAAATTTGCCTGAATGGAGGTGGTTACATCATCACGATGTTCGGCTGGAAACACTTTCATGACGAAGTTCCACAGACGTTCCCCATCCAGCAACATGAAGAAGGAAACAACGGCAATCAGAATTACATCTACCAAATTAGTCAGCATTTGCTGAAGAGTGGCTAACCCAATGCCAATTCCAGCGATCGCCTGCTCCTGTAGTTGCTCCTCAACGGTGCTGAAATCAACTTGAATGTTCCACTGTTCAAGCAGGCGTTCGATTTGCCCTACCAGCGGCAGCAATGTATCAATCAGCTCAGGCGACTGACTGACGAGTTGTTGTCCTTGCGACACAATAGCAGAGCCAAGGGTAACAACTGCTCCGCCCAGAATAATGATACTCAGCAAAAAAACTGTAATGCCAGCGGCACCGTGGGGCAACCACCGTTCGAGCCACCGAACTGGATAATTCAGCAAAAAGGCCAGAATAGCAGCAAAGATAAAAATGACCAGAACGGTTTGAAAATACGCTAGCAGTTGTACAATCGCCCATGCCAGTGCAAACAACAACAGATAGCGAACCAGTTTGGCATTATTGAGATGTTTCCAGAACTCTCTAACGGGGAGTTTGCTCATGTTGAAGAAAATGGCGATCGCTCTGGAATCTTGCTAATTTTACGAAATTCCTGCCTCTATCCCAGGGGTAAGCAACGTTATCGTACCGATTTCCAACAGCGATCAGGGCTGACGTTAATCCGGGCGGACTACCCGATCGTCTGCTGCCAGGTGAAGGTTTAAGTAGCGGCGATCGCTCCCAAAAAACGATAGCAGACCGACAAAACCTTGATTTTCCAGACAAGAACAGAGGCAACAAATTGCTATCTTCAGTGAGCTAGATTGAGACAGGATGGTTAATGTCGCTATCTGTCAAAGAGCAGAGAACCTGGAGCATAATGGGCTAAGGGCAATTGAGGTGTGGCCATATCACTTGCGCTGAAACCGCCAGCCAATCTAACGTCCACTGTTGATGCAGGCGATCGCAGCTCTTGAATTAACAGAAGTAGGCTCACCTTATACTGACTTGATCCATAAGAAGTGTTATCCCAAACGTTTTCAGATGCGACATAAAGTTTACTTCTTTATCTTAGGAATTGTTCTCTGGAGCAGCTTTGGAGCAATCATTGGAAGTCTTAGTGCCAATATACTTAGCTACACTTGGACAACCCAAGCCGCTGTAGTTGGAGTCCTCATCGGTGCATTCATAGGCTCAATTGTAGGCTTGGCTGGACTTTCAGCGTCATCCCAGTTCAGGTTTAGTGCCGTTATTCTTTGGATGCTAGCAGGTTCTCTTGCTGGAGCCAGTATTGGATTTAAGAGCATCATTCTGTTCGGTGGGTATCCCCGTAACAGTCAGGCCGACTTGAGCTTCATCACTTTAGCCCCGGCGGGGTTAGCAGTAGGTACAGTATTAGGCACGATCACCGGGCTGATGCTCTGGAAGTATGAAACTGTCAGATCTGGGTACTCAAATCACTGCTTTTTCCATCACCTCTTATCATCAGAAACTTCCTCTTTCCCATTTGCGATTAGATGGCTTGAAATAGATCCTGCAATTCATTCACTCGTTCGATAAAGTGTGCTCGTTGCTTCGATAGAGACACCAACGCTGCCATTCTTGCTCTGGGTCGCAAAAACTGCCTCACTCCATCAAATGCTTGGCAAAATCGTTTCGCACTCTCAAGGGCTCCAAACCCGAGCATCGGATAGTAACGTTGCTTAATGCCGCGATGACTCTGTTCGATCGGATTCCCTAAACAACCTCTCACTTCATGCTCAACATCCGTTGCCAATTCCTCATCAATTGCTCTGGGATACAAACTCAGCCCATCTGTCACAACTCTTTGTGGTGTTTG
>NZ_JADEWO010000083.1 GCF_015207605.1 Oculatella sp. LEGE 06141
GCCCCACACCGACCCCAACGCCGACCCCAAGCCCCACACCAGCTCCAGCAACCAGCTTCCGCGACATTGGGAATGATATTTATGCAGGTGAAATTCGGCAGGCGGTACAGTTAGGGTTTATTTCAGGATTCCCTGAGGACAACACGTTCCGCCCGCAAACGCCGCTAACTCGCGAACAGTTGGTATCGATGGTACTAGAATCATTGCGGCAGGTGCCCAACGCCAACGTGACGATTCCGACTCAGACCTCGACGAATCCGTTTAGTGATGTGAACGCATCGCGTTGGAGTGCTGCCAAGATTCAATTTGCCCGAAACAACAACATCATCAGCGGCTACCAGGATGGCACGTTCCGCCCAACCCAACCAGTGACACGAGCTGAGATGATGGCTGTGCTTCGCAGAACTGCCGAGTATGCCAGAACGCTCCAGGGACGCAGCACAACCCTTGAAGCGCGTCAGCAGCCGAGAGCCTTCTCAGATACGAGTGGTCACTGGGCGAATTCACTGATCACTCAGATGTCTACCTATTGTGGTGTTGCGTCACCAGTCAACGAGACGGGTACCACGTTTGCGCCAAATAGCCCAGCCCAACGGAATTATGCGGCAGCAGCCACATTAAGGATGGTGAACTGCGTTAGAACAGCCAACCAGTAACGCTATCTAAGTTCGTTGACCTGACATCACCAGCAAAAAGCCGCTCTACTGGAGCGGCTTTTTGCTGGCTGGGTTTTAGAGGATATCTCAAAAGTGCTAAGCTCCAACTCAAACCGCCCCCTAATCCCCCAATTTTGGCTTCGACGTGAGCGCTCAGCCGAACGGGGACTTCCGAATCAATTCTGTTTCAAAGTCCCCCAATTTTGGGGGATTTAGGGGGCTAATTTAGAATGTTGAGCCATTCTTCAGACACCCTCTTAGAAGCGTGGACGACAGCCCTCTAGAGTGGCGTGCAGGTTGATAACTGAACCAATGACGGCGATCGCCGGAGCGCTGAACCCGGTTAACTCAATTTGCGACACGATCGTTTCCAGGGTGCCAATCAGCTCTTCCTGTTCGGGGCGGGTGCCCCAGCGAACCAGAGCAATAGGGGTACTGGGTTTGATCCCTGCTTGCTGTAGCTGCTTAATAATGTATGGCAAATTGTGTACGCCCATATAGATCACGATGGTTTCAGACCCGTGCGCGATCGCTTGCCAGTTCACCGCTGGACGATACTTACCTGCCGATTCATGCCCCGTAACAAAAGTAATGGACGAACTGTGGGCACGGTGGGTTAACGGAATCCCGGCGTAGGCGGGAGCCGCAATGCCTGATGTCACCCCCGGAATTACCTCAACTGATATTCCAGCCTGCACCAGATCTTCCATTTCTTCTCCCCCACGACCAAACATGAAGGGATCGCCACCCTTCAGGCGAACGACAATCGCATGGGTTTGGGCTTTTTCAATCAATAGCTGGGTGATTTCCTCTTGCATTAACGAGTGCCGTCCGCGCCGTTTGCCCGCGTCAATTTGTTCCGCTTGCGGGTTAATCATGGCCAAAATCATGGGGCTGACTAGCGCATCATGCACAACCACATCGGCACTTTCTAGCAACGCTTTTCCTTTGAGGGTCAGTAAGCCCGGATCGCCTGGTCCAGCTCCGACTAAATACACTTTGCCTGAACAGTGCTGCATAGAAAGAATCAGTCAAAAATGGATAAAACAGAACGGCAAACGAAGGCTATTGTTCACACCTTATCGTCCATCCCTTTGACTAAATGTTATCTGTAATCACTTTTGCCAAAGCTGGACTGGCACCCAACGGCTGAGCTAACTGAAGCTGAATGTGAGGAAAGGTTTGGGATAACTGCTCCATTAGTTGAGCGATCGCATCGGTAATCCCCCCTGAGAACAGGAAGTACGGCAGAACCGTAATCTGCTGGCAACCTGTACTAACCAGGCTGGCGACTTGAGAATCAACACTGGGAGAAACAGCCCAATACGCTGGTATGGCTCCTACATCCGCCGCCAACGACTCGATCGCTTCACTGCTACCGGGTCGGCGGCTGCCGTGCGCCAATAAAATTTTGTGGGTGGCAGGTAACTCGTCAACGATGGCGTGCAACAGGCGTTTAAGACCGGGATAGCTTCCCAAATGCGCCCGTACGTTCACCTTTACCTGTTCTGCCAGCGCCCGTTGGGCGATCGCCACTTCTGCTGGAATATCCTCCATCACATGCACACCTTGCAACAAAAAGAGGGGCACCACTTCTACCGAAGCATTGAGCAGTGGAACCTCATTTTCCCTCAGGTGTGACACAAAACGCTGAGCAAACTGCTGAATCTGCTGGTGTAAGGGCTGTTCTGCCAGCTCCAACGTAGCCGAACCAAGCATCGGCAAGGTTGTGCTCCCCTGTAGGCCAGCAGCAGGTGCTAGCACGGGAAAGGGTGGGTGGCGATCGCCAGCAGGCAAACCCATGCATTCGGTTTGCCTGCTGGCGTACTTTGCTTGCAACTGCTCAGATAAATAACCCAGCAACCGCTCAACCTCGATCTGAGGCCGAGGGTCACGGCTGCCATGAGATACCAGTAGGTAAGCAGAGGCTTGATTTAGCAATGGTTTGGAGATGGCAACGCCACTTAGTTACTGCCATTTACCATTCTAAAGGCTGGAGTTAAGCTGTCGTGAGCCAGGAAGTGATCGAGGTGGAACGCGCGATCTTCTGTCTTCAGCAGAATTTGCTCATATAAATGACGAGTGGCGCGATCGCCCAAACTCTCAGCTTGCCCCGCCTGCCGACGCAACAGTTTGATGATGGCCTGTTCTGCAACCAAATCATGTTCGACCATTTGACGGCAAGAATAGACACCGTCTGATTCTGGCGTAAAACAGCACAGCTCTGCCAGTTTCGTAAAGCTTGCGACGGGAACGCCGCCCAATCCATTCAAGCGTTCACCAATCTCGTGAACATGCTCTTGCACAGCTTCATAGCCTTCCTGGAAAAATTCATGCAGCTGATAGAATTCAGCTCCTTCTACGACGAAATGATGCTTTTGATACTGCAAATACAATGCCTGAAAACTAGCTAAAGCAATGTTGAACCCCTCACAGACTGCGGTAGTGACATGTAACTCTAGCCCAATGGGATTCGCTTCAATTTGACCAAAGGACTGCACCATTGTTTCAGTTGTAGACATAATCTTATTCTCCTCTGCGAGGGCAACTACTTTTTGCTCTCTATATAGTCCTGAGCATATCTCTCAATCTATCTAGATTCAACTCGAAATGCAACTAATTCAAATCAAAGTTCAAACACAATCTTAATAGAATTAATTCTCACTAATATTGAAAATTTAACGCAAGAAATAATGGTGAACTGACGCAATTGAGCGGTAGTAAATTAATCTCAGTTGCCCCAATATTTCATCCAGTTTGAAATAAGAAGGATTTCATCCTATCGAAAAAATCTTTTGAGTAATCAAACCCAACCTTGACGCTCGTTGTGACGGTTTACGCTAAGTTAACAATTCTGGTTATCTCCCTGGGAATACTGATCTGAGACACCCCAGGCGGGTACTATTACTACTCTACTCAGCGCTTTATACTACTGAGTAGATGTACGTCAGTAGTTCAAGCAGGCATAACAGACGGTGTCTATTGCTCAAGAGAATTGAATCAGCAGAGGGCAACTATGGTGGAAATCTACAAGAATGCAATGGAACTTTTAGTGGCAGAAGAAGTGCAGCGGCAGCTCCAGTCTGTACCTCCTAGAATGGCTGCGTATGTCAAACACGTTGAGCTAACGGCTTATGCCCTCAATCAGTTGCCGGGGCTGTATGCCACCAGCCAGTCTGGGTTAGACCATCAACTCTGCAAGGGACGCTCTCAGTACAAACAGCAGATCGTTCAGGCTGTACGACACGCCTTTGCCGCCGTGAATCGCGATCCAATTCGTACGGTTGCTCCGCTGGAAGATTGCCAGAAACCCATGTTTTTGCAGGAAACACTCCGTCAACTGCGGCAACTGCTTAAAAACGACAAACTAGAATGGGAAACGCTGCCAACTGCCGTGGAGCAAGCTCTGATCCGAATTTCCCAGGGGCAGAATTTCTGGAACGTCCAATCCGCTTCTGCGGTAGGGCTTGATCCAACACTGCCAGACTCTGAGCGGTTAAGACAGGCTAGACAGCGAGTAACTCAATGGCGGCAACGGTTTCATAAAGATAGTTTGTAGGATGTGCAAATGGGTAAGAGAGTCTGTCATTCCTTGACCGCCCATGTCCGTTGAATTACGGCTTGCTACACAGCCTGTGATGCGAGCCGCTATGTGTCTATTGCTAATGGCTAATTTCCTGTAGAGAGTCAGTAGAATTACTTGGACTCAACATCATCAAGTCTTCAATGTTGTGTAGCATTGTGCTGCACATAGCATCCAGCGGTAAGTCGTTTGCATCGGTGCCAAAGGGGTTTTCGATCTCAACTCCAATTTCTTCGATACCGAATAGCGTGAAGCTGACCAAAGCAACGATTAACCCAGTCCACCACTGTAGGCCGCTCACCAGTTGAAACGGTAAGGCCAGACAATACAGCAGCAATAATTGTTTGAGGTGAATGGCATAGGCCATTGGAATAGGAGTCTTGAGAATCCGTTCACAACTTCCCAGGTGATCAACTAATAGATTAAGCAACTGTTGCATTGCTATTCGTTGATGAACATTGAGGCGATCGCTCTGATACTGCCGCTGCAAGTAATCCTCAATCCAGAAGGCAATTTCCAATGGAGGATTATTCATCAATTTAAGTTTGCTGTAGCGAGAATGCGACAGCAGTGTTTCTAGTTCGCTATTAACGGGCTGTTGCCGCAAATGCAGCTTGGTGGCAACAGCAAAGGCCACTAATAAATAGAGAGTCGCTTTTTTGTCCTGGCGATCGCCGGGGTTTTCTTCAATTCCAATCGTCCAAATCTGGCGGGCTAAATTTCGCACCGTGTTAATGATGCTGCCCCACATCTTTCGCCCTTCCCAGAAGCGTTCGTAGGCAGTATTGGTGCGAAAAACTAGCAGCAATCCCAAAACAATATTTGGAATTAAACTGGCTAAGAGAGGAGCTGAGACAGGCATTCCCAGCCAGTGCAGCAGAGAAATCATTCCGCCAAACCCACCACACGCCAGCGATCGAGGCAAAACAGCCGGAATGACAGATCCGCGTAACCTGAGAGTATCCCGTAGCCACGCCCACTTAATCAACACCATACGACCTCGATTGCAATGCTGGATTAATCATGGCTCAATCTTTTTCTGGTGAATGAATGTCGAACGAATTTTGTGGTCTGGCAATCGCCTCAGGGTGAATCGGTTGCCTTCTGTTCCCTCATGTAGTCAACTCCGGTAGTGGTTCTCAGACTGAGCTAAAATGGTGGACTGACTCTTCAAACACTTCGACAGAGCAACACCACACAGTCATGAGCAAAGGGACGCTGTTCGATAAGGTCTGGGACTTACACACCGTTGGCACGCTGGCTTCAGGGCAGACGCAACTATTCATTGGGTTACACCTGATCCATGAAGTCACCAGCCCTCAAGCCTTTGCCATGCTGCGAGAACGGGGGCTGAAGGTGCTGTTTCCCAACCGCACGATCGCCACAGTTGATCATATTGTGCCCACCGAGAATCAAGCACGCCCCTTTGCTGATTCATTAGCCGAAGAAATGATGCAGGCGTTAGAGAAAAACTGCCAGGACAATGACATCACTTTCTACAACGTAGGCTGTGGCAATCAAGGAATTGTGCATGTGATTGCCCCCGAATTAGGGTTAACCCAGCCGGGCATGACCATTGCTTGCGGTGATAGCCATACGTCTACCCACGGAGCATTTGGGGCGATCGCCTTTGGCATTGGCACCAGCCAGGTTCGTGACGTTTTGGCATCGCAAACGCTGGCTTTGTCAAAGCTGAAGGTGCGGAAAATTGAAGTCAACGGCACGCTCAATCCCGGTGTTTACGCCAAAGACGTAATTCTACACATCATTCGCACGTTGGGCGTAAAAGGGGGCGTAGGTTACGCCTATGAGTACGCTGGCACCACCTTTGAGCAGATGAGCATGGAAGAACGCATGACCGTCTGCAATATGGCCATTGAGGGGGGCGCTCGTTGTGGCTATATCAACCCCGATGCCGTCACGTTTGAGTATCTCAAGGGGAGAGATTTTGCACCTCATGGTGCCAGTTGGGATAAAGCGGTGGAGTGGTGGACGCACATTCGCAGTGATGCTGACGCTGACTATGATGATGTGGTTGTATTTGATGCGGCTGAGATTTCGCCAACGGTCACCTGGGGAATTACGCCGGGGCAAGGAATTGCTATCAACCAGCCTGTGCCGCTGCCTAACGACCTGCCCGCAGCAGAGCGACCGATCGCAGAAGAAGCCTACCAATATATGGATCTCAGCCCTGGTACCCCGATTCAGGGCACCAAGATTGATGTCTGCTTTATTGGTAGCTGCACCAATGGACGCATCAGCGACCTGAGAGAAGCCGCTAAAATTGCCAAAGGTCGGCATGTGGCGGAGGGCATCAAAGCCTTTGTAGTTCCTGGCTCAGAACGGGTGAAGCAGCAAGCCGAAGCCGAAGGACTCGATCGCATTTTTCTGGATGCTGGGTTTGAATGGCGCGAACCGGGTTGTTCGATGTGTTTAGCCATGAACCCTGATAAGTTGCAGGGGCGGCAAATTAGCGCGTCCTCCTCTAACCGCAACTTTAAAGGACGGCAAGGATCGTCGTCTGGACGAACCCTTTTGATGAGTCCCGCGATGGTGGCGGCGGCGGCCATTACAGGTCAGGTGTCGGATGTTCGCAGCTTATTGGCCTCCCAGTAATTGCACAATTGCACTCGTTCACAGTCCCTCAGTTCAGTCATTGTCAGTCATTGGTGGAGCCGGTTGATATGAGTCAGGTAAAAACCGTTTTGGGTCGAGGAATTCCGTTAGTGGGCAACGATGTGGACACCGATCGCATCATTCCTGCCCGGTTTCTCCGGTGTGTTACCTTTGATGGCTTAGGAGAACAGGTATTTGCAGACGATCGCGCTCAAACGCACGGACAGCATCCGTTTGATCAGCCTCAGTATCAGGGTGCCAACATTCTGGTTGTCAACGGTAACTTTGGCTGCGGTTCGTCGCGAGAACATGCGCCCCAGGCGATCGCCAAGTGGGGCATCCAGGCTCTAGTGGGTGAAAGCTTTGCCGAAATCTTTTTGGGAAACTGTGTAGCAATGGGCATTCCCTGTGTTACCGCAGATCCCAATACCGTAAAACAGTTACAAGAGCGGTTGATGGCCAGTCCAGAGGTGCCGATTCAGGTGAATCTAGACACCATGCAGGTGAACTGTGGCGATTTCTCTGCGCCAATCGTCATGGGCGACGGAGCAAAAAACATGTTTCTGGCGGGCACCTGGGATGCCTGTGGACAACTGGTCGCTCAAGCCGATGCCATTCGGAAGACAGCGGCTCAGTTGCCCTATCTTTCCTGGAGCGATGTTGTAGCGTAGCGAGTGGTTCTGCTTGCACCCTCCAACGATGGATCAATCCCTTCACCAACGGCTGAAGGGATGTTTGGCAAGGCTAGCGTTGAAGTAACGAACGTCATGGGACACTTCTTCGCCAAGCCAGGTCGGTCGGTCAATAATTTGGTCGGCAGCGGTTAATTCCACTTCAGCCACAATTAACCCTTGATTGTCACCCAAAAATTCATCGACTTCCCAAACCACGGTTCCAATCGGAATTTTATAGCGAACTTTTTCGATCAGAGGGCGATCGCACAGGTTCTCCAACAGATCTTCTGCATCGGCCAGGGGAATAACATACTCAAATTCAGAGCGAGAAACGCCGCGTGTTGCGCCTTTAATCGTCAAATAACCAATATCGCCTGCTACGCGCACGCGCACGGTGCGTCCCGGCTCCGATGAAACATATCCCTGCCGATAAACGATGCCTTTGGATAAGGAACGCCAATCGTTGCCCGTGACCAAAAACTTACGTTCAATCTCGATCGCCATATTGCCTCATCAGTCGCTTAGCTAGATTCAACGATACAAACGATACAAGTGTGAAGACTTCGATCTGCGGTATCAGGATTGTAGACTCAAAGACGCTTAAGCTTTACACTGAAACACCTGAACGTTCTGAAGTTTATCATCTGAATCCTTAGATTCAACGTCCGTTTGATCCACGATTCAGTGATCTGAAACATCTGATCTCTGGGGTGCGTCCAGTCGCGTGTAGACTCTGACCTACAATCTAACGGCAGATATCACAACAGCTATAACCGTAGCCCACTCAAGCATTCACCTGTCTCTAGCCTGGATTCCCTCTAGTTCTACTGTAAGTCAGCCTCATGGGTACCCTGACGCTGAAACACAATAGCTAACCCGGTTACTCCTGGCTACACCACACACACTTGACTTTCATAGTTGGTTACTGTCGATCTCCAATTCATCACAATCGCGGTCAATTATTTCACTGCCAACAGAGCCTACTTGAAATTGGACTGTGCCCTTTGCCGGTTATTCAGTTTTGAGCGTGGAGTTCTGAAAAGGTGAAGCTAGCTTGTCAACCTAAATCAGTGTTTGCACGGTTATACCTGAGCCGCCATATTTCGTAACCTGGCGCGATGCTGTATAGTCAGCTACGGCACTGTGATGAGGGTTGGCTTCTACCACATGGCGATTCTCAAGGGAAAGAGATCTACAGTCCACTGCGTCTCAGAACCCAGGCTGAAACGCCAGCATTTTAGACGACTCGACTAGAGCAAAAAGGAGAATTCGCGCCTGTGAGATTTCATTGGTTAGTGCCCAGCCTTGTGGGTTGTGTCAGTTCCCTGGTGATTACGCTTCCGGCAGAAGCCGCTACGCTTCAATCTTGGCGGTTTGATGCCAGTCGCAATCAACTCACATTTACAACCGAAGGTGGCGTTCAACCCCGTGCCCAGCTCATTGCCGACCCAACTCGTCTGGTAATCGATCTTCCCGGAACCACGCTTGGGCGACCGGGAACGAGTCAAGTGGTTGGGGAGGCGATTCGAGAAGTGCGAGTAGGGCAGTTTGATGCTCAAACGACTCGCATTGTGATTGAGCTGAATTCGGGTTATACCCTGAATCCGCAAGGGGTTCAAGTACGAGGGGCAACCCCTTCTCAATGGACGGTTCAACTCCCCACCCCTGAGCGAGTTGAACCTAGTGCCACTGTGGTCACACCACCGATCGCCAACACGCCCTCACCAAACCTGCCTCCCACTGAAAGTGTCGCCGATACACCAGCGGTGTCGGGTGCGACAACGCAATTAGAAAGTGTGCGCGTTACGCCAGATGGCTTTTTCTTGCGGACAACGGGCGATGCCCCGGCTATTAACGTCGATCGCAGCCGCAACCGTCGCCAGATCACTATCGATTTAGCTGGAACCGCTATTTCTCCTCAACTCACCCAGCGCCAGTTGGACGTAAACCGTAATGGAGTGGGTCGTTTAGAGATTACGCAGGCTGAAACCTCTCCCCCGGTTGCCCGCCTGACGCTTGACCTGACCAATCCAGGAATTGAGTGGCGAGCAACAGCCAGCAACTTTGGCGGAATTGTAGTTGTCCCTACCAGTGGTGCGATCGCCCGAACCGAAGATGATAGCAACGATGACGAACCTGAAATCGAAGCAACGGCGGCTGAACCAGCCACGATTGAAGCCATTGAACTGGCTAATGGCAACACACAGCTTTTAATTAGAGCCAATCAACCGTTGACCTACACTAGCGGTTGGGATCGAGCCACAGCCGCCTACCAAATTACTATTCCCTCCGCCCGACTAGACGATAGCGTTGAAGGGCCTCAACTGGATTCCGGCAGTCCTCTGATGCGTGTACGTCTGCGTCAAGAGAGTGAGGATACGGTTGTTGTCCTGGTTCAACCCGCGACTGGCGTTCAAATTGGCAGTTTAAACCAGCCCAGTGGCTCCCTGCTCGCCCTGGAATTGCAGCGATCGGCGGCCATTGCGGTTCCATCTCCCACGTCCACAGCCGTACCGCCCTCAACCGCTCAGGCACCCGTTTCACTCCCAGGCGTTTCGAATAGCCGTGTCGTAGTGGTGATCGACCCAGGTCATGGTGGCCCTGACCCCGGTGCGGTCGGCATCAACGGGCTGCGAGAAACTGAGATCGTTTTACCTATTGGGATACAGGTAGCATCATTGCTGCAACAGCAAGGAATTCAAGCGATTCTCACCCGTCAAGACGAACGCGATCTAGATTTAGCACCGCGTGTTCAAATTGCCGAACGCTCAAACGCTGACCTGTTTGTTAGTATTCATGCCAATGCCATTAGCCTGAGCCGACCCGATGTCAATGGCATTGAGACCTATTACTATTCCAGTGGCGGTTTGCCGTTGGCTCAAACGATTCATCGTAGTATTCTGCAAGGAACCGGGATGACCGATCGCGGCGTCAGGCAAGCTAGATTCTATGTGATACGAAACACGTCTATGCCCGCTGTTCTGTTAGAAGTAGGATTTGTCACCGGAAGAGATGATGCCGCCCGCCTGTCCGACCCGGCTTTTCGCAACCAGATGGCAGCCGCGATCGCTCGCGGTATTCTGCAATATGTTCAACAAAACCTGTAATTGATTTGAATGCAAAAACCTGTGTCTAACGCTTCTGTGCCCCCCATATCTGGCTCTGTAGACCTGCCGTTGATTCGTTCAACCCTGCCCCACGCTCCGTCCCAGACGTTTCAAGCCCCCGTTGCCGTTCCAGATCAACCACAACGGTTCAGGATCGGCGTTTTTGATAGCGGCGTGGGTGGGCTAACGGTATTGCGAGAGCTTTACCGCCAGTTACCAACGGAATCGCTTCTCTATTTTGCAGATACCGCTCGGCTGCCGTATGGTACTCGCTCCCAGGCCGAAATTTTGCGGTTTGTGCGCGACATTTTAACCTGGATGCAGCAACAGCAGGTCAAGATGGTGGTTATGGCGTGTAATACCAGCTCGGCTCTGGCGCTAGAAACGGTGCGCTCAGAATTTGATTTTCCAATTTTGGGTGTTATTCTGCCGGGTGCCCGTGCTGCGGTTCAGGTGGGCCAGCGGATTGGGGTCATTGCCACTCCGGCCACTGCTGCCAGTAATGCTTACCGACGGGCGATCGCCGAGGTTGATCCTACGGTTCAGGTTTGGCAAATTGGCTGCCCCGAATTTGTGCCGCTAATTGAACAAAATCGATTGTCTGAGCCGTATACTCATCTCGTCGCCCAGGAATATCTCGCGCCGCTGCTAGATCATCAAATCGATACGCTGGTTTATGGTTGCACCCACTATCCTCATCTGGCACCAGTTTTAAGGACGATTCTGCCAGCTACAGTTAGGCTAGTTGATCCAGCCGTTCATGTTGTAGGTGCAGTGGCTCAAGAGCTAGACTTACTCGGCTTAAGAGAAACCTGTCCTCCCCTACCCACTCGGTTTTGCGTTAGCGGCAGCACCAACCATTTTGCTCAGTTATCGGCGCAATGGCTAGGATGTACTCCGGTTGTAGAACAGATCGATGTTCGAACATTGGCCTGTCAATCGGTATCTTTGGAATCGGCGGAGTAGCACAATAAAAAGGGGTGAGAAACACCTCACCCCTTCGGCATACATTGAATTTCGGAAACAAATTTTGTCGGTCATTTCTCTTTCCCAATTCAGCCAGATTGCAACAGACTGCTAAAGCCTGTTGCAACTTGAACCTATTGTCTGGTTTAAGAAAAAAACCCTGTCGGCAGCGTTAACGCTACCAGTGAAACCAGAACATCAATTACCTGATGCTCTCACCAATAAGGCAGGGGAGATGGGGCTAAACCGTACTAGGCACGCGATCGCTGTTGAACTAACATCAACAGCACATACACCGCCAGCAGATAGCCCGTTGCCAGAAAAGGGATAATCAGTGGCACACCGTTGTAAGTCATATTACAATCCAATAATCAATTCAAGGTTTGCTAGCTTAAGACGCGCAGAACATCAAGAACTACACAAATGCATATGCGAACTGTCTGGCATGCTGATAAGTCAACATGTCACTCAGACCTCAATAAATGGCTAACCAGAATTGCTATAGACTCATTAAACGCTGACACCGACTTTGCTGATTTTTAGACCAACACAAAAATGTGGCTATCTACCAGCACCCCTCTTGCTTTACTAGAAAACAAGCAGGCTTGTCGGCATGAGACTCTTAGATGCTTCAGATTGAACCCTAGGGCAAAATCCGAAATCCAAAGAATCGAACCTTAACATCAGCGCCTATGGAGCTTACGCAACCTTGCCTGTGCTGAACCTATGAAGTTTTGAAATCCTTAATATTTAATCTAACATAGGAAACCGGTCATTGTGGCAGGAATGTGCAATAGTCTTGATAAGTTTACATAGCTAAAAATTGGTCAACCTATAAGCTCAGGCTAATTCCGAGCCTGAAATAATCTCCGGCGTTAACGGGTCGTCTGTACTATTACCGAGCGAGTTATTACGCATTAAGTACGGGTCACGGCAGTCAGTAGATCTACGAGAATTGCCTTGTCACTCTACAAATCGAAACTGAAAATCAAAACTGAGCAACCCGCTATATAGAAAATATATAGAGAACAGAGAGCGATCGCTTTAAGGGGGATAAACGTGCAAACGTGCTGCATTCGTCCCTTTTTCCGATATGCCTGAACTTTAAGTTCCCATACGTTCCCAATAGGGACGACTTCAGTGCCAGTGCTGTTTCAAGTCCCCATACTGGGGCTGTGGAGGACGGCTTGAGGATCAACTCAGCATTCTTTAAACGCGCTCTCAGCCGTATTCTGGTGATCTATTCCCTGGCGATCGCCCTGATGGGAGAGTTAATTCCAGATCATCTCAATTCAAATGCAGCAGATACGGAAGGCTTACCTTAGAATGAATAATAAGGATATGTAAAATTTCGTAACTTAACGCCAAAATCGGCCTGTCCATGACCTCAGCGACCTCTCTCTTTTCCCCTATCGAAGCAGATCTATGTTTGCTTGTGGAGAACCTGAAGCAGTTAGTTGGTGCAAAGCATCCCATATTGTACGCCGCAGCAGAGCATCTCTTTGGTGCACGGGGAAAACGATTGAGACCGGCGATCGTCCTTCTCATCTCCAGAGCAACGATGCCTGAACAAGACATCACATCCAAGCATCGACGGCTAGCGGAAATCACTGAAATGATCCATACCGCCAGCCTGGTGCATGACGACGTTGTAGACGAATCAGAGCTACGGCGGGGTGTGCCAACGGTTCACAGCAGCTTTGGCAACCGAGTTGCTGTCTTGGCGGGCGATTTTCTGTTTGCTCAATCGTCCTGGTATTTAGCCAACCTCGACAACTTAACCGTTGTAAAGCTGCTGTCAGAAGTGATTATGGATCTGGCTGAAGGCGAAATTCAGCAGGGTCTGAATCGATTTGACACAGACTTATCAATCGAAGCGTATTTAGAGAAAAGCTACTACAAAACCGCATCGCTGATTGCCAACAGCTCAAAATCAGCAGGATTGTTAAGTGGCGTTTCGGCTGAAATGGCAGACAATCTGTATCATTACGGTCGGGATCTAGGTTTAGCCTTTCAAATTGTCGATGATATTCTCGACTTCACAGGTTCAATTGATTCCTTGGGTAAACCTGCCGGGTCTGATCTAAAGAGCGGCAATCTCACCGCCCCCGTGCTATACGCACTCGAAGAAAAGCCCTATTTAGAAGTATTGATCGAACGAGAGTTTGCTCAGCAAGGAGATTTAGAGCAGGCGATCGCCCTCGTCAAGGATGGTCATGGCATTGAACGCTCCCGTGAATTAGCAGCCAAGCACGCTCAGTCTGCGGCTCAGTTCATCTCAGTGCTGCCTCCCTCCGAGTCGCGGCAGGTGCTGATTGAGCTAACCGACTACGTTCTTAGCCGTCTTCACTAATCGTCAACCTTGCCGTTCCCGCAAAGCAACCGAAACAACTGCGAACGAAGATGCATTAACTACGCAGGCATTTGCGGTTGAACTACGCAATATTGGGCGGCAGGTCGGTCGCGTCGCGAGACTGTTGCAAGTAGAGCTTGATCAGATTTTGCAGGTCATCGCGGTTGACCTCGGTTCCGGCGTTGGTGTTGCCCGACGTTTCAAAAAACACAACGCTATCAACGGCCTTAATTGCAATGAGCTGAAACAAGATATGGGTCACAGGAATGGGCAACGCTACCAGTTGCGGATCTTTAACGGAGTGAGGCCCGCTGGTCACATCCTTTAGCGTTGGAAAGGCATAGATCACATTCTTGGCCAAATCTGGCTGCGTGCGATTGCTGAGTGTCGTCATCACCCAATTTTGCTCCAGGGTTTGCAACACATAGTATTGGGCGTGGTTCAGTTGATTGGCGATCGCCTTGAGCGCAGGAGCAATGGCTGCAATCGCCGCAGGAGTCGTGCCATCTTGCGGTGCTTGGTCAATCAACACCTGAATCTGTTGGTCTAAATCATTCATGACAACGTCAACTAGCAACAGCAATTGCTTTTCAGTCTAGACCAGACATTGCCTAGCGATAAATTTTGAACCACTCAGCTTGATCTGGCTCCGGAACCGAGTGTTTATACTTAAGTGCAAGATCCTGCTTTAAGGAATCAACGCACAAATTTCACATTAGAGCCCATTACTTCAAAAGTCTTTTGTAAGAATTGATGAAATGTGGTGGCTTGCATCTGAGTGTGCTAACTTTGTAGCGACCATTCACCATCAGGGGAGATCGTACCCAAGCGTGGAGGCGATTTTTCAGCTGTTACTTCAAGAACTCAAGCAGTCCACCCAGGCTTCAGAACAGAACTGTCGAGATGTTGCTGCTCGTTTAGCGAGCGAAGTGACTCGAATCTGTTCTGAGAGTAAGCGTATTCAATCATCTGGTGAAGTAGACACCTGGTCTACCACCCTCGCTCGTCACCGACTCAAGCTATGTTTCAAGTATTACCAGCTCGGTTCCCATCGGGGAAGGGTAGAATTACATAGCACACTGAGTGCTGTTGTTTACCGTTACATTACACCACCCCAGGTGCAGTCTAGCTATCAAGCTCGATTGTCACTTATAGAAGACTTCTTGCAAGGCTTCTACATCGAGGCGTTCAACGCATTTCGTCGTGAAAATCAACTGCCAACCAACTACCATCCCCGAACGTTGTTGGAATTAGCAGAGTACATGGCGTTTGCTGAACGATACGGCAAACGTCGTATTCCCCTACCGGGACGGCGAAGTCAACAGCTCATTATTTTGCGAGCACAAACGTTCTCTCAACAGCAACCACCTGAAACCAGCGTGGACATGGAGCAAGCCGCAGAGAGCGCTTCTGGCGAATCTGACTACAGCCGCAACTCGGCTCCCGTGCAGCAAGTGCGTGAGCAAATGGTGGCGCTGGAGCCAGAACTAGAAGAAGATGCCCTTCGTCATGCCGTTGTGCATGAATTGATGGGCTACTTGGAAGAGCGTCAACAGCAAGATTGTGCCGACTATTTCGCGCTACGGCTACAAGACTTACCCGCCAGTGAAATCGAATCTATTTTAGGGCTTACCCCCCGACAGAGAGATTACTTGCAGCAGCGGTTCAAGTACCATCTAATTCGGTTTGCGTTGTCCCACCATTGGGAACTGGTGCATCAATGGCTAGAAGCGGATTTAGAGCGTAATTTTGGTTTAACGCCACGCCAGTGGCAGTTTCTTCATTCGCGCATTAACCCGCAACAAGTCAAACTGCTCCATCTTAAACAGGAAGGGGTGCCTGAAGCCGTCATTTCTCAAGCGTTGGGCTGCACTGCAACTCAAGTTCAGAAGCAGTGGTCAAAATTATTAGAGCAAGCTTGGGAAATTCGCAACAATTTAGTATCCGGAGCAGGGACAACAACCGATGAATAGGTATCCAGAAGCCATAAACGCTTTTTTGGCTTGGCTATTGCAAGATCCGAACCAAACTGTTTCAGCGCCATCAGGGAAACACTCCAGCCGTTTGGCTGGACCAGATGAGTTTGGATCGTCGGACTTGCAGTGGTATGACCTGGACTCGCTCAATTTAGACGAGGTTGAGGTCATACCTCATGACCTCGATCGATTGAGCCACTTTCCGTTTCAGGAAGGTACATTCCTAGAACTTGGAGATACACCTGCCGTGCAAGAACGTTTCTATGCATTACTTAAGCGTCGACTCCGCGCTGAGATCGAACGCAACCCGCCTCTGTTCCCCTGGGAATCAGAGGTTTACGATTACAGTTCTGAACGCCCTGACTGGGCGACCCCCGAGATAGTTCCCGGCAAGCTCTGGACTATTCAATTGCAAAATTTGAATCTTCCTGTGCCGATGCCGGAAGCATTGCTGCTGAATTTGTTTGAACAGTGTCAATCTGTGGTTGAGTCGTCGTTGCGCGAAGGCGCAAAATTGGTTCGAGCAGTAGAAGCCTTGTTTCCGGGGCAAGATGCTGCTCTCAACCAGTTGGCCGGTTACGTAATGGCGTCTCCTTCACGTTCTGGTGCTTCAGCAACGCAATCTCGCCTGGGCACCGCTGATTTTCCTGGACACTATGAGTCGGCAACCACCGCTCAACAAATGGCGTTATCGCTGATTGCAGCTAAGGAGATTTTAAATTCTCTGACGCTAACCGTATCGCCAAACCAGCCGAAAGCAGAACGTTGCTGGCAAACAGAAGCAGGGCTACTGACGCTGGAGATTGAATATCAACCCCAGTCGGTTCGCCGATTGAGGGTTCAGGGGCAGCTCCCTTGCGAAGGCAGCATTCGTTTTCAGAATCAGGAAGCGCAATCTGCTGCCCAGCGAGCCACGCCAGGTTATGTCAGTGTAGAACTGTTTAATCCAGACCCTTATCGAATTTATTCACTTGAGGTTCAGCTTAGGGATGTTGATCATCCCCCGATAATCTTTGCGATTCAATCGGAGTTTGAACCAGACTAGTCGATCTTTGATAAAAGCCCGTTAACTTAAAAAGCGCTTTCAAAGCTTGGCTAGAGTTGGGAGTTTGGAGCTAGAAATCAGGAAGTAGGGCATACTAATTAACCAGTATGATCCTGGATTGGCTGAGTTCTAGCTCCAAAATTCCTTTCCTGTATGTCGAATCGCTCCATTGAACCGCATCGTTCGTTCGCTTCTGTCTTTAAGAAATTGCGGCAGCAGTTTGAGACGATACCGTCGCCTCAGCCAGAGGACTCCCTCTTACTAAGGGTGCTTGTCCAAGCATTGGTCAGTGTGGGCATTATCGCCACAGATATTGCCGCTGCCGATATTGCTGATCCGCTTGGTATTAGCGTATGGGCTGTGCCAGTGAGTGCGGTGGGAGCAAGCTGGAGCTGGTTTCGCCGCTATAGCCGCAACATTCCAGTAAAGTTTTGTATTGCGATCGCCATGCTTGTTGCACTGGCGATTTTTTTAATGAGCCTGATTAACCAGGAAAACGACACGCGACTGGTATTGGCCGCGCTGTTGATTCAGCTTCAGGTGTTCCACAGTTTTGATTTGCCACGCCGCAAAGACCTGGGATACTCGATTGTGATTGGGCTGATTTTGTTAGGAGTAGCGGCAACGATTAGCCAGACTCTGGCGTTTGCGCCGATGCTGCTGCTGTTTCTGGCGATCGGTCTGCCAGCACTGGTTTTAGATTATCGCTCTCGTTTGGGGTTACTGTCCCAACGAGTTCAGGAGGTTAGTGCGGGTCTATCGCTAAAGCGGCTAGGCGTTGTTTTGCTGATTACGGTGGGATTAGGGCTGACCATTTTTGCAGTACTGCCCCGCTTTCCGGGATATCAACTCCGTACCTTTCCGGTCAGTAGCCCAATTGAGTTTGAAGGGCAGTTTGACGGTTCGACCATTATTAACTCTGGCTATGTTCGAGAGGGCAAAACGGGCACTGGAAGCAGCTCTGGATCGGGTGGAAATGTTGAGCGTGGCCCCGGTCAATTGGATGCCAATGTTTACTATGGCTTCAACGATCGCATCAACCAGAACCTGCGGGGTGAGATGCAGCCGAAGGTGGTGATGCGAATTCGATCTCAGGCTCCTGGCTTCTGGCGCGTCATGGCCTTCGATCGCTACAACGGGCAAGGATGGGAAGTGTCGCGCAATGACGAGGCGCAGATCCAAAAGCTGAATCGACCCAGTTGGAGCTACCGCTTTAATTTGCCTCTGCTGTTAACGTTTAACCGAACGCGAGAGGTGGTTCAGTCTTATACGGTCACGGCTGATTTGCCGAATCTAATTCCAGCACTATATGAACCGAAGGAACTGTACTTTCCGACGCGAGAGGTGGCGCGAGATTTGGAAGGGGGGTTGCGATCGCCCATTCCCTTATCGGAAGGATTGACCTACACCGTCGTCTCTCAGGTGCCCTACCGCGATCGAACTCGGCTACGGCAATCGACCCAGACCTATCCCCCTAACATTCGCGACTACTACTTACAAATTCCTGATGCGTTGACCGATCGCCTGCGGCAAACGACGAACGACATTTTGGCAGCGGCTCCAACCCAACCCACCGCACCATCCGAGCAAGCGCTATATCTGGCCCAATATCTCAAACAAAATTATACGGTTCAGTCTGATTTAGGCTTTCTAGAAGAAGACGAGGATTTAGTAGACACCTTCTTGTTTAAGGCGAAGGGAGGCTACCCTGACCACTTTGCGACAACATTAACCATGATGTTGCGATCGATCGGGATTCCAGCGCGGCTAGTGGTCGGATTTGGCTCAGGCGAATTCAATCCGTTTACAGGATTTTATGTGGTGCGAAATACGGATGCCTATGCCATGACTGAGGTGTACTTTAACCGATACGGCTGGCTCTCGTTTGACGCGATTCCTGGACATGAGGTGGAACCCGTCTCGGTTGAAGACTCGCGTGTTTTTAGCGTCCTGCGACAATTTTGGCACTGGATTGCAGGTTGGTTGCCATCTCCCGTAACAGGAGTTCTTAGTTTCCTGTTGGAACGCCTTGCGGCTGGCTTGGGTGGGGCGATCGCCTTTCTGGTTTCTCTGTTTTCAAACGGCTGGAGGGGAATACTGGCAGCACTGGGATTGATTACCAGTTTGGGATTTCTGGGATGGTTAGGCTGGAACAGTTGGCAGAGCTGGCGCTATCGCTGGTGGCTTGCCCGTCTGCCAGCGATGGAGGCGCTGTATCAACACATGCTGCATTGGTTAGCAGATCAAGGCTTTCATAAGGCACCGTTTCAAACCCCGCTGGAGTATGCTCAGCAGTTAGAGAGCCACTATGATGCTGCCCATGCTGAGATTATCGAAGAAATTGCCCAGGCATACGTTCGTTGGCGCTATGGCCAGCATGTTGCCAATCTGGATGGGTTGAGGCAGCGATTCCAGACGTTGCAGCGCACATCAAAGCGATCGAGCGATCGGCATTCACAGAGGGTTGGAAAGCGTTAGGTTACTTGATCATCTTTCCTGACTCTGTTTACCCAAATGGATGCATCTTCATCGGTTGGTAGGAGTTGCCGAATTCACGGCATCGACGGCTGGCAGATGTTCCAGTGTCCTTGTCTGGTTCAATCACATTGGGTTAACTTTTTGATGATGAGAGCCTAAATTCATTAAACTTGACACCATACTGACGGTTGAGAACGTTTAACCGCTACATCTAGCATCAGGGTTGCAAGTAGGGATCACGGGGAGATTTACGCCAAACGCTGGTGGGATTAGGACGTATGCAGAACACTACAACACTGGGACGAAAGATTTGGGCTGGAGTTGGAATCGTAGCTTTGTCATCGATTAACCTACCGTTAGCAATGCATCTGGCAACTGGAACCACAGTTCTGCTGGCTCTGGCATCGGCAGGGCAGGCTGCAACGTTAACGAACTGGCAATTTAACCCGGGCACCCGGCAACTCGAAATCCTGGTTCCAGAAGGAACAACGCCGCGTTACTTCTTGTTGGCCGAGCCAGCCCGAATTGTGCTGGATTTACCTAATACCCAGATTGGTGCTGTTCCGGTAGAGCAAGGTTATTCCGGCGCGGTACGCCAAATTCGCATTGCCCAATTTCAACCAGACCTGGCACGAATTGTAATTGAGCTAGCGCCTGGTGTTGCGTTTGCTCCGGGGCAGGTTGAGTTACAGCGGGTTGCCGCAGATGGCAGCGCCAGTAGTGGTAGTGGAGCGGGCGATCGCTGGATTTTACGTCCTCTGCTGGCGGATGATACATCGACTACCGCCGCAGCGTCGCCCCCTGCTCAAGCCGCTGAGCCAATGGTTCCCCGGATCGAATCCACGACCCCTGCATCACCTTCCCCGACGGCTCCCTCAGTGACGACAAATCTGCCTCCTCTAGAGCCGAATGCAATCGAAATTCCGGTGGTACGGGATGAGGCGGCTCCACCCAATACCGCTGTAGCAGAATCAACCGTCCCTGATACGGCACCTGCGATCGCCCCCAGCCCGGTACCTAGCTCTGCAACTGTTGCGCCCGAAGTCCCTGCTCGTCAGGAGACACCCGAACCACAGACTGACCAACCCGCTACGGCAGTTCAGGCTCCAACCACATTCCCCCCTGCCACTTTTTCGAGCGATCGCCCTGCCACCATTAGCGTGCCCCCGCTGACAGCCCCTGCCAGTAGCGCTGCCGCAATGCCGCCTGCCCGTAACCAACCAACCCCTCCAGGCGCTCAAGTGAGCGTTCCGCCACTACAAACGGCTGCCCCCTCCGCACC